>CAYFXN010000048.1:4485-11817 GCA_964347065.1 uncultured bacterium | reverse complement strand
TGCGACTCCACACCGTGACCGGATAGCCGGCCCCCAGCAGGTTCCGTGCCATCGCATACACCGAGTCCATTAAAGCCCGGTTGGTTAAATGCCCCTGCCTCGGTCGCTGCGAACAGCGCAACCGCGGCGATTACCACCGTTAAAATCAAAAATTTCGATAATTTTCTCATCACTTTCCCCCCTTTAACTCTCTCAACCTCGTCTATTTCCTATCTTGAACTTGTCTGCTGCTATTCCTCCCTCCTAAATATATCGAATTTGCCTGCATCACCCCCTTTCACAAGATAAAATTGTATGACAATTAACCTGTATCGGAGAAAGGTATCCCTTCACCAATAACGGTGAAATTATCCTTCCTACCTCCGTCCTGGCCTGTCAGTACTCCCCCAATCCCTTCAAAGATGTGTTTGGACGGTGTTAAATCGATGATCTAATGAAAACTCTTGGTGACAGGATAACCGACAGTGGAAATACACATCCCCATCCCTTTCCTGGATAAGGCTGACAGCAAATGAAAAAATTGAGTTGGGTTTAACCATTAAAGTATGATAAATACTCGGTATTGTCAAGAAGTATCCTTAAATTCGGAATAATGTTTTATATTTTCGTAACTTGCTTTATTTTAGAAGCTATTAACTTTAATTACCAATATTGACTGTTCGCTTGATAAAATTTAAGCAATATCCGTTCCATAAACGTAACCTCTTGATTTAAAATAAGAACTGCATTCTACACGGACTATCCGGGTGAAAAATTTTACTCACATTTAGGAGGGAAATTCATCAGATTTATCAAGGAATGCAGTTTTTTAAAACGTTATCTCAATTTGTTCGCCTTTAGAAAATGTGTTTCTCCAAATTTGATACCTCCACCTCACGTACGTTCATTTAAGTTCTTGTAAGTGCAACGGGTTATTCTATGATGCACGGAACTATAATTGAAAAAGCTGTATTTCCGAGTAAAATCAGTGAGTTTAGTTATTTGACGATCGACGGTAACCGGGCAGGTTATCGATGCCGATAATGCAATTATTCGGTTTCACCGGGAAATGAGAACGAAGATAACGAAACGAAAAGGAAAGCCCGACTGAGATAAAAAAATCACGATATATCGAGTGCCGAAACATTTATGAGGATTTTCTCGGTCAGGGCTTGTAGGTTGGTGGAAACCTTCGCGTTTTGAATCGCAATTCCCGCATATATGGCCAGGACATCGAGCATTTTCAGATCATCGATGGTGAACACTTTCTCTGAAGCGTTGCTGAGATTCAGCACACCCAGATTATAATACTTCCACCGAAGGGGCACGCAGATAATCGACTGTATCCGGAGCTCTCCCTCGATGAACCGGCCATCTGTCGAGACGTTGTTAATCATTTCCGCCCTTCCGGTTTTGAGCACGTTCCCGGCTATTCCCTCTCCCGGTGAAAGCTTCATCTTCCGGTCAGATTCGCTGCCGTAAGCGGACTTGATAGTGAGTGCTTTCGACTCTTCGTCGATCAGCATGACGGATCCATTTTCAGCGGGCACGAGAGCTTTTACTTTTTCCAGGATGAGAGCGCAGGCCTCGTCCACATCGAGGTACATCTTGGCGGCTTCGAGCTTCTGATGCCTCAATCCCTTCAGGTCATCGTTGAGCTTCCTGATCCTCCTGCTCATGGCCTCGAGGATATTTAAAACGAGCATGGGGTCCCTGCTGATGGAGGTGAAGAGCTTTTTCTTGTCTATGCTCAAAACCCTGGTTTCACCGTCCGCCATTGCGGTTGCCGAGCGGGAGAGCTTGTCAAAAAGGGCCATCTCGCCGAAGATCTCACCGGGCTCGAGGGTTGCGATAAGCAGGTCACCGGTTGAGGTTTTCTTCGTTATCTTCACCCTGCCCGATTGAATGACAAACATCTCCTCGCCCCTGTCGCCTTCCTTGAAGATGATCTCATCATCGGTATAAACTTTTCCGAGTTCGCCTTCAGTCATCTTTCCCTCCTGAAAAATTCCTGACAATGGTCTTTACCTGTTCGATATTCATCCTTACGTCCAGCGTCCGCTGGAAGACGTTCCTATAGCGCTCGTTTCCGGTAAACATGTCCCAGAGGATGGAACTTAATATCTTGGAGCTGTTTTGATCCGCCTGCTCTTTTTTAACAACGGAGAGCATCCCCTTGCAAAATACCCTGTTCTTGCGGTAAATATCGGTAACGGCGAAGAGGAATCGCCCGTAGAGATTGTCGTTCACGATATTTTTATAAACGGGGAGGTAATGCTCATGAAAATGCTCACTTCCAACCCCGTGGAACACAATGGTTTGCGCAGCTGCCTTTCCCATGATGTAAGCGGCGCCGATTCCGTCCTTGTAAAGCCTCGTGGAGCCGGCATCTCCGCAGGTGACCACCCTGTCCGAAAAGGGCTTTTTCGGTGCGCCCACGTTCATCTTCGGAAAGCAGCGGCAGTTAAGTTTCAGCGGGATCGATTCGGGCAAAACAGCTCTTACCTTCGGATGGGCCATGAAATCATCCACCACTTTTCCCGTCACATTTTTACCGAGTACGCACAGCGTTACGTAACTGTCCTTGGGGATCATGGCGCCGAATTTTATATCCTTCGTGGGGAGCAAAAAGAGGTGAATGGAATTTCCGAAGTATTCAGATATTATGCTTCTATCCAGGCCGATCTCCCCTATCGCGGCGGTGATGGTCTGCGGGCGTGTATAGCCGAAGCCGAAATTTTCAAAGAGCCTGGCCGCCCGGCTCTGCAGGCCGAATGTCCCCACAACGAGGTCAAACTCCCCGATTTCCTGGCCGCGCGAAAAAAGCACGGGCTTTCCGTTTTTCTTATCCAGCCGGTCGATCATCACCAACTTGTGCGTGGCACCCTCCTTTTTCGCCTCACTCAACAGAAAGCCGTCGAAGCTCTCCTTCTCTGTTTCCGCAACTCCCTTCGGCCCGCCTCCCCTGTGAACCGTCGCGATACTCTTCTCAAATGAGGGTGTCGCTATATAGACGTCCCCCTGCTCTGTGTGGAGATTATAGGAGTTTATTCCCTTCCTGATGACCGAATCGGGGAGATTGATGCCCTCAATGGCCAGCATCTGGACGAGGAGCTCTGAGATAACTCCCCCGCACCGGTTGCAGCCACCGGGACCGTCTTTCGTAAAATCTTTGGGCTCGAAAATGGTGAGATCCAATTCTTTGTCTATCATTTTTGCCATTTTGAGGGCAAAGATGCTGAAGAAAGAACCCGTCGGGCCGCCTCCGATAACCGCAATTTTCGCGCCGTCATCCAAGACGCAGGGCACAGTATGTACGGTAGTTTTTCCCATTGATTTACCCACCTTAAAAGTGGAGATAGTTACCCTTTCTGGAGTCCCCGCAACCCCCCGCTTTCGTGAGACCCCACCTGACCCCCGCTATCGGCATATGCGATGTATTACGTCATATGAGTTTGACAATAAATGCGAAGCTAACATTGGAAGAGATAAAAAACCGCAGGCACAATGACCTTTCATCTCATCAGCGATAATCTTTCGATGAGATCACAAAGTCCCGTTACTCTCTATCTCCCAATATCCCCAACCTATCTTTACGAATTATCACATGATTTTTCCATCTGTCAAGAAGAAACACCTTCGATTGAACGGAGATGAGCCGGATATATAACAACGTTTTCCGCTCGGAAAGGGAAGAATTTCCGCCCGGGTCACCGATAAGTATGAGTTCGCAAAAATACCCTTAAACGGCTCGATTACCTGTCATCGGCAATACGTTGCGTCGCTGCCTCCGGGCAGCAGAAGAGCACGGTATTTGAGGATTTTAATGATTTTCCTTTTCGAAGGAGTTGAGACTGTCGATTTGAATGGATGCCGTCTCTATGGCCCGCTTCGCTTCGGCAAAGTCGGGGTTGAATATTAATATCTTTTTCCATATCAAAACGGCTTCCCCGAGGTTGCCCGCCCTGTACCTTTCCAGCCCTTCCTCCATGAGCTTCTCCGACGATAGCTGGATGTAACCCTTTATTTTTTCTCTTTTTTCGACTACTTTATTCTGCAATAAATTGTTTTTCGGCAGATCGTCCAGGACTCTTTTGAAAACAGATCCCGATTTTTCATAATCGCCGCTGCCGAGATGTTTCTTTCCCTGAAAGATCATCCCGTTTATCGCCCTCGAATACTCATTCGCGTAAATGAGTTCATCTTTCCCGCTCTTGATATCCCACGTGATCAGATTGAGCGCCTCATCGTACTGTCTCCTATCGAGAAGAAAAGCGAGCTGTTCCTTCACATTCGTTTGAACCTTGCTTTCTGTCGAAACGCTCTTTCCGTCTTTCTCAACCCTGCCCTTTTTCCCCGCACAGGAAAAGACAATCAGAAAAGCAATGAATAAAGCCAAACATTTCGCCGACAATCTCATTGTTATATACCATTTATCCCAATGGTTCGCTCCGTTACAAAACCCCATACACATACCGGAATATAGACAATTTCATCCAGTTCTCCCGGACAACTCTTTGCTTTAAACGCTTCCGGACGCTTTTACCCATATCTCTTTATCGTCTTTTAAAAGAGAATAATTGAATGGAAAAAACAGGGATGATCAGAGCAAAAATATTTGCGGGAACTGCGAGTCTTTACCGGCTAAGGGGCCCAATCACCTCAAGTTGAGTTTCTTATCGAAATAAACGATGGCGTTGGCAAGGATTTTTTGAAACAGCACGTCCTCTTCGGGTGATAATTCGAGAGATTCGCCTATAGTTCTGTAGAGCTTCGATTTTGCTCTTTTAATCTCCTCGACCACCCGCCTCCCTTCATCGGTCAGGCTCACCGCCGTCACCCTCTGGTTTTCCGGGAGTATCTGCTTATTGACGAGCTTGTTCTCCTTCCACAGCTTCGTGATCGTCGTGGAGATCGTGCTGCCGCTCACCGTGGGGCACAGTGCCCCAATTTCCGATATGCTCATGCTGTCTTGCATGCTCAAAAGCTCCAGAATCAGAATTTCGCGGTCCGTCAAATTTCCGGGATTGTTTTCGGTACCCGTGAACATCCTGAACAGACGGACCCTGAGGCTCATTTCGTAGATCAACATTTCCGTGGACTTTCCCATGGTTCACCCCTTTTCTTATTTTTGTATCGAAACATTTTAGTTTCTGAACTTATATTAAATGCAATAAAAATGATAGTCAAGCTAATTCATGTGGGAATATAGCTGAATTTTTGATTAATCGAATTATAAAATATTCTTATAAAAAATATATTGACAATCGATATAATATTTGTTATGAAAAATTATGAAAAATTAATATTTCGATATTCAACAATTATTTTAACAATATCTTTGGAATTTTAAATGGGAAAAAGGAGTCGCCACCATAATCGCCAGAACATGATCCTGGAGGTGTTGTATGAATAAAATACCGCACATTCAGAAATGTTTACCTTCCCTCGCCTTGATTGTTGTGATCCTCTCTGCTTTTTGTGCAAATGCATATGCGGACTACCAAAACAGGTGGACAGGAAACATGAACCTTTTCCTTGGAGGCAAATTTCTCGAAGAAAGCGAATGGAGACCCGCCCACGAGCAGGACGAGTGGGGCATTGAACTCGATTTCAGGCAGGAGGGGTGGCCGGTTAATATCGCCCTCGACTATCTGCGCGGGGATATCAGCGAGATTGAGTTCGACCCTGCCCTCGGCTCTTTTATCGAGGCGAAGAGCGAGACCTCGGAGCTCAATATCGGGGTGCGAAAAATCTGGGACCACTTCCCCCGCGCTCGCCCCTTCATTGGAGGGGGAATATCCTATATCACCGCAGAATCGATCGTTTTCGCCCCGGGAATCGGTTCGTTTTTCGATTCTGACGAGGCCGTCGGTGCGTGGATAGGCGGCGGAGTGTACTGGGAAATCACCAGATCGTTGAATTTAGGTTTCGAGATCAAATACTCTTTCGCCGATGTGACCATCGGCGGCGTGGACGTCGATGCCGGGGGAGAGCATTTCGGCATCCTCTTCGGATACCACTGGTGAGACCGCATCGCTTTTTCGGGTGGTGAAGCCATGCACGTCACCGGGAATAAAATAACAATGGCATGTGTAAGCGCCGTCTGGCTTGCCCTTCTTACCTCAGGCTGTGGCAACCTGATTTGCGACCCGCCGAAACCTGAAAATCTGGGAGCCGTGCCTGAATCTCCCCACACGATCGTCCTTTTCTGGGATGGTCCTGCTTACGACTATTGTGCAGGCCACTGCAGCATCGACTATTCTGTCTACAGAAACGGCAAACTGGTGGGGTCCGGGTTGTGGCAATACGAAGATAGCGGTTTGGCTCCAGCAACCCTTTACTGCTACGTCGTCGAATCATCCTATGGCTACTGTGAGTATTGTGAGGATGATTATTACTACGAAAATGGAGATGAGGATTGCAGCGAAATATTCTCGAGCTTACTGTGGATCAACTGGGAGGAAAAAAGAAGCAGGGTGGTTTGCGTCGAAACGTTTCCCCTGAGCAATATTTCGGGGACGGTTACCTCATTCAACTCCGGGATTGAAGATATCGAGATCGACCTTATCGCTGTCTTTCCCTACCGAGGGTCTTCCTTCACCTTAACCGGGGCCACGGGCAACTACAGGTTCACAGATCTAGAAAACGGCAATTACCTGATCGCTCCTTCGGACACAGCTTTTACCTTCATCCCGGAAACCCGGGAGATCCTGATCCACAACGGGGATATTACCGGCCTGGATTTTGAAGTACGGGAATAACGATCCCGGAATTGCGGCGCATGCCTTGGAACAGGTATGCAAACCCCATCCTTTCCTATTTCGGGCCCGAGGCTGTGACCGAGGACGGCACTTTTGTTTCAAACTCCCTGAAGGCTTCCCGGAACCGGCGCGTAAGCTCCCCGGCAGCCCTGTCATAGGCAGCTTTGTCCTTCCAGGTGTTCTTGGGCCTCAGCACGTCCCGGGGAACCCCCGGAACCTCAACGGGCAGATGCAGTCCGAAGAACGGGTCGGTCTCGAGCGCGTCGTCGCCGATCTTCCTCTCCAAAACGGCGTGAACCATGGCCCTGGTATGGGGGAGGCTTATCCTTTCGCCAACCCCGAAGGGACCACCCGTCCAGCCGGTGTTGACGAGCCATACACCCGAACCATGCTCCTTGATTCTCTCGCCGAGCATCTCTGCGTAGACCACGGGTGGATGAACCATGAAGGGTGCGCCGAAGCAGGGGCTGAAGGTTGCCACAGGATCCGTGATACCCCGCTCCGTTCCCGCCACCTTTGCCGTGTATGCCAGCAGAAAATAGTATATAGCCTGCTCAGGGCTGAGCTTCGCTATGGGCGGGAGAACGCC
>CAYFXN010000048.1:0-4475 GCA_964347065.1 uncultured bacterium | reverse complement strand
TGGGCTCGACCACCCCACGCTCGGTGCCGGCCACCTTGGCCGTGTAGCCGGAGAGGAAGTGGTACATCGCCTGAGCGGGAGTCAGTCGAGCGATGGGCGGGAGCACGCCGAAGGCGTCGGCCGTCAGGAAAAAGATAAATTCCGGATGGCCGCTGATCCCGGTATCTGCGGCGTTGGGAAGATAGGTTATCGGAAAGGCCGCACGGGTGTTCTCCGTGAGGGAGTCGTCGTCGAAATCGATCTCCCTCGTTACCGAATCGATGGTCACGTTCTCCAGGATCGCGCCGAACATCTGGGAGGAGTGATATATCTCGGGCTCGTACTCCTTCGAAATCTTGATGACCTTGGCGTAACACCCGCCCTCCAAGTTAAAAATCCCGTCATCGCTCCAGCCGTGCTCGTCATCGCCGATCAAAACCCGGTCCGTGTCGATGGAGAGGCTCGTTTTCCCCGTTCCGGAGAGCCCGAAGAAGAGCGCCGTGTCTCCGTTCTTCTCCCCCACATTTGCGGAGCAGTGCATGGATAGTATACCTTTCAAGGGAAGCAGGTAATTCATGAGGGTGAATATCGACTTTTTGATCTCGCCCCCATACTGGGTTCCGCCGATCAGGATCTCCTTCCTGCCGAAATTGAGAATCACGAAGACCTCCGACCGTGTACCGTCCTGCTCGGGAATAGCGTGAAAATGGGGGGCGTGTATGATGGTGTAATCGGGCTGGAAATGCTCGATCTCCTCCCTGTCCGTCACTTTTATGAACATCGTCCTGGCGAAAAGGGCGTGCCAGGCCGATTCGCTCACCAGGCGGAGGGATATCCGCTGCTTCGAGTTCGCGCCGGCGTAGAGTTCCTGGACGTAGGCGTCCCGGTCCTGAAAGTAGGTGAGGACGCGTTTTCTGAGGTGTTCGTAAGTCTCGGACGCTATGGACTGGTTGACCTTGCCCCACCATACCCTGTCGCTGCTGCTCGGCTCGTCGACGAGGTATTTATCGTTGGGGGACCTGCCCGTGTATTGCCCCGTTCTCACGACGAGAGGCCCCCGGTGAGCTAACAATCCCTCTCGTCTCACAACGGCATGCTCTAAGAGGTTCGCCGTAGCATGGTTCCAGTGAATATGTCGCAGATTATAGAAACCAGTATCTTTCAGGCTTTTCTCTTTGGGTTTCATAGTATCCTCCCACATCAATATTCTGCCGCCAACTCCCCGCTCCACCTTCAGGAAAAAAGGGAATGCGAATTATTCTACAACAATTTTTCACTCTTCTCCTCTTTTTCGCTCTCGGGCAACGGATATTCCCGATAATCTTATCGCCTTTTCCGAAAGATTTCCAGGCGCGCGGTTTTATTTCAGAGTATTTCAACACACTCTGCCCCGCAGATTCTGTCAGAACACAATATCAAACCGTGGAGTTAACTTTGGGCCATAATTGCCGATATCTGTGTATATGTTTTCACTTGTTCGCTGGATAGGGACAAGGAAAAAACCAGGGAGGTGTTTCATGCGGAAGGCATGCGCGATAATAACCCTGATCGCCCTTTTCTCCCTTGGCCTGGCAGGGAACTGCATCGCCGGGATGGACCTCGGTATCTCCATAGGTGACGATGGCCTGAAGAGTTTCTACCTCGCCATTGGAGACTATTACCGGGTTCCGGAAAAGGAAATTGTCAAAGTGAAAAAGAAAAAAATCCCCCACGATGAAATCCCCGTCGTCTTTTTCATCGCGAAAAGGGCCGGGGTGTCCGTTGGAACGGTAATCGACCTGAGGATCAAAGGAACCGCATGGATGGATATCTCATTGCGCTTCGGGCTGGGGCCGGATATCTTCTACGTGCCGGTGAAAAAAGTCGGCGGGCCACCCTACGGGAACGCATACGGCCACTATAAGAACAAGCCGAGGAAACACTGGAAAACGATCAGGCTCAGCGATCCCGACGTGGTAAACCTGGTGAATCTGAAGTTCATCTCAGAGCACTACGGGTATCCCCCCGAGGAGGTCATCTCAATGCGGTCGAAGGGGAACAGCTTCGTCGTTATATCAAACGAGGTGAAAAAGAAAAAGGGCGCGCAAAAGGCGAAGAGCGATAAAGAGAGGGATGTCTCCTCGGTTACAAAGCACAAGGGGAAAGGAAAAAAGTAACTAACCACCGGGAGAGGATAATCGCCTCTCTTCGATACGAAGCGACAGAGTTCTCCTCACATGGGGTGTCGTCACCCCCGCCTTCCCGGGCGCTCATGGACGCGGCACTGGCTAAGGGTATCGTAACCCTTAAAACCCCATGGCAGCGGATAGTGTGTAGTTCAGGTAGGAGTCTTCCCCGGAAGCCTCGGGACTTACCATGCTTACCCCGAAGGTGAAGGATGCCCTCTCATAGTTGAGCCGTACCGCAGGAGTGAGGCGGATGAAATCCTTATTGCTTCCAAAGCCTTTGTTGATAGTTCCTCCGAACTCGAGGATAAATGCGAGATCGCTGGAGGAGGGAAAGGGAAGCAATACACCGGCGCTATATTTTCCATGCTTTTCCTCGAAATCCTGTCCCCAGTCGTTGAGCACCGCGCCTGCCTCTCCGTAGAGGGCAAACGCGTAATCACGGCCGGGGCCAAGGTCTATCAGGGCCGTCCCGGAAAGGAAAAATTCGATGCCGTAATCATCGATCTCCGTCAGACCTTTCTTTTCATCCCCCAGTGCGAATCTTCCAGCAATACCGGCAGCCATCGAGGGAAACGCCATGCCCTCCTCCTGGAGAAACGACCACTTCACCGACAGCTCGAGGTCTGAAAAGCCCGATTCGGAGGTGCTGTTATTCCTGTCGACGAAGCCTATGTTTCCGGCAAATTCGATATTATGGGGAAAACCGTAGGTGATGTTCAGCGGAACGGTCAGCCTCTTCTCGCTCTGGCCGCCAGGAAGGTCCCTGTCGAAATAATCGGGGGAAAGACCGACAAAGTATGTCCCAGCAGCAATCGATGTCCCTGCCTTCGTGAAGAGCAGACCGGAGTGCCCGCGAACTGTTATCCCGCTGTGAAAGAGGGGGTTGCTGATGTCGAAGGAATAACCCGCAACGGGAACGGTAATAATTATCAGAAGCGAAAGAACCAAAATCCTCAGTTTCGTAAAGAATCTCATATAACTCTCCTTCCGGGCATGCTCAGAAAAAATTATCACAGGGCCGGGTAATTTTCAAATTCTAATATCTTCACCCGGATCTCGGCTTTGGGAACTTTCAACTGGAGACTGGAGTAGAATTTCACGGGAAAACACCCTATTTCACCGAGATAAGGATATAATACGATACACCTATTGATAAAGATTATTATGGAAAAAAGTTCTCAACATAGTAAAATGTTTTCATAAGCATTGCCATATTTACATCGGTATGATCGGGAAATTTGTTCTTAAACAGTTGGATTCTATAACATTATTCTCGATAAACGATAAGTAAGGGTTCAGGAACAGTATTTGCTCATTTTCTCACGATGAGGGGGCCATAACTTTGCCATTACCGGCATTTCACATTTTTTCCCACCCTCTCGAAGTGAGATGATATGGAGCTAAAAAGACATAGCGTATCGGGGAAAAATTCTGCAACTCTCATTGTGTTATTTCTCATGCTCATGCTATTCCCTCTTTCCCGATCCACTGCACATGCGATTGAATTCATCACCAACACCGACTCCGTAACGGTCCCCGAGGGCGGCACTGCCGACTTTGAAGTGAGTCTGAATGAACGCCCCCAGACGCTTTTTGTTATCGCAACGGTTAAGCGCGAAAAAGGTGACCGTGACATAACGATCGCATCAGAGACAACGCTTATTTTCAATCAGACCAACTGGAACATACCGAAAACGGTCACCCTGGCTGCCGCCCAGGACGCAGACACAAAAAACGGAGAAGCAACCATCCGTGTTGAAGCATCCGGTATAAAGAATAAGGACGTGAAAGCCACAGAAGCTGATGACGATCTTATTGTCAATTTCGTTACCGATACCGACTCCGTCACGGTCCCCGAGGGTGGTTCCGCCACCTTTTCTGTGAGGCTTAGCACCGAGCCCCAGTCCGATGTGAACGCTTCTGTCAGCCGGGTGAGTGGTGACACAGATATTTCCGTGCAGTCCGGCTCCTCCCTTACCTTTACTTCCTCCAACTGGAACGACCCCCAGCCGGTCACCCTGGCTGCAGCAGAAGATCCCGATGGGGAGAAGGGGACAGCCACAATCCGGATAAGTGCATCGGGCATACCGGACAGAGACGTGAGCGCTACGGAATCAGATAATGAGTCAATTACCCTGGTTTCGCCCGATGGTGGAGAGTCCTGGATCGCAGGCACGTCCCATGAAATCACCTGGACGGACGGTGGCACAAGCGGCGAATCGGTGATCGTAGAGCTGTACCGGGGTGGTGAGTTCGACAGCCCCATTATACCGAGCACGCCCAACGACGGATCCTTCTCCTGGACCATCCCCGCTGATCAGACGGGCG
>CAYFXN010000047.1:8151-13647 GCA_964347065.1 uncultured bacterium | reverse complement strand
CCGGGCAAAGAGGTGGGTGATTTTCTCGTTGAGCATCCCCGGGTAAATCTGATCGCTTTTACCGGTTCCAAGGAGGTGGGTCTCGGCATGGTGGAAAACGCGGGCAGAACCGCTGCGGGGCAGGAAGGCGTCAAGAAGGTAATCGCCGAGATGGGCGGTAAAAACGCGATAATCGTTGATGGAGACGCTGATCTTGATCTTGCCGTGGCCGGCGTCATGCGATCTGCCTTCGGTTACCAGGGACAGAAGTGTTCGGCATGCTCCAGGGCTATCGTCCTTGCGTCCTGTTATGATAGATTCCTGGGCCGGATTACCGAGGCGGTCAAAAGCATAACCGTTGGGCCACCTGAGGATCCATCTTTCGTATTGGGGCCCGTAATAGACGGAAGGGCGAAGGAGAGGGTTCTCAGCTATATCGAGGTGGGAGAAAGGGATGGTAACGTGGCAGCTACCCTTGCCGTGCCGGATTCGGGGTACTACGTCCCACCCGTTATTTTTGCAGGCCTCTCCCCCGATTCGCCGGTGCTCAGGGAGGAGATATTCGGGCCCGTTCTGGCTGTTATCAAAGCAGAAAGCATCGAAGAGGCCATAGCGATGGCGAACAACTCGGAATATGCGCTAACGGGGGGTCTTTTCTCGAGAAGTCCCGCAAACATCAGGAAGGTTGCTGAAGAGTTCGAAGTGGGAAACCTCTACATCAACAGGGGGATCACGGGAGCTCTCGTGGGAAGGCAGCCTTTCGGCGGGTTCAGGATGTCGGGGGTCGGCTCGAAAGCCGGGGGATTCGACTACCTTCTCCAGTTTATGGAGCCCCGGGTCGTTACGGAGAATACGACGAGAAGGGGATTTTCCCCGGAAATCCTCCTGTAAGCCGGGAAAAGGGAAAATAGTTATTTCATAAAAAAAGAGGCCCCGCTCCCCAAGGAGCGGGGCCTTCTCCATTTATTAAGAGATGCCATCATCTCTGTTTCTTTAAAATCTCATCCTGACCCTGTAGGTGAGTTTTGTTTCCTTGTCCTTGGGCACGCTGATGTTGAACTCTGCCGTGTGGGCCTCCGTCTTTTCGTACTTGTGGGAGGTACTCAGGATTTTCCATTCTCCCGGGATCGGCTCGATCACTCTCACCACCGCGTCTTCTTTTTTGTGATTCCGAAGGGAAATCTCAAAGGCAGCTTCGTAGGTGTCGTAGGCTACCTTTTTCCAGTCCGTCTGCTTTCTGCTTCCAACAACGTCAAAAGCGTCTCCGAGCTTTACCCGAACTTTTTCGTCTTTGGGGGTATGGTCTATCGAATCCTCTCCGATGAACTGGAGGCTGTTTTCGCTGTCATGTTTGTAGACCCGCACCGTTCCTTTCGGGAGGGGAACGCCCAGGTTGTTCTCTTTCTTGTTGGCGATTTCGAGAAAGACGCCGATTTTCTGGTTCGAGATCATCTCTCCGTGCCTGCTGCGGAAATAGTGGCTTGCGCCGTAGTAGAGCAGTTCCTTGTGAACAGGGATGTGGCCGGCACTTATGAGGCTGATCTGTTTCGTCTGGTTCTGCTTGATTGTCGCAGGCCTTTGAAGGGTGTATATGTGGTACTCAAAAAATTCCTCTTCTTTGAATTGCGGTTTCCGCGCTGCCGCTTCGGCCGCTGCGTAAGCTATCATCTTATCCCGGTAGGCGCGGTCGTCCCTCACTCTGTTCACGTCCCCTGCAACGAGCTTGATCCTCCCGTTTTTGTAGGTGGTTCCGCTTTTATTGTCAATGGTTACCCATCCTGAGAGGTCGGCCCTGTCATCCTTGTCGTTCAGCGTCACCACGTAGTCTGCTCTCCAGTTGATCCCGTTCGTGAGATAGGTGGCCTCCAGCTTCTGTGGTTTTTTCAGGTCGTTCTCGAGAAGCCACACGAGGGTCGGCTTCGAGATGAGATTCTCGGGCACTTTCGGGAATATGATCCTCCCGGGATAGCCGAAGGTTATTTCGTCACCGATCTTGAAGATCGGCCCCCCGTTGTTGGAGAGAAGCGTTGCCACGACGATCTCTTCCCGCTCCGTGTAGGGATTCCGGTAATAGAGCTTCACCTCCTTGCCAACATATTTCTCCAGGAGTTTCTGGGGGTTGAGGAGGTCGTATTCGTAATTTTGTTCGAGTACCAGAATACTGCCCGGTCGAGCGGTCGATTTGATGTGGACGCTTGTGGGGATTATCTGGGATGCTACATCCATGAACCGGAGCTCCGACATTCCCGTTCCGAGCTTTATCTTTCTCTGGTCCTTGACGAGGCCGAGGTTGACGTTGTAAATCGTGATCGCCACGTTTGTCTGATCATCAAGGGTAGTGGAAAGAGAATCCGGCCCGACCTTTTCCTTCCCGGCAACTGCCGATTGGCGGCAACCGATGCCCGTAACGAGCAGAATGATGAGAGTGGTCAAGAATATTCTCCTTTTCATATCTTTCCTCCTTCGAACGTTTTATCAACCAGCTTCATTTGATTAGACAGAGGCGGGGGGAAATTTGTTCCCCCCATGTTTGTTTCCGGGTAAAAAAAAAGCGGCACAGTGCGCTCCTCTCATGCAATGCTTATGTTTCCGTTATGGGAGCTTTTCTGTGCTGGAAAATAGTTCAGGTAAAAGCCCTTTCTTCTCCGGGCATACGTGTAAATAGAGATGTTATTATTTCGCCTTCGGCCGATAAGGTGTCCGCCGGTTAAGCGAGGAGAGATGCGCCGAGATCATAAACTGCCCGCCGCAATTTGCCCTGTTTCTTGGTGGAAAAATGTTAAGGAGTGAATAAAGGGGAATGGATCATCCCACTGCCTGTTCGAGCTCCGCCACGGTAGGGGATTCCACTTTCAGCTGGATGAGTTCCGAGTCGGAGAAGTCTACGGCCACGAGCTCCGCCCCGAAGCCCTTGGTGATGGTTTCCAGTGTCTGGCGGGCTGAACTCTGGACATCGGAGCGCAGCTTCTGTACCATCTCCACGGCCATGCGTGATGCCTGCTGTTTCGCCTCTTCCACGAGGCGGTTCTTGTCCTTTTCGTCGAAACCCATGCCGAATGCTTTATTTATGAGGTCCGGGAGAAGCCAGGGAAGCAGTTTCGTCGTCTGTTCATCGTAAAAGTTGATGTCCTTTATATGGATATCGTAAAAACACCTCGGCATCTTCATCCGGTACCTGTTTCCCTCTACTTGCTTAATCTGAAAATCAGGGCTTCTGAGGTCGTACTTGAAATCGATGGAAAATTCAAATATCATGGCCATTTTTTTCGTGGATATGAGCCAGAGGAAATACTTTTTCCCTATATCTCCGAACCAGTGTTCTGCAGCTGTAACGATCTCCTTCGTCACCATTTTAAACGCCACCAGTTCGCCAACCTGCCTGATTTCCTCGATCGATGTATGAATCTGCACTTTTTCAGCGGAGGCACGTTTTTTTCTCCGGTAAACCAGGATCCCGACAAAGAGCGCTATTCCCAGCCCGAATCCGATAATGCCCGATAGGAATACACCTTCCATTCCTCTTCCTCCTTTTTTTCCGTTGGTGGGAGATTCTGTACCTATAGTTCCAAAATATCACAGATGGGAGGGGTTGCTGCTGAAAATAATATTTTTTAACAATATATCTTTTGCCCGGGGGAAAAATGAGCATTTTTGCAGCATCGCTCTCGATGAGAAGGAGATGGCAGGCATATTTAGATGCGGTCAGTTAATTCCCTCATCTGAAAGAATGGCCTCGATGCTGACCGAAACAATATTTTCAGGGGCAACTTCTTTGTCGAACGCTTCCGCTGCCACTTTGACCTTCCCGATCTTTTCGAGCCCATCGGTAAGTTTCGAAAGGTTTTTTCGCGGGACCATGACCATGATAATGATCTTTTCGTCGGGCAAAAACTCCTTTTTTACTACCGTGCCCGCGCAGTCCACCAGCACCTTTTCGATTTCGCCCTGCGCAGCATCCAGGTCTTCCACCTGCAGGATCAGCCTCAACTCGGGCTGTCGAAACGCGGCCTGCTCGTATTTCTTCCCGGCCATCGGCTTCGAATCCATTTTCGCCACCTGGCCGGCCGAAAGTGCTCTTTCTTCCTCTGCTTCAACGGGAGAAACTTCACCATATGTCTCGTCGATTGTGTCGAGCTCCGCTGCTTTTTCCCGGGTCACCGAAACGGCACCGGGGAGCTTATTCATTCTCTTACCGGCGATGGAGACTTTTCCTTCCTCCTTTGTTCTCGCAAAGTCTTCGCCGGCAGCATCGGATTCGGGCTCCCTGAGGGCCACTTCCGGTTCTTCGGCGGAAGGTTTTTTCAAGGCCTTCCCATTCCTTGCGGCAGAGAGTTTATCCTCGATGGTTTCGGATCTGGGCTTCGCCTCTTTGGCCGGTGCAACGTCTTTTCTCTCACCTCGGGGAGCTACTCTTTCCCTTTCGATCGGAGCTTTGGCTGGTCGCACGCTCGATTTCATCGTCTGAAAGACGTATACAGAGAGCACGAGCACCAGGACTGCTGCGAGGGCATGTATGGGGCGCGGCAGGAGAAACGGGGAAAAAAATCTCTCGTACAGCCCCTTCTTTTTTTCCGCCTCAGATTTAACCTGCGCCATGATCTTCCCGCTAAGCCAGGGTGGCGGGTCAAGCTCCTCGAGTTTCCGGACGTGGCCGATAGCCGCGCGAAACTCAGAAAGGACCCGGGAGCAATCGTTGCAGGAGGGGAGGTGCTCCTCTACCCGGGTTTTTTCCTGAGGTCCGATTTCCCCATCTACATAAGCCGATAAGACCTCCTGTATCTCACGGCATTCCATCTAAAGATCTCCCATAATCTCTTTTAATCGGTCTTTCAGCATGTCCCTTCCCCGAAAAATTCTGGACTTGACGGTCCCCTCCGGAACATTCAGCACCTTGCTTATCTCTCCATATGTTAACCCCTGGATATCCCTCAGGACAATCACCTCCTTGAACTCGGGCTCGAGGAGGTCGATGCAGCCCTGAACCATTTCCTGTATCTCCCTTTTTTCGAGCTTTTCAATGATGGAGGGCTCGTTTGATCGGGGTTCCACCCGTATCTGCCCGTTCGCTCCATCGATCGGATCATCGAGGGAAACCGGCTCCCTGGAATGCCTCCTTTTCAGCTGGCTGATCCGATTTTTCGAAAGGTTTACCGTGATCGTATAGAGCCAGGTGGAGAACTTTGCCTTTTCCTCGAATTTTTTGATCCCCCTGTACGCGGCCATGAAGGTCTCCTGGGCGATATCGGACGCCTCCTCGTAGTGGCCCACCATCCGGTATGCGATATTGAACACCCTCTTCTGATGTTTTCTCACAAGCATCTCGAAGGCGTGAATGTCGCCTTTCTTGCAAAGCGTTACGAGTCTGTTGTCATCATCCAGGGTTATATGTTGTTCTTCCGTCATACCTTTAGACAGAATGGGGGAAAAAATTGTTCCTTAGCTTTACTGGAAAATCAATATATCACTCCACTTCAGTTGTCGTAAAATGCTATTATTTGCAACTGTGAGGAATTAGTT
>CAYFXN010000047.1:0-8051 GCA_964347065.1 uncultured bacterium | reverse complement strand
TGAACTATGAACTCTGGACTATGGACTATGAACTATGAACTCTGAAACGCTTATATCATTCCTCACGGCTCTCCATGTCGTTGTCGTGGTCCTCTGGATCGGGGGAGTGGCCTTCGTTACGATCATCGTATTTCCCATGCTCCTGAAAATGGAGGATTCGCTGCAAAAGGCCCTGATGTTTCAGCGCATCGAGGGAAGGTTCGCGAAACATGCCAGGATCTACCTCATCCTTGCGGGAATTTCAGGGTTCTCCCTCCTTTACCTGACGGGCCGTTTTCAGGATCTCTTCACCACTGAAGGTTTCGGTGTCACGACGATGCTCATCGTCTGGGTCTTTTTCGGCCTCGTCCTTACCTTCGAGAAAAAGATATTTCAGCGGCTCTTCGATAGACCGGAGAAGATCGATCCGCAGAAGATCTTTTACCGGTTGAGCGCCTTTCATTGGGTTGTCCTCGTCCTATCACTTCTCGCCGTGTTCGCCGCGGTGTGGGAAGGACATTAGAGGCCAGAGGATCAGAAAGCAGAACGTCAGAACAGCAGAACGGCAGCAATAAGTTTCGAGTGTTGAGTTTCGAAAAAAACCGGGAAGCAACAATCCTGCAACATTAAATCTCTATAAAGTATATGGGTAATCAATAGATTTTGTGAAATCTCTCGAAGAATTTGTGCATCGTACATTTAAGTGTTTTAAAATGGCGTAGTATAGAGGAAGATATGAAAAAACATATAGTCATAGAATCCGACGACATGAAGGATGACCTGGGTGTGACCTACGACGATGGAGATGAACATCCCACATCCGCACTCATAATCCTCGTAGACCATGCTCCGAACATGTCGTTTATAACCCATGGAAACGCAGAAAAGATAGCTCGCCTCATATTCGGGGCTTACAGGATTGCCATCGAAAAGGCCTCGGGCGGGTCCGTTCAGGATGCGTTCTTCGTGGAGATGCTCGAGAAGGTTTGCGAGGATATCGCGAGAATCGCCAGTTTCAGGAAGGCCAAAATCGACCCGGAAGAATTGCTCGAGAAGTTAAAAGAGCAATTGGAAATAGACGGTTCCGATAAGAACAGAAAAACGCATTAATAAATGTGCAATATCTTTATTTAAATGGTTAGCCATATGATATCTGGTTCTTATTTTGGTTTTCTCTTTTTCCTTTAATCCGATTTCTTTTTCTTCTTTCCATGAGATAAAGCTCTTCTTTTCATCTTGCGATCTATCGTTGAACAATGGGATATCCGTGAAATATCTCTCCTGATGGGTTAACAGACGTATGGTGGGTAATATTTTTTCCTGGGTCAGCATTTTCACACCCATTCCGCATAAACCGACGGTACATTTTTCCAGGCACGTTCGCCAGTGGTGTTATAATAACCGAGAATATCATTTGTATAACACTCCGGTTTGGAAAAGTATTAGCGTTTAGCATTCTCTCCAATAACGGTCTACGCATAGATTGCCGGATCTTCAGGGAGGTTTTATATGGCGCCGGATGACAATGCCGATAAACTGGGAAGCCCCATCCTCCTCACCCGCTTCGAGAAAGTGCTCTCCTGGGCCAGGAAGTATTCTCTCTGGCCCCTGCCCTTCGGCACGGCCTGCTGTGCCATCGAGTTCATGGCGGTGGTGGGGACCCACTATGATATTTCCCGTTACGGGTGGGAGGTGGTCCGTTTCTCCCCCCGGCAGGCCGATCTTTTGATCGTCGCCGGCACGGTAAATTACAAGATTGCCCCGGCGCTCAAGACTGTTTATGAGCAGATGCTGGAGCCCAAGTGGGTGATCGCCATGGGCGCCTGTGCTACCTGCGGTGGTTTCTACGATAATTACAGCGTCGTTCAGGGCGTCGACAGGTTCATTCCCGTCGATGTGTACGTGCCGGGCTGTCCGCCAAAACCGGAATCTCTCATTGACGGCATGATGCTCATAAAGGAGATGATCGAGAAGGGAGAACCCAGGGCGAGGGACGCCTGGGAACAGAAGTGGAAGGAGAGGTACGACTGATGAGTCAGGAAAGTTCTCTGCTATCTCTTTTAAAAAAGCGCTTTGCAGGAGACGTGGAGGAGACCCATTCTTTCAAGGGTGATGACACGGCCGTCGTCAAAAAAGATAAGATACTGGATGTCCTGCAATTTTTACGGGACGATCCCGGGACCTCCTTCGATTTTCTGATGGATGTTACCGCCGTGGACTGGCTCGGAAAAGAGCCCAGGTTCGAGGTAGTCTATCACCTCTATTCATCTAAGAAAAATCACCGTATCAGGGTCAAGACGAAAGTTCCGGAAGAGAACGCTGAAATTGAAACCGCCACGGGGATCTGGAAGGGGGCCAACTGGTTCGAGCGGGAAGTGTGGGATATGTACGGTATACAAATAAAAGGCCACCCCGACCTGCGCAGGATTCTCATGTACGAAGGGTTCGAGGGGCACCCCCTCAGGAAGGACTATCAGAAGGACCTCAGGCAGCCAACCGTGCCGAGCCTCGCTTTTCCCGATCCCCGGAAGGACGTCCGGAGGGTGATCAAGGCCACCGATCTGATGCGGGGAGGGGGGCCGGAGCAGGGGCAGGGCGAATCGGGGAAGGAAGAATAGAGGTTGAATTGTGAGCGAAGAAAAAACAGATCAGATGTCCGTTGGAGAGCAGGGCGTGGAGTGGATGACGCGGGAGGGTGACAATCTCATCCTCAATCTCGGGCCGACTCATCCTGCAACCCACGGCGTTTTCAGGGTCGTGACGGAGCTCGACGGTGAGACCATCGTCAACTGCGACAACCAGATCGGTTTCCTCCATCGGTGTTTCGAGAAGGAGTCGGAGAACACTACCTGGACTCAGGTGATTCCCTACACGGACCGGTTGAACTACGTCTCACCCCTTATGAACAACGTGGGATACGTCATGGCAGTGGAGAAGCTGATCGGAATCGAAGTTCCCGAGCGGGCACAATTCATAAGGACGATCATCTGCGAATTGAACAGGATCTGGGATCACCTTCTGTGCATCGGCGCCGCCCTGGTCGATCTCGGAGCCCTCACCAACTTCTGGTATTTCTGGAGGCCCAGGGAGGACATATACGACCTGGTGGAGGAGCTGACTGGTGCTCGCCTGACAACCTGTTACACGAGGATCGGGGGACTCATGGCGGATCTCAACGAGGGCTGGATCGAAAAAGCCAGGCATGCAATAAGAAGCGCAATCCCCCAGGCAATCAGGGATGTGGACCGGCTCGTGACGAAGAACAGGATATTCATGGACAGGACCATCGGTGTCGGGCCCATATCATCGGAAGACGCCATCGCGTGGGGATTTACGGGTCCCTGCCTCCGGGCCGCTGGGGTTCCCTACGACCTGAGAAAGGACCAGCCCTACCTGGTATATGACCGGTTCGATTTCGACATTCCCATAACCGATAATGGCGATACCTACGACCGCTACCTGATCAGGATGGAGGAGATGTGGCAGTCCCTCAGGATACTGGACCAGGCATTCGATACGCTCCCGGGTGGCCCCGTCAACGTGGAGAATTGGGACGTGATCCTTCCTCCAAAGGATGAGGTCTACGAGAACATCGAGGCGCTGATGGCCCACTTCAAGTTGATCATGGAGGGAATAAAAGTTCCCCCCGGTGAAGTTTACCACGCCACGGAGGCGGCCAACGGGGAGCTCGGGTTTTACATCATCAGCACCGGCGAGGGTACTCCCTACAAGGTCAAGGTGAGACCCCCCTGTTTCGCCATATTCAGCGCCTTACCGGAAATGGTAAAAGGGCACATGGTAGCGGACCTCATCGCTGTCATGAGCAGCTTGAATATCATTGCCGGAGAGCTCGAGAGATGAGCGATAAGCACACAGCAATTGAATTTTCAGATGAGGGGATGCGTGAATTCAGCGAGATGGTCAGGAGGTTTCCTGAAAAGAAGGCAGCCATCCTGCCGGCCCTTCATATCGCACAGAGGGAGTTCGGGTACATATCCCCCGATGTCATCAAGTACGTTGCGGGACTTCTCGGGCTGTCGCCGGCCCGTGTTCACGGGGTGGTTACCTTCTACACCATGTTCAACCAGAAACCCGTGGGCAAATATCACCTCCAGGTATGCAGGAACGTGTCCTGCTCGCTTCTCGGCGCTTTCCATCTCATCGAATACATCTCGGGAAAACTCGATATCGAGCCGGGAGAGACCACACCGGACGGCAACTTCACCCTTTCGCTGGTGGAATGTCTGGGCTCCTGCGGAACGGCGCCGGTCATGCAGGTGAACGACGATTACGTGGAGAATCTCACCGAGGAAAAGATCGACGCAATACTGAACAGAGAAGAGTGAGGCGCAGGGAATTACTATGGAGCTGGTGCTCACGAAATACTTTCACCTCGATGATTACCGGGAGATCGATACCTATATTCAGCATGGTGGATATTCGGCCCTCAAAAAGGCCCTGAAGATGGAGCCGGACCGGATAATCGAAGAGGTGAAAAAGGCGAATCTGCGCGGTCGCGGCGGGGCCGGCTTCCCCGCGGGTGTCAAGTGGGGATTCATGCCGAAAAAGCCCGACAAGCCGAAATACGTGACTGTCAACGCCGACGAGAGCGAACCCGGCACATTCAAGGACCGGCTCATCATGGAGCGGGGGCCTCATCTGCTCATCGAAGGAATCGGTATCACCTCATATGCGGTGGGCGCCCACACCTGTTACATCTACATACGGGGTGAGTTCGTAAGGCCCGCGGAGCTGCTGGAAATCGCAATCAAGGAAGCGTATGAGAAGGGGTATCTCGGCAAAGACATCCTCGGTTCGGGGTTCGACCTGGATGTTTACGTCCATCGGGGCGCCGGAGCTTACATCTGCGGCGAGGAAACGGGAATGATCGAATCCATCGAGGGTGAGAAGGGACAGCCGCGGCTGAAACCGCCCTTTCCGGCACAAATCGGGGTTTTCGGATCTCCAACGCTGGTCAACAACGTGGAGACCATAGCGGATATTCCCTACATCATAGAACACGGGGGAGAGAAGTTCAGGTCCCTGGGCACGGAGAAGGACGGGGGCACCAGGCTCTACGGAGTATCCGGATACGTGAAGAAACCGGGTGTTTTCGAGCTTCCCGCCGGGACGAACCTGAAGGAGATCATCTACGAACACGCTGGCGGGATTAAAGATGACCTGGAGCTCAAGGCAGTTATCCCGGGAGGAACCTCGGTGCCCGTTTTCAGGGCCGACGAGATCGATGTCCCCGCCGATATGGAGTCGATTGCAAAAGCTGGATCCATGCTGGGGACGGGTGGGGTCATCGTGATTCCCCGGGGCGTGTGCATGGTGAGGATGCTGTGCATCATCATGACCTTCTACGCCCATGAATCCTGCGGAAAATGCACCCCATGCCGGGAAGGGACGGAGTGGATGAGGATACTCTTAAACCGCATCGAAAAGGGGGAGGGAGAAGAGGGGGACCTCGAACTCATTCTCGATGTGTGTGACAACATGGAGGGTAAAACCATCTGCGCCCTTTCGGAAGCCGCCGTGATGCCAGCCGTATCCTTTATCGGGAAGTTCAGGGAGGAGTTTGACTATCACATCAGGGAGAAAAAGTGTCTGGACGGGGAATTGAAAATTTAGCCGTGCAGGGAACAATTTAGAATATGCCGAAAATTACTCTCGATGGCAAAACGCTGGAAGTTGAAGCAACAGCGACCATAATAGAAGCCGGAGACCGGCTGGGCATCCACATTCCGCGCTTTTGCTACCACCCCCATCTCACCATCGACGGAAACTGCAGGATGTGCCTGGTGGAGATCGAGGGGGTGAACAAGCTCCTTCCGGCCTGCGCCACGTATGTGGACCACGACATGGTGGTTCGAACCGACACCGACGCGGTCAAAAAGGCCGTGAAGGGGGTTCTCGAATTCCTCCTGGTGCATCATCCGATAGACTGCCCTATTTGCGACCAGTCGGGGGAGTGCTACCTCCAGGACTACTACGTACAATTCGGCCTGTACAAGAGCCGCTTTCCCCTGAAGGACAAGATACACAAGGAGAAGGTGAAAGATATCGGAGGTGATATCGTACTCGATGCGGAGCGGTGCGTGCTCTGCACCCGCTGCATGCGCTTTTTGCGGGAGGTGACGGGGACCGACGAGCTCAATCTCTTCGGGAGGGGTTCCCATTCATCGATAGACATCTACCATGACCAGCCCCTCCATAACCAGTATAGCTGCAATCTTGCCGATATCTGTCCCGTGGGAGCGCTTACCAGCAAGGATTTCAGGTTCCAGTGCCGGGTCTGGTATCTGAAGGAGGCACAATCGATCTGCGCCGGATGCGCCACGGGATGTAACGTTTTCGTCCATCACCACGAGGGGAAGGTGTGGAGAATGAAACCGAGGTTCAATGAGGAGGTAAACGGCCCCTGGATGTGCGACATCGGAAGGTTCTCCTACAAGGTTGCAAACGAGAACAGGATATTGAAACCCCGGACCCGGGAAGGGGATGAGCGATTAACGGTTGATTGGGATGCAGCTTTTTACTCAGCGCAGCTGAAGGTCGATGAGGTAAAGCGGGAGGTCGGCCCCGGCGCTATAGCCGTCATAGCATCACCCCGGTCATCGAACGAGGAGCTCTACCTCATGAAGAAGCTGGCCTTTGAAGTGATCGGCACTCCCCACCTCGCATTTACATCGGCCGTTATTGCCGACGAATACAGCGACGATATTCTGGTGAAGGCAGATAAGAACCCGAATTCCCGGGGAGCGCAAGAATTAGGCATCGCTCCAGCAGAAGAGGGCTTCGACTTTGAGGGCATTCTCGGAGCTTCGAAGGTGGGAAAGATCAAACTTTTGATCGTGATGGGAAGTTGTCTCGGAAACCTGAGCGAAGATGCCACCGGGCAGGTAATCAAAGCGGTGGAGGAAACGGTGAACATCGCGCCCAACGAGAGCGCCGTATCCGAGTTCAGCTCCTTGGTGTTTCCATCTGCCTCCTTCGCTGAGCGCGGGGGGACCTACACGAATGCAGATGGAAGGGTGCAGCGTTTTCATCGCGTCTATCCCCCGAGAGCAAGCGCACGGGAGGACATTCGTATTTTGATCGATCTTGCCAGGAGGCTTGGTGCTGATTGGGAATACAAGAACGAGGAAGCCGTATTTGACGAGATGAGCCGCTGCGAGCCATTTTTTTCCAGTCTCACCTACCGGGATATCGGGGAAACCGGTCACAGGGTTGAGGGAGTTTGACCGGCAGAATTTTGCCTATAATGGAGTCTGAGACGAGGTTTTTATGATCAGGGTGAAAAAAATATCCAGGCCGAAAGATATGACCCTGTCGGAGAGGGTCTACCTTCTCGAAATCGTGAAGGGGCTCTCGGTCACCATAAATCACTTCATCGGCAACCTCCTAAACCCCCGGAAGATCCCCACCATCGATTACCCGGAGGTTAAGCGCCCCGTTCCTGCGAGGTTCAGGGGGAGGCACCGGCTGACAAAAAGGGATGACGGAAACCCGAAGTGTGTCGCCTGCATGTGCTGTCCCACGGCCTGTCCTGCAAATTGCATCACCATAGAGGCGGGAGAGCACCCGGATCCGAAGATCGAGAAATACCCGATAAGGTTCGATATCGATATGCTCCGGTGCGTCTTCTGCGGACTCTGCGTCGAGGCGTGCCCGGTGGATGCCATCAGGATGGACACGGGGTGGTACACTCTTCCCGAGCGAAGCAGAGACGATCTGGTGTACGATATAGAGATGCTGCTCAAAGATTAGGTCTTTCACTGAAAGATAAAATGAAAAAAACGGATATTTTGCGCGACGAAGAAGGGATATTCGAAAAAGGCCCCACACCGGAAGGATTCCAACGTTTCAGAAAAATCCTCTATCGCTACTATCGGAAAGAAGGCAGGGACCTTCCCTGGAGAAATACGAACAATTCCTATCACATCCTCGTCTCTGAGATCATGCTCCAGCAAACGCAGGTGGAACGGGTTTTTTCGAAATATGATCAGTTCATCTCCGCCTTCCCCGGTTATTTTTCGCTGGGGAAAGCATCCTTAAAAGATGTTCTC
>CAYFXN010000046.1:0-13824 GCA_964347065.1 uncultured bacterium | reverse complement strand
GCGAGGAGTAACGAAGAGTCCACCTTTAGCAAGTTTTTCTTACATCATCTGGTCGTGGATCGGCGCATTCTGTGGTATCGGCGCTGTGTCATATATAAACTTCAATATCCTTGAAAAGACGGATCTTGTAATGGTAATAGGGTCTTTCGGGGCGTCGGCGGTTCTCATATATGGTGCGATAAGCAGTCCGCTCGCTCAGCCGAGAAACCTCGTAGGAGGTCATTTAGTATCAGCATTGGTAGGCGTTACCTGTTATAAATTGTTTCCTTCTTATCTGTGGTTCGCATCTGCCGTCGCAGTTGCCACAGCTATTGCTTTCATGCACGCTACGAAAACGGTACATCCTCCCGGCGGGGCGACTGCATTGATTGCGGTGATAGGAAGTACGAAAGTTCACAATTTAGGGTATCTGTACGTGATCATACCTTCCGGGCTTGGTGCAGTTGTAATGCTGGTGGTTGCGCTCCTGGTGAACAATATACCAGAGGGCCGCAGGTACCCCGAGTTCTGGATATGACTATGGGGGTCAAGCCCTGCCTTTTGACCTTTTTTTCAGGGTAATTTTGGGGCACCTCTAATAGGGGGTTAAGACATCTTTGCTTTTTTTTTGCTCTGTCACCAACAAACCATATTTCGCTTTCTTTTGTCTGACGAACTGGCTCACCCGGCATGAGATATATAACGGTGCATTGGGTTGGACGTCTCGTCAGCTATCATCTCGTTGAAAAAGCAAAAACATATACCGTTTGTTCGCTTTAAACTTTTCTGAATCTATGAGTTGTTTTTGTTCTTGTAAATCGGCAATTTTTTTTCTGAAAAACCAGGAGAAAAAACGGGTCCAGTAGGGATGGCGCATTTTAAATTTCTCCGTAGCGATATCAATAGCTAATTCGCCTTTATCAACATAGAGTTTTGCTATATCCAGCGTTTTTGTTACTCTCTCTGTCAAGTCTTCCTGTTTAATGATTTTGAAATGATTGGCTGCCGCACTATGTAAAAATTTTTCCAGGTTATGCCCGCTTTTCGCTAATATTCCTGACGCACTATTTAATGTAAAGTAATCACTCACCATCAAATAGCCATCTTTTCTTATGCACCGTGATGCGTTTTTTAGAAGCTTTTCATACGGTATATATTGAGCAGACTCGCTCATAATTATGCAGTCGTATTGATCATCGGTGGAAAAATCTTCAAAGCGACAGTGGTGAAATGGCACATTTAATTTTTCGCAGAATATTTTTTTTTGGTTTATATCAGGGGAGAGCCCTTCGATATCGAATCCCATTTTCTGTAATCTGGCGCTCATAACAGCAGTTCCAACGCCAACGTCTAGAATTCTTTTGGCACTATCTGGAAGTTTATCGATCAAGTAATCCTCGTATATCTTTTGGGCTTGCTTTAGCTTTTCTATCGTGAGTTCATCATCATCGTCCCACAGCCCATAATGCAAATGCTCTAAACCGAGCACCTCATGGTAGAAACGCAAAGCCCTATCATTTTCTTTAGACATAATTTACTCCCACACACAAGATAGCCAACGCGAGGTGTGACCCGTCAAGGTTAACAAGGTCGGCAAAACGACCTTATTAGCTGAATTACTCTATGAGGCCGGCACGTGTGCTTAGCTAGATTTTGGCCAAACATGAGTAATTTTTCAACCGGAAAAAGTGTTTACTGTTCGCGGTCCTCGTGACACATAATTTCTCTCGTCTGCACAAGAAAAACACAATTTGATGTGGGAGATTCGCAGAAATAGGGCACATCAAAGTATTTTCGAATCGAAGTACTCAGAAACTCCAATGTTCAGCAATGCTCAACTTCTTATCTAATTGTATCCCGTATCTTCGGAGTTTCGGATGTTTGGACCATCTTATTTTTTCGTGTCACGTGTGTAAAAATGACCCCTATGGTTTCCCTACCGCAATCCGCATTACATTCTCGCCAATCAACGGTGTGAAGAAGTTTCTCTTCATTACCCAGTGTCTGACAGCCTTGCAGCTGAAAGTGACTGGTCCACCAGTTGCCGGATTCTTACGAGTTCCGGTTATGTCATCGGCCTGCGCGGAGGCCGCGGGAGTGGCACACGGTTGCGGAAAAGAACGATCGACTGCCGGAACTCGCTATTGCTCCCCGCCTGTCCGAAGTAGTAGGCCTTCTCTCCGTACTGAACACCATCCGAGACATTCCTGATGATCAGGTCCAGGTCATAGCGCAGAACGAAGCCCCTCCGACCCATGGTCTCTGCCTAGTGGAGGTACCCCTTGACGTGCTCGTCATCGGTGATAATCGGCGGGTCGATGGGAAGACCTGTGTCGTTGTCGATCAAAGGCTCCTCCCAGCGCAGGACAGCCCGGTGGCGTTCGGACATGGCGCGGCGAAGGGTGTCGTCGGTACCCAGCGCGTGGCCTGCAGCCAGTTCTGCTGCTCCTGGGTCTCGGCCAGCACCGTCACCCGGGCGCCGAGGCGGGCTGCCTCGGTGAAGGCCTCTATGGCCAGATCATCGCGACCCTCAGCGTCGGCATTGACGCCGTAGTGAATCAATACGTTCTCCCCCCCTTCGATAATCAGGGCCCGGGCAGAGCCGTTTTTCGCCACACGGTCCACGACCTCGATGAATGGGGCGATGTCCTCGATTCCCAATGAGTTCATTTCATTCGGGCTCGAAAACCGTATGACGGCAACGCCCTCCCATCTATCGTCTGATTCAACCAGGTTCATTTTCATTGACTCTCCCCCCTCATCGGTCAAATGGTTAAAGGAATTTTGCGGGAAAAGCAACGATGAATTTCTGAAAATTCTTATTATTATTAGTTAGATTGTGTGGGAATTCATGTGATCCATAGAATGTTGCTGAATTTGAGGTTTTCCGACGTGCGGCTGCAGTGGGGTCAGGCCCTGCCTTCTGACATGTCTACAGTCGTCGGGTCGGTTCCCATTTTTTCACATTTTCTTAAGATATAGGAACTGACCCCGTAATAAGCACAGTTTTATGTCAGAAGGCAGGGCCTGACCCCTGTTACGCAATTTATCTTTCCTTTACAACGCTTTTTCGCTTTTTTTACAAACAGATTAATTTGCACAAATTACTAATTTGCCAGCGTTGATTACGGTATGGTATTCCTGTTTTTAAATGTCGTTTAAAAACAACCACTTATGTTCTGGCATCCAAATTGCTCTTTAATATGAGCGATATGAGTTTCGCAGGGTGAAAAATTATATTGATCACGACCGAGGCACCAGACATATTGCTGAATACAGGAAGTTATATTGAATAACAGGGATTTATGGAAGATAACCGTAATTAAATAGGTAATCTGGGGTCATCAGTAGACTGATGAGATCGGGGAAGAAATTACAAAAGGAGGTCGATTCATGAAAAGGATATATGGTTATGGCATACTATCGTTACTTTTCTTGATTTGTTTCACCTCGACCGCTTTTGCAGGTCCTCACCACCCGCACGACCTTGTTGGCTGCTGGGAGGGAACCGCTACAGCGGTCGCGAAGGGAGACGTAAACGGAGATGATGGATACCGTGAGGGAGTCTTCTTCAGCATCCAGATAACGTATCAAAGCGGAATCATGTTCAGAGGCCGGATTGTTGAGGATATATTTTCGAGTGAGCCTGCCGGTACCGAAAATGATTTAGTCGGGATCTTTCTGGATAATCATGAAATTTCCATGTCATCGAATTTTGGAATAATTTCTGCGAAAGTACACAGCCGCAGAGGAAAAATGAAAGGCCGTTTTAACAATATCGATTCAACCAACCCCGGGTCGTATCCAAACGTGGGCAAGTTCAAATTGCAATACATGGGACCGGATCCGTGCTATCCTCCGGAAATACCCGATGACGACCCGTATGCCGGCTTGCCTCAATAATGGGGGCTCAGAGAAGGCAAAAGGTTGCTACGAACCCCGATCTCAGACGAGGAGGGTAACGCTTCTTGTTTTGAGGATTATTTCGGCGTGATCCATTTTTACAATTGGGGGCGGAGCAAGCAGCTCCGCCCTCGTTTTGTGGGGTCAGGCCCTGCCTTCTGACCTTCTCATCGACTGGTTTTTCGTACTTTCGGCTGTTCGAGCCACCTGCTTTTCATTAGAAATGAAAAACTGTCCTTTTTTTTCTTCTCTCTGATGTTCTGAACTTCTGTTGTTCTGGGTTTCCATTCCGCACTCCGAATTCCGCATTAGATTCTGTATATCAGGGTCCCATATCCTCTGATAATGTGCGCAATTGAGAACCGCCCCCGATACTCGTGGCGCAGGGCTTCGATGGGGTCGAGCCTGGCGGCGTTTCGGGCCGGGAAGTAACCGAAAAATATCCCGATCACAGCGGAGAAGACGAAGGCCACGACAGGGACGATCCTCAGGGGAGCGGAGTGATTCAAAATGTGAGAAGATAAGAATTGCCCCCCGGACTCCCGATCACTTTTTTTTAAATAATACATAATAGAAATATATTGCGTATATCTGTCGCTATCTATAAAATATCTGATATGCGAAAATAATTCGTTCCTTTTGATGGGTTTTGCCCGGGAGGCTGGATCTGAAGGATGTGTTCTATGAATGGCACATGCCATCATCCTATTGATTTTACGGGTAAATAAAAGGGGAAAAAATTTTGAGTAAGACTGATCGGTGGTGAATATTATTGCGTGAATAACGTCGGAATACAGTGTGAATGAAGGGCATTCAAGGATGCCCAAAAATGCAAGCTGGAAGCACCATAATCTTTCCAAAAGGAGGAGAGGAAATGACGAAAGAGAGAAAAGGTCTGTTTTTAAGCGTTATGATCGTACTTGCGGTGATCGTTTCTCTGGCACTTCTACCAACACTGAGCGCGGCCGATTCGCACGAATCCGAGGTCGAGATCGAGGGCATGGTCAAAGCTACTGCGAAGGATGATGCAGGGAAGGCCACCGCTGTCAGCATCGAAGCAGAGGATGCTGAGTATGATGTTATGCTCGACGATCAGGGGGAAGAACTTCTCGAAAAGGTAGGGACGAAAGTCAAAGCGAAGGGCAAAGTTGTCGAGAAAGAAGGGAAGAAAATGATGACCGTCACAGAAACCGAGGATGTTCCCTGACCTCGGTTTTTAGTTCCGAAGTGGGGACAGGTGTAGACAGGTTATAATTCGGGTTTACGATGCTTAACCTGTTTGACCTGTCCCCACTTATCGTTGAAGCGTCAGGTCAACACATTTGACAGGATTACGTTCCCGCTACTCGTGGCGCAGCGCCTGTATGGGGTCGAGCCTGGCGGCGTTTCGGGCCGGGAAGTAACCGAAAAATATCCCGATCACAGCGGAGAAGACGAAGGCCACGACGATGATCCCCGGCTTCAGCACGAAGGGAACGAGCAGGAGTTTTGTGAGCCAGGCTGATACGCCGATCGCCAGGAGGATACCGATTATTCCCCCCAGCGAGGAGAGAACGAGGGCCTCTACGAGAAATTGAAGGAGCACTTCACGAGAGAGGGCGCCGATGGCCAGCCTGGTTCCTATTTCCCGCGTTCGCTCCGTCACGGCCACCAGCATGATGTTCATGATCCCGATGCCGCCCACGAGCAAGCTCACCGCCGCGACGGCGCCCAGAAGCGATGTGAGCACGCTCGTCGTCCCGGAGAGCACCGTTGTTATCTCACGCATGTCCCTGATGTAGAAATCATCGTCCTGCCCGGGGCGGATGCGGCGCCGCTGCCGCATCAGCCTCTCGATATCTTTTGTTTCCCTATCGATGGAGAACCCTTCCCGGATGGAGATGTAAGCCCTTGTAATATCTATATTTCCAGCGATACGCCGGTGGAAGGTACGAAGCGGAATGAGGATGAAGTCGTCCCGGTCTGTGCCGAAGGACGACTCTCCCTTCGAGACGAACACTCCGATCACCTGCAAAGAGAGCTTCGAAAGGCGAATCGTCTTGCCCAGCGGGTCTTCCCCCCCCAAGAGTTCCCTGGCCACTGTGGTTCCCAGGATACAGACGGCCGAACCGGCCCTGATCTCACCCCCTGTGAACCTTCGCCCCTTTTCCAGGGGCCAGTCCCGCGCCTCCATGAACCCATTGGTGCTGCCTGTGACCGAGGTGGACCAGTTCCTGTTACCGTAGATGACCTGGGCCGTGCCCCCGGCGATAGGCGCGACGGCCTCTATCCCCGGGATCTCCCTGGCGATGGCGTCGATATCGGACATTTTGAATGACGCCGCCTCCATCCGCACTCCGCCGGGTCCCCGGATGTCCTGGCCGGTCCGCAGCTGGAGGAGGTTAGCCCCCAGGCTGGCGATCTGCTCTTTTATCTTCTCCGTCGCCCCGTTTCCAAGCGTCACCATCGTGATGACCGACGCCACCCCGATGATGATCCCCAGCGCGGTGAGAAAGGAGCGCAGGAGGTTCCGGGGGATTTCCCTGAGGGCCAGCAGGAAGGCGTTCCAGATCATCTCTTCCCTCCCGTCGGGCCGCCGTCCGAAATCATCCCGTCAACGAAGACGACCCTGCGCCCGGCATAGGCGGCCATGTCCCTTTCGTGGGTCACCATCACCACGGTTATCCCCCACTCCCTGTTCAGCTGGGTGAGGAGATCCATGATCTCGTGGCTCCGCTCTGTGTCGAGATTTCCCGTGGGCTCGTCGGCCAGCAGAATATCCGGCCGGGTGACGATGGCCCGTGCGATGGCCACCCGCTGCTGCTGTCCCCCCGAGAGTTCTCCCGGGGTGTGCCTCTCCCAGCCCGAAAGCCCGAGGGAGGCGAGGACGGAAAGGGCCATGTCCCGTCTCGTGCTGGCCGGCAGGCCCCGGTAGATTAGAGGGAGTTCTACGTTTTCAAGGGCCGTGGTGCGGTTTAGGAGGTTGTACCCCTGAAACACGAACCCCAAGTAGTGGCGCCGAAGGAGCGCCCGCTGGTTCCGGGTCAGCTTCTCCACGGCCGTGCCCCGGAAGATATAGGATCCCGATGTGGGCCTGTCGAGGCACCCCAGGATATTGAGAAAGGTGGACTTGCCGGAGCCGCTCGCGCCCATGACCGCCACGAACTCCCCGCTTTCAATGGTCATGTCGATCTCTTTCAGGGCGTGGATCGCGGCATGTCCCGTCCCGTACACCCTGCTGATCTTTCTCATCTCGATCAGCTTATTGTCGTTTCCAGCTGAAGCGCTCATTTTTTCTGGATCACCATCTCCGTTATCAGGGGCGTCCCCTCTTCGATCTCACCGGCGAGCACCTCCGTTACCGCTCCGTCCGTATCCCCGATGGTAACGGTCAGCTGTAGGGGCCGGTTATCTGAAAGTGTCCAGACGGAGCGCTGGTTGCTCTTTTGGAGGTCCTCGGTGCCTTCCCGGGAGGGCTTGCGCCGGGGGCGGCGGGGGAGCAGGGCGCCCAGGAGGCCGGTGTTTTTCTTCTCCTCACCTTCTCGTTGCGGAGGGGGGGTGAACCGAAGGACCGCGTTGGGAATGAGCAGCGCCCCCGTAACCTCTTTCACCACGATCTCGGCCGTGGCGGTCATCCCGGGGATGAGGGTCAATTCGGGGTTGTCGACGGTAAGGAGCGTCTCATAGGTGACCACCCCCTCCACCGTCTTCGGGGAGAAGCGGACCTCGGTGACTTTCGCCCGGAACGTCCGGTCGGGGTAGGCGTCTACCGTGAAGGCAGCTTCCTGTCCCGCCTTTACCTTGCCGAAATCGGCCTCGTCCACGTCCACGTGGAGCTCCATCCTGGTCAGGTCCTCTGCGATGGTGAACATGACGGGAGTCTGAAGTGAGGCGGCCACCGTCTGGCCCGGCTCCACGTGGCGGGAAAGGACTATCCCGCTGATGGGCGACCGGATGATTGCCTTGGAAAGGTTCGTCTCGTTGAAGGTGAGGTCCGCTTCCGCCCTTGCCACATCGGCCTTTGCGCTTGCCTCGTCGGCCCGTGCCACCGCAGCAGCGGCTTCCCCTGCATCGATATCCTGTTTCGAAGGTACCCTCCCCCCTGTCAGTTCCCGGGCTTTCATGAGCTGTGCGAGCTTGCTCGCGGCAAGTTTGATGTCGGCCTGCGCGCGCTGCACCTTCGCTCGCGCAGCATCAACAGCCGCCTTCGCCTGCAGGACCTGTGCCCGCAGTTTCGACGTGTCCAGCTCCGCCAGCACCTGCCCGGCCTTCACGTGGTCGTTGAAGTCCACCAGAACCTTTTCGATCGTCCCCGAGACCTCGACCCCCACGTCAACCTTGTTGATCGGTTCCAGCGTACCCGTCGCGGTCACTGTCACGGTCAGGTTTCCCCGTGTAACCTCCTGGCTCCTGTAGCGAACTCTGTTCCCGTTCTTTTTCGAGACGAGGAAGGCGATGGCGAGGATGACTGCGACGGCGGCTATCCCTGCCGCAGCCCAGGTAATCAGGCGCCTCCTTCCTGTGGGCCGATCGAGCCCCAGGGTTTGCTCTATCTTTCCGCCTTCGTTTTTCTCCGTTTCAGCCATTGGCCCATTGCCCTATTCTGTCTCTGATTTTTCATAGGCCTCGGAGTATTTCCAGCCGCCGCCGAGTGCCTTGTAGAGCCTCACCAGGTTGGAAGTAACGGCCCCTTCGCTCTGGGCGAGATCATCCTGGAAGACCTGCAGCGCCCGCTGGGCGTCCAGCACGTTGTTGAAGTCCACCAGGCCCGCCAGGTACCTGTCATTGGCCAGCTCATAGGCAAGTTGTGCCGCAGAGACGGCGCTTTTCAGCAGGTCCCGGCGGTTTTGTTCCTTCGCGTAGGCCACGAGGGCGTTCTCCACCTCCTCCAGTGCGCTCAGTACCGCCGACCGGTACCGGATCAGCGCCTGCTCCAATCGGGCGTCTTCCGCTTCGATGTTCTGCCGGATGGCGCCGCCGCGAAATAGCGCGAGGAGGGCGCTGGGGCCGAAACTCCAGGTCCTGCTCGCCCAGTCGAAGAGGTTTCCCGTGGTGATGGATTCGACCCCGAAGGTGCCGCTTAAGTTGAAGCTGGGGTAGAGCTCAGCTGTTGCTGACCCGACCCTGGCAGTCTGTGCAGCAAGGATGCGCTCGGCCTGCCGGATGTCGGGTCTCTGACGCAGGGTATCCGCCGGTACTCCGACGGCTACCGAAAGGGGGGGGACTGGAACGAGCCCGCTCCCGGCCAGCTCCTGGGAGAGGGAGCCGGGATGCTCACCGATCAGCACCGCCAGGCGGTTCTTGGCCGCTGAGAGCCCTTCCTCCAGGGATGGTACCAGGGAACGCGTATTCTCGAGAATGTAGAGAGATTGCTGCACGGGCAGCTCATCGATAATCCCTGCCTCGTACCCCGATCGGTTCAAGCTGTAGGTCTCTTCCTGAACTTTGATATTTGCCTCGGCGACTGCAATGCGGGCCTGGAAGGTGCGAACTTCTATGTAGTTCAGGGCCACCTCGGCCAAGAGGCTCACCAGCACATCGTTCATTCCTGCCAGTTCGGCTTCGAGCTCCCCCTGGGAAGCTTCTACCCGGCGGCGCACTCCCCCGAATACATCGAGTTCCCAGCCGGCGTCGAAACCGGCCCGGTAGAGTTCGGTATCCCTCCCCACACCGACATTTTCACTGGTCTGGCCCCTCGCGGCGGATGCATCCGCGCCTAGGGTGGGGAAGAGCTCGGCCCTGCTCACCCCCCGCAGGGCGCGGGCCTCCCGGACCCTTGCCCGGGCCTCCTGGAGGTCGAGGTTTCCATTGGCGGCCCGTTCCATGAGGCTGGAGAGCACTTCGTCGTTCAGGGTTTTCCACCAGCCGGCCAGACTTATCGGGTCGGGGGACTCTGCGGTGAGGCCGCCCTCCAGTTCGGCGTGCCAATTCCTCGGGGCATCCGGCTCCACCCGTTTGTAGTCCGGCCCCACAGCGCATCCTGTAAAAGCGATTGAAGCGATGATTATAAGAAGGAGAGCGAGAAGGTGGCCGCTTCTTCTTTCAGAACGACTGCTTTTCCGCAAATCAGTTATCCCCCGTTCCATGGGCATTTCTCCTGGCGATAAATCCTTTGACAGAGGACTTCACGCTGCCGGGAAGCTTCGCCAGCCCCAGCCCCCTTCTTTCGCCTAGGCGCTGAAAGACGAAGTACAGAGCCGGAACCAGGAAGATGCCCACCAGCGTCGCAGCAAGCATTCCACTGAAAATGGTCGTGCCGATGTGCCTCCGGCTGACGGCGCCCGTTCCTGTGGCGATTACCATCGGAGACACGCCGAGAATCAGGGTGAAGGCCGTCATGAGCACCGGCCGGAACCGGATCCGCGCTCCGTCGATGGCGGCCTGCTCGATCGGCACACCGCCCTTTCTCTGGTCCCTGGCGAACTCGACGATCAAGATCGCGTTCTTGCTCGCGAGTCCGACGAGGAGAACGATGCCGATCTGGGCGTAGATGCTCAGGGGGATCCCCGCCACCCGGAGGCCGATCAGGGCCCCCAGGGTTGCCACCGGGATGTAGAGGATTATGGGGAGGGGCAGGGTCCAGCTCTCGTACTGCCCCACCAGGAAGAGGTACCCGAAGACGAGCGCTAGGAGAAAGAGGGTCGAGACCTGTCCCAAGATCCTTCTCTCCTGGTAGGACATGGCGGACCAGTCGTAGGTGAACCCTTCGGGGAGGGTCTTATCCGATAAGCGCTCCATTGCGGCCATGCCGTCCCCAGAGCTTAAGCCTTCGGCGGCGCTCCCTTTGATCTGGACACTGGGAAACTGATTGTATCGGTATATGATCGAGGGCCCCAGCACGGTGGACACCGTCACGAGGCTCCGCAGGGGAACCATGGTACCGCTGTCGCTTCTCACGAAGAGGTTCATGATATCCTCCTCGTTCTCCCGGTGGGACGCCTCCGCCTGGACCTTCACCTGGTAGACCCTGTTGTAGAGGTTGAAGTCGTTCACGTATTTCGATCCGAGCTGGGCCTGGAGGGTGGAGTAGACCCTCTCGACGGGGACGTTCAGCATTTCCGCTCTCGTTCGGTCGAGGTTGACCTGAATCTGGGGGGTATCCGCCGTGTAGGTGGTAAACACGCCGGTCACCGCTGGATCCCCGTTGGCTGCTATGACCAGGGCCCTGGCGGCCGCGGCGAGCTCCCGGGGGCTCTTCTCTCCCAGTGCCTGAAGCCGGTAGTCGAACCCGCTGGTAAAGCCCAGGCCCCGGATGGGAGGACGCACGAAGGCCCGGATGTTGGCCGTGGATACGGCGGCAAGCCTCTCTTGCGCACGGGCAAGGACGGCGTCCAGATGCAGCTCCTTGTTCTTGCGCTCCCCCCAGGGAGCGAGCAGCACGACGCCCAGCCCCACGTTCTCACCGACCCCGCTCAAGAAGCTCCGCCCGCTTACGGCGATGACGTCCTGGACGCTCTCCATGCTTTTCAGCTCAGCCGTGACCTGCTCCATGACCTTCGCGGTGCGCGAGAGGGTGGCTCCCTCGGGGAGCTGCGCGTTGAAGTAGAAGTACCCGATGTCCTCATTCGGCAGGAAGCTCCTCGGCGTGTGCTGGAAGAGGAGGTAGGCGGAGCCGATGACCACCCCCAAAATCGTTACCGGCACGAAGATCTTCCGTATGAGCCACCCGGAGGCGGTAACGTACCGGTTTCGCGAGGACGAAAGAGCCCGGTTGAACCAGGAGAGTGGGCTCCTCTTCTTTCGGGCCGTTCCCGGTTTGAGCAGGATGGCGCAGAGGGCCGGGCTCAAAGTGAGGGCGTTTAACGCCGAGATCACCACGGCGGTGCAGACCGTGACGGCGAACTGCCGGTAGAGCTTGCCCGAGATGCCGGGGACGAATGCGGCGGGTGTGAAGACGGCCAGGAGCACAAGGGTCGTGGCGATGATAGGACCCGTTACCTGCCCCATGGCCTTGACGGCAGCCTCTTTCGGGGCCAGGCCTTCCTCTTCCATGACCCGGTAGCTGTTCTCCACCACCACGATGGCGTCGTCGACGACCACGCCGATAGCCAGGACCAGGGCGAAGAGGGAGATGGTGTTGGCGGAAAACCCCAGGACCAGGAGCACGGCGAAGGTCCCGATGAGCGAGACGGGAACGGCCAGGGTGGGAATGAGGCTTGCCCGCCAATCCTGGAGAAAGAGGTATATCACTACCACGACCAGGAGAAACGTGATGAGGAGGGTGAACTCGATCTCGTGGATGGAGGCCCGGGTGTAGTTCGTCTCGTCCAGAATGACCCGGTACTGCACATCCTCCGGCAGGCTATTTTCCAGCCGTGAAAGCTCCGTTCTCAAATCCCCCATCGTTTCCAGGGAGTTGGCGTCGGCCGAGCGGTACACGGCGATCGTGACGGTGGGGGCGCCGTTCAAGGACGACAGGTTTCCGTAGGACCTCGCCCCGAGCTCCACCCTCGTTACGTCGCGGACCCGAACCAGCCCCCCGTTTCCGTTTGCCCGCACGACGATGTTCTTGAAGTCCTCCACGTCTTTCAGCCGCCCCTTTGCGCTCAGGGTGTACTGGAGCTGCTGCCCCCCGTCCATGGGTGCCGTCCCCGTTGAGCCAACGGCCGCCTGTATGTTCTGCCGCCGTATGGCTTCGATCACATCGTCGGCGGTGAGCCCCAGTGCTGTGAGCCTGGCGGGGTTCAGCCACACCCGCATGCTGTACTCCATCTCGCCGAAGATGAACACGTCGCTCACTCCCCTGATGCGCACGAGGGCATTCTTTATGTCTCTGCTCACGTAGTTGCTGAGGAACAGGTTGTCCTGGGTCCCCCCGGGAGAGAAAAAGCTTACCGCTGCCAGGATGTTGGAGGTGCGTTTCCGCACGCTGATGCCCTGGTCCACCACCTCCCTCGGTAGCTTGGACAAAGCCATCTGTACCCGGTTCTGGAGGTTCACCATGTCGGTGTCTGGGTCGGTGCCCACGTCGAAGGTAACGGTGAGGTTATACGATCCATCGGAGCTGGTGGATTCCATGTAAAGCATGTCCTCCACGCCGTTTATCTCCTCCTCCAGCGGTGCCGCCACGCTGTCGGCCACCACCTGGGAGTTTGCACCCGGGTAGTCGGCGCTTACCCGTATGGCGGGGGGCGTGATCTGGGGAAATTCGGCCACGGGGATATTGAATAGGGAAATCAGGCCCGCAAGGGTGATGATGATCGATATCACCATCGCCAGCCGGGGACGCTCGATAAATATCCGGGAAATCACGGGTTCTACCCCTCCTCACCCATCGCGGTGGTGGTTTTCACGGTCTGGCCCGGGTTCACTTTCTGAATGCCCCGGATGATCACCTTCTCCCCGCCGGCGAGCCCTTCTTTGACTGCCCATTTGCCGCCGATGCTCGGTCCCGTTGTGATTGCCCGCTTCACCACCATGTTGTTCGTATCGACGGTGAGCACGTACCGCCCGTCGCGGTCTTCCTGCACGGCTTCCTGGGGTACCACCGGCAGGCTCGCGCCCCTGTTCTGGCTCACCAGGACGGTGACGTACTGGCCCGGCACCAGAAGGCCGTCAGGATTTGCGAAGACGGCCCGGACCGCGATGGTGCCCGATGCGGGGTCAACCTCGTTTTCCACGAAATCCACGTGCCCTGCGTTTTTGAAGATCCCGGCGCCCGGGATCTCTATGCGGATAACCATATTCCTGTTTGCCTTATCCTGAAGGGAATCTCCGTAGGCGGCTTTGACGGCTGCCAGGTTGATTTCGCTCACCGAAAAGACGACGCGGATCGGATCAAGCTGAACGATTTTCGCAAGCGGGCCCGAATCGGGTCCCACGATGTTACCTCTCGTGACAGCGGTGCTCCCGATACGCCCGTTGATCGGCGCCCTTACCTCTGTGTATCCCAGGTCGATCTCGGACAGCTTGAGGTTTGCCTTTGCCTCCTCAACCCTGGCCCCGGCATGCATTTCGTCGGTA
>CAYFXN010000045.1:0-14351 GCA_964347065.1 uncultured bacterium | reverse complement strand
ACATTGAGGAGCCTCGTACGGACCGAGGTGGGTGAAATCCTCTACCGGTCTCCCGAGATGGAGGCTGTGCTGCAGATGGTGAGAACGGTTGCTCCCACGAAGGCTAACGTGTTGATTCTGGGCGAATCGGGGACGGGGAAGGAGTTGATCGCCCGAGCCATTCACGAGTATAGTCCGAGGAATGAGAATCTCTTCATGCCGATAAACTGTGCCGCTCTGACCGAGAGCATCCTCGAATCTGAGCTTTTCGGACACGAAAGAGGAGCCTTCACCGGCGCCGTAAGCTCGACAAAAGGGAAATTTGAAATTGCCTCCGGGGGCTCACTATTTCTCGATGAAGTGGGCGATCTTCCGTCCTCCACGCAGGCAAAACTGCTCAGGGCCATCGAGCAGAAGGAAATTCTGAGAGTCGGAGGGAATAAGATCATAAATGTCGATGTGAGGATCATTGCCGCAACGAACACGGATCTGAGAGGTCTGGTCTCAGCGAAACAATTTCGTGAGGACCTCTTCTTCAGGTTGAGCGTGTTCACGATAAAGATCCCTCCGCTTCGGGAGAGAAAGGATGATATCCCCGTTCTCGCGATACATTTCACGAAGAGTTTTTGCAAAGAGAACGGGATTCCAGAAAAGAGGATTTCCGGGAAGGTTATGCAAATTTTTTCTGATTATTCCTGGCCGGGAAACGTGAGAGAACTGAAAAATATCATCGAATCGATGGTTTTGTTATCGGCAGGGGATGTCATCAACGAGGAGGCGATCCCGCAGGATCTTTTCAGGGAGCTTGACGGAAGAGAGGGAATGAGGGTGATACCCTTGAGGGGAACGGTTACGGTCCATCCCGGGGATGAAAAGAGGCGTGATCGGGTTATCCCGCTGAACGAGATAGAAAAAAATGCGATAATCGAGGCCCTGAAAATAACGGGGAATAACAAGACAAAAGCGGCCAAGCTGCTCGGAATCGGCGTGAGAACCCTGTACCGGAAGATTAAGGAATACGAAATTCGGTAGTCCCGGGAGCAAGCCCTGTCATTATGACCCTATGTGCCAAATTGGCACGCTTGACCCTCCTTTCCATCATCATTGGTTACCCCTCCTCGAATTAAAAATAGTGTTATATATTAACAGGTTATTCCGTAATTCGTATTGTAAGCACGTCTTGGCATACCTTTTGATTCCCTTTTTATTCACGTATACACGCATAGCATGCAAGGAGGCTATCAGTATGCTTGCGAGAGTTCTTCTGGTGGTAGGGAGAAAAAAGAAAGGCGATGAGATCGGCAAACTTGTGGAGCAACTGCAAAATTTCGGCGTCGAGTCTGAAGTATGCATCGATCTTCTCGATTTTGGAAGTATGTGGTCAAAAAGGGAATTTTCCATGGCTCTCATCGACCTCGATGACATACCCTACGGCGGCTACGATCCCTTCGGCAACCTTCTCGATATAACATCGAGGGTTCCATCGGTATTTATGTCCGAAAGCGGGAGTCTCGAGAGGTGGACTCGAGCCCTTGAATCTGGTGCCGTGAGTTTCGTCACCAGACCGCTGCATCCGGAATCACTCTCGAGATTTATCGTAAGAATGATCACCAGAACTTCAAAAAAATAGACTACGGAGGTTGGCTATGTCGAAAATAATTGGAATCGACCTTGGGACCACGATGTCGGTCGTTGCAGTAATGGAGGGCGGAGAACCGCGAGTGATCATCAATGAAGAGGGCTCCAGGTTGACCCCATCGGTGGTTGCCTTTGCAAAGGACGGGCAGGTTCTCGTGGGGCAGGTTGCGAAGAGGCAGGCAATAACGAATCCGGACAATACCGTCTTCTCGATCAAGAGATTCATGGGACGACGCTACGATGAGGTGGAGGAAGAAATAACGATGGTCCCTTATGAGGTATTTCGGGGGTCCAGCAACGACGCGAAGATCAAGATCGGGACCAAGGATTTCACCCCACAGCAGATATCCGCCATGATTCTGGGGAAGCTGAAGAAAGCCGCTGAAGCATATCTTGGCCACGAGGTGAAACAGGCGGTGATTACCGTACCCGCCTATTTCAACGACTCTCAGAGGCAGGCGACAAAAGATGCTGGAACTATCTCGGGTCTCGAGGTGCTGAGAATCATAAACGAGCCGACGGCTGCTGCGCTCGCCTACGGGCTGGACAAGAAGAAGAACGAGGTAATCGCCGTTTATGACTTTGGTGGAGGAACCTTCGACATATCCATTCTGGAGGTCGGTGAGAATGTGGTGGAGGTAAAGGCCACCAACGGGGATACCCACCTGGGAGGTGATAACATCGACCAGAAGGTAATCGACTGGATAATAGTCGAGTTCAAGAAGGATCAGGGGATAGACCTCTCAAAGGACAAGATGGCTTTGCAGAGGTTGAAAGAGGCAGCAGAAAAAGCGAAGATCGAGCTCTCATCGGTTCTTGAAACGGAGATAAACCTCCCCTTCATCACTGCCGACGCTTCGGGCCCGAAGCACCTGAGCATGAAACTGACCAGGGCAAAGCTCGAATCGATGATAACGGACATCGTTGCGCGAACTCTTGAACCCTGCAAGCTCGCACTTTCCGATGCTGACCTGAAGGGGGAGGACATAGATGAGATCATTCTCGTGGGAGGCTCGACGAGAATTCCCAAAGTTCAGGAGGCCGTGATGAATTTCTTCGGAAAAGAGCCGCACAAGGGTGTGAATCCCGATGAGGTTGTTGCACTCGGGGCGGCGGTTCAGGCTGGTGTTCTCGGCGGTGAGGTGAAAGACGTGCTTCTCCTCGACGTTACTCCTCTTTCCCTCGGAATTGAGACGCTCGGTGGTGTGATGACGAAGTTAACCGAGCGAAATACGACAATACCGGTCAAAAAGAGCGAGATATTCACCACGGCGGCGGATAACCAGACATCCGTTGAGATTCACGTCCTCCAGGGGGAACGTGAAATGGCAAATGCAAACAGAACTCTCGGGCGATTCCACCTCGAGGGCATTCCTCCTGCACCGAGGGGGATCCCGAAAGTGGAAGTTACCTTCGACATCGATGCCAACGGAATTCTCAATGTTTCGGCCAAAGACCTCGCTACGAATAAGGAACAGCGGATAACGGTGACTGCGTCCACCGGCTTGACAGATGAAGAGATCAAGAAGATGGTCGATGAAGCGGAAATTCACTCGGAAGAGGACAAAAAGCACCGGAGGGTCATCGAAGCCAGGAACAGTCTCGATAATCTCATCTATAGCATCGAAAAGACTCTTAACGAGAACCGGTCTCAGATACCCTCGGAGGAGGCATCGAAAATCGAGGATGCCGTAAAAAGGGCAAAGGAAACCTTGAAGTCGGAAGATGAAGATGCGCTTCGATCTTCTGCCGACGAGCTGATGAAGGAATCGCACAAAATTGCCGAAATCATGTACCAGAAGTCCAAAACGGGGGAAGCAGGGGCAGGTGCCGGCGGTGAACAAGCTTCCTCAGCTTCGGGTGAATCCAAAGACGATTCCGATGTGATAGATGCTGAGTTCGAAGACCAAGATAAGACAAATTAACGAAAAAAGAGTCATAGGAGGAAAAAATTATGGCAATAGTAAGGTGGTTTGACCCCTTTAGAGAACTTGGTGTAATTCAGGACAGGATGAACAGGCTCTTCGAGGAGTCCTTCCCGAAGACCAGGGGAGGGGAGAATGTTTTCTCGAAAGGCGTATGGTTACCTCCGGTGGATATATACGAAACGGAGGCACAGGTGGTCGTTACTGCTGAGCTTGCGGGAGTGGACAAAGATAACGTCAGCATCGAGGTAAAGGACGGTGTCTTGACGATCAAGGGTGAGCGGAAGTACCAGAAAGAAGTTGATGAGGAATACTTCCACCTCATGGAGCGTGAGTACGGGTCTTTTAAACGATCCTTCTCATTGCCGGCAAAAATCGACCGGGAAAAAGTCTCCGCCTCCTTCAACGGTGGTGTCCTGGAGATCATCTTGCCGAAGAAAGAAGAGGTGAAGCCAAAGCAGATTACCATTGATGCGAAATAAAAAAGGGTGCAGGTTTTATCTGCACCCTATTATTTTTCGGTTCATCTTATGTAAAATCTCTCAATCGGGGGCGTGTTGAATGGATTTTAAGAAAGACTATTACAGAATTCTGGGTATATCCGAGAGCGCTTCGAAGGAGGAGATCAAGAAAGCCTTTAGGAACCTTGCGAAAAAATATCATCCCGACCTGAATCCGGGAAACCAGGAGGCGGAAACGCGGTTCAAGGAGATAAATGAAGCCCATGATTTGCTCACGGACGAAAAAAAAAGGGCTCAATATGACGCGATGAGGAAAGGAGCCTTTTCCTCGGGCGGGTTCGACGGGTTCACCGGATTTGACATGTCGGGCGGAGGAGGTTTCTCCTTCGATCTTGGCGACTTATTTGGCGATATTTTCGAGCGTTCCGGCCATGGTGAGAGGGCAACGGCACGGGGAAGAGATCTCGTGGTCAGGACCGAGCTTTCTTTTCTGGAAGCGGCAAAGGGTACGGAGCGGGAATTGAGTTACGGGAGGCATGTGGGGTGCACCGACTGTGATTCCACAGGCATTGAACGCTCCGGCCGCTCGACATGTTCGACCTGCGGAGGAGCCGGACGGACGACGAGAGCCGGGGGGATACTGAATATAGCCCAGCTGTGTGACAGATGCAGGGGGAAAGGTTTTACCGGCACGGCCTGTTCGGATTGCGGGGGCCAGGGGTTGAGAGAAGGAACGGAAAATTTAAAGATCAGAATTCCCCCCGGAGCAAATACGAATACGAAGGTGAGGGTTGCGGGTAAGGGAGAGACGGGAAGAGGCGGAGGGCCACCCGGAGATCTATATCTGGAAGTGCAGGTTGCTCCCCACCCTTTCTTCAGGAGAGAGGGGGATGACGTGTATGTTGAAGTACCCCTCAACTATTCTGAGGCCGTGCTGGGGGCCAAGATTGAGGTTCCCACGATAGACGGTCCTGTTGTGCTGAAGGTCCCCCCGAGGACGGACAGCGGGAGGCGGATACGGCTAAAAGGGAAAGGAATACACAAGAGCAGTGGTGGGAGGGGTGACCAGTACGTTACGGTTAAGCTTGTCGTCCCGGAGGAACAGACGGAGAGTTATAGAAAGCTTGTTAAAGATCTTTCAAAATGGGAAGATAAGGATATAAGAAAGAAGTTTAAACCGTGATCCCCGCGCGAGCATCGATAAGGGGTGCGGAAACGATAGATTGAATATTCGAAAGAGGTTAAACAGATGAGAAGCACGTACCGAACGGCGATACTGCTCAGTCTCTTAACGGCGCTATTGCTGGTAATAGGGCATATATTCGGTGGCAGACAGGGGATGATCATTGCATTCGTTTTCGCCCTCGTATTCAATTTCGGCAGCTACTGGTTCTCCGATAGGATCGTTCTGGCCATCTACAAAGCAAAGGAAGCAGGCGAGAACGAGTACCCCCATCTGTACAGCATCGTCAGAAGGCTGTCACAGGCCGGAGGGCTTCCCCTGCCGAAAATATGTGTCATCCCCAATCCGACTCCCAATGCCTTCGCGACGGGAAGAGATCCGAAACATTCTGCTGTTGCCGTGACGACGGGGTTGCTCGGGCTGCTCACGGATGAAGAGATAGAGGGTGTCCTGGCCCATGAGCTTTCCCACGTGAAAAACAGAGACACGCTGGTACAAACGGTTGCGGCAACGCTTGCCGGAGCTGTCATGATGCTCGCTTCGATGGCCAGGTTTGCTGCATTTTTCGGTGTTGGTGGAAGGGATAACAGGAGAGACGGCGGTATTTTCGGTTTAATAGCGGTGGCGATATTTGCACCGCTGGCAGCGACAATCATTCAGCTTGCCATATCACGCGGGCGGGAATATCTTGCCGATGCATCGGGGGCGAAGCTTTGCGGAAATCCCCTCTATCTTGCCGATGCATTGAGAAAACTGGGGGGCTACCGCCCATCGCGCCAAATCGAGGCGAGCCCAAACCCTGCTACCGCCCATTTGTTCATAGTAAATAATTTTTCTGGACAGAGGTCGTTTGGTTCCCTTTTCTCCACACACCCGCCTCTGGAGGAGAGGATTCAAAAACTGATAAAAATGGCTGGATCATCCAGCTGAAAGGTTAAAATGACATGATGGAAATAGCGTTTTACAGAGAGAGACTCACAGAGAAAGCACAGAGGATGCTCACCAATGCAATCGAAGAGTCCCAGAAGAGGCATCACTATTACCTGGGGCTTGAGCATCTCTTCATTTCCTTTTCCGGAGTGGAGAAACAGCTTTTCCAGGAGCTTGTTCGGAGCGTGGGGCTCGAGGCCGAATCGGTTATATACAGCATCAAGGAATATCTGAGCATTTCGCGCCAATATCTCGGTGTGGGAATGAAGATTCCTCCAGCGACGAAACAGGTATTTCGCATAGCCTGGGAAACAGCGCAGAGGAACAAGAGAAATCTTATCGACCCTCCCGATATTTTTCTCGCCATCTTTCATGAAACGCACTCCATCCCGGCCAGGATCTTCAAGAGCTACGGAGTCGATCCTTCGGCTGCTCTTTCTAAGTTCAACGTGCATCTCAAGACGCGAGAGGAAAAATACGAAGATCTCAAGAAGAGGTACGAACTTCCCACGAACTTGCGGACCTTCGGCGTCAATCTCAATCTTCTCGGCAGGGAGGGGAAGATTCCTCCCGTCATCGGAAGGGAAGATGAGATCGACATGATTCTCGAGATCCTCTGCCACAAGGACAGGTGCAATTCCGTGATGGTTACCGGCGACCCGGGTGTGGGGAAAACGGCCGTTGTCGAAGGCGTCGCACTGAGGCTCGAGTTTGAGCCACACAGGGTCCCCCCTCGCTTGAGAGGCCACCAGATAGTCAATCTACAGATGAACACTGTTGTCGCGGGAACGGTATTTCGCGGAATGTTCGAGGATCGAATTGAGAAGATCATAAATGAGCTCAGAGAAAAAAAGAACATTATCCTCTTCGTGGACGAAGCACACACCATTATCGGGGCCGGGTCCGCAATGGGTGTTCCCTCTGATGCGGCAAATATATTCAAATCATCCCTGGCGCGGGGCGAGGTCCAGATGATAGGTGCCACCACCACGACGGAATACAAGGAAATAATTCAGGAAGATGAGGCCTTATCGCGGCGGTTCCGGGTTGTGAAAATCGACGAACCGACCATTGACGAGACCCGTGAGATACTCTACGGTCTCAAACCGCGTCTCGAATCCAACTATGGGGTGGTTATAGATGACGAGACAATCGAGATGGCCCTTTCCATGTCGAAGAGGTATGCCCGGTCATTGCGTCTCCCCGATAAGGTAATCAACTGGATCGATACCGCAGCGGTGAGGGTTGAGATAGAGAATAAGGATAAGGTAGTTATGCCGAATCACATCATAGATGTGATATCAAAGGAGGTGAAGACACCCGTTGATATCATAAAGAGGGATGTGGTAGACAGGTTTGCGAAAATCGAGGAGGACCTGAGCAAGCGCGTCGTTGGCCAGAAAGAGGCCATCGAAGCTGTTGCCAGGGCTCTTCGCCTCAACAAGGGGCCGCTGAAGGAAAATTATTTCAAGCCTGATGGGGTGCTACTTTTCCTGGGTCCGACGGGTGTGGGCAAGACCGAATTGGCAAAGGCCCTTTCGGAGTGTCTTTTCGGAGACGACCAGAAGATGGTCCGGGTGGACATGTCGGAGTACAGGGATGGCTCCATATCTGTGGATAAGCTGATCGGAATGCCAAGGGGTATTGTTGGATCCGAAAGAGGCGGGATACTGACGAATCAGATAAAGGACAATCCCTATACCGTTGTTCTCTTTGACGAAGTGGAGAAAGCCGACCAGCATGTTCTGAACCTTTTTCTGCAGGTCTTCGACGAAGGATGGCTCACCGACGGAAGGGGCAAAAAGGTCTATTTCAGCGATTCGATAATAATCATGACGAGCAACCTCGGCGCGAGCGAGTACGCGAAGCTCACCAAACCTCTCGGATTCACGACGGGAGAGGCGAACTATGATTCGGTGAAAAAGGGCGTAATGAATCTCGTTGAGGCGCGGTTTTCTCCTGAGTTCATAAACAGGATAGATGACGTTATCGTGTTCAAACTCCTCCCGATGGACGAAGTGAGACAGATTGCTGCTATGTACCTGGAAACGATCAAGGAGACGATGATGGAGTACGGCAAAACCCTTGAGTATTCGGCGGCAGCTCTTGATTTTCTCGCACAGGTTGGCTTCAGCATAAAGTACGGAGCGCGGTTTCTCAAAAGGACAATAGACGAAAAGGTCAAGATACCGATTACACTTATGTGGAATAAGTCCGATTTGTTCTATCTCGATCTGGTCGAAGGGGAACTCGTGGTTAATGCAAAGGAGGTAGGGGTATAAATGACTGATGAAAAGGCAAAGGGATTCAGGGTGATTGACAAGAGAAGGATTGGAAAAGAGGATGCACCGGAAGAAAAAAATGATGTTCCCCACGTAGAAAGGAAAAAGCCAGAGGAAAAACGCTCTGAGGAGAAGGCACGAAAGGAGGAAAGCGGCGGTCAGACGGGACAAGAAAAAGCGGTCGGTGATGCATATGCCAGGGTGAAAGAAGAATCCGGGTCCTTTCAGCCTGACTTCACCGATATCGTGAAGTCTTTTTTTATGCAGGCGCTTGCCTCCCTGGGCATGCTGGAAGGGGAAGGCATTCAACCCGGCCCGCCGAACCTGGACCTTGCGAGGCAGTATATCGATCTGCTCGGGGTTCTGGAGCAGAAAACCAGGGGAAACCTTTCGAAGGAAGAAGAGTCTTTGCTCAGAGAATACCTTGCCCAGGTCAGAATGGTATTTGTAAAACTTTCAAAAGAAACAACGAATAAATCATAGGTGTTTCTCGTCTACCCGAAAAAAGGAGGGTGCTTTCCATGAGAAAAGTGAGAATAGGTGTGCTTCTGCTGGCACTAGCGATTTTGGTGGGGCTTATTGTGTACGGTAATGGCAGCAAGTTCACGGAAAAAACCGATGCAGCCTATATCGCGAAGAACAAAGATGACATAGTCGAACCGAGTGCGAATCTTCCCATGAACATTCCCGATCTTGTCAATAACGTGAAAAACTCTATAGTCAACATCAGTACGGAGACGATCGTCAAGTTCAAGAAACCCGAGTTCAGGAGTCCTTTCGGCCGTGACCCGTTCGAAGATTTTTTCCGAGATTTTTTTGGGAAGATGCCAAGAGAACAGAAGAGGAGATCCCTCGGGTCCGGCTTTATCGTTTCTGAAGACGGTTACATTCTCACGAATAACCATGTCGTTCAGCGGGCAGATGAGATCACGGTAAAATTATATGACGAGAGAGAGTTGCCGGTGGAAGTTATCGGCAGTGATCCGAAAACAGACATTGCATTGATCAAAATCAAAAACGATGGAAAATTGCCGAGCGCAAATCTCGGTGACTCAGATTCACTCAAAGTAGGTGAGTGGGTAGTGGCGATCGGTAACCCCTTCGGGCTCGAACACACGGTCACTACCGGGATAGTGAGCGCCAAAGGAAGGGTCATTGGATCCGGCCCTTACGATGACTTCATCCAGACCGATGCATCCATTAATCCCGGAAATAGCGGTGGCCCCCTCTTCAACCTGAAGGGAGAAGTCGTTGGGATTAATACGGCCATCGTTCAGGGAGGGCAGGGGATAGGATTCGCTATTCCGATAAACATTGCGAAGGACGTTTTCGCGCAACTCAAGGAAAAGGGAAGGGTCGTTCGGGGCTGGCTCGGGATTTACATGCAGGACATCACCGAGGACATGGCAAAGTCACTCAACCTGAAGTCAAGCGACGGCGTGATCATAACGGAGGTCATGAAAGATTCGCCTGCTGAGAAGGCGGGTCTGAAAGAGAGCGACGTGCTCATTGAATTTGACGGGAAAAAAGTAAAGGATGTCCATCAACTCCCGGCCGTTGTGGCAGCAATTACCCCCGGAACGGAGGTGGCGCTAACAATAATCCGGGATGGCAAACAAAAGAAGATAAACGTAAAGCTGGGGGAGATGCCGGGAGAGGAGGTTCTGGCATCGAAGAAGACGGACATCATCGGGGAGCTGGGATTGGTCGTTCAGGATATCACGGATGAGATTGCGAAATTCATGGAGATCGAAGATTCCAGCGGTGTCATTGTAAGCGGCGTGGAGTCTGGCTCTCCCTCCGATGATGCGGGTATCCGGGAGAGGGACATCATCAGGCAGGTGAACAGGAAGCAGATCAACGATTTGACAGAGTTCAGGGAAGCCCTGAAAAATGCTTCCGGAGAGAAGAGTGTTCTCTTTCTCGTCGAGAGAGGAGAAAGGAGATTGTTTGTAGTTGTAAAGAAGAGATAACCGGTTAAAAAACCCTCCCCGATCTTCTTGGGAGGGTTTTTTAATGGAGTCATGCTTATACACACATAAAAAGCAAAAGAGGGAGAGAACAGTGATTAGCATGGAAAGATTAACCATAAAGACAAGGGAAGCCGTCGAGAAAGCAAAAAACCTGTCGGATTCGCTGGGTCATCAATCCATCGACAGTGCCCATCTGCTCCATGCCATTCTATCCGATCGGGAGAGCGTTGTATGCGATATGGTGATGAAGATTGGTATCTCTCCCGGCGCGGTCGTCTCCGATATAAACCTTTTCCTCGAAAAGCTTCCCAAAGTCTCGGGCATATCCCAGAAGTACATCACTCCTGAACTTGAAAAGCTGTTCGAAGTTTCCTTCAGGGAGATGGAGGCCTTGAGAGACGAGTATATTTCCGGCGAACACATCCTCCTCGGCGCGACTCAAAAAGAGAGCGGGCCAGTGGCAGATATCCTTGCCAGGCATGGTCTTTCCCGTGAGGTTATTTTGAAGGCCCTCTCAGAGATGAGGGGGAGCATGAGAATTACCGATGAGGCTCCCGAGGACAAGTACAAGCCGCTGGAAAAATATGGCAAAGATCTCACCGATCTCGCGAGAAGGGGAAGGCTCGACCCTGTTATAGGAAGAGACGAGGAAATTCGCAGAGTTGTTCAGGTGCTCTCGAGAAGAACGAAGAACAACCCGGTCCTGATAGGTGAACCGGGTGTTGGGAAGACAGCAATAGTAGAAGGGCTTGCGAGAAGGATTACGGCAAAGGATGTGCCGGAATCTTTGAAAGACAAGAGAATCGTTGCCCTTGACTTGGGGGCGCTCGTAGCAGGAGCGAAGTACAGAGGGGAGTTTGAGGAGAGATTGAAGGCAGTCCTCAAGGAGGTAGTTGAGTCTGCGGGAAACATCGTTCTTTTCATCGACGAACTGCACACTGTTGTTGGAGCCGGGAAAGCGGAGGGGGCCATAGATGCTTCCAACATGTTGAAGCCTTCTCTCGCAAGGGGGGACCTGCGTTGTATCGGCGCAACAACCATAGATGAATACAGGAAAAACATCGAGAAAGACCCTGCCCTCGAGAGGAGATTTCAGCCTATAACGGTTGCTGAACCAACGGTGGAAGGTACGATTGCGATCCTCCGCGGGCTCAAGGAGCGATACGAGGTTCACCACGGTGTCAGGATAAAAGATTCTGCATTAATTGCCGCTGCGACGCTCTCGCACCGATACATATCCGACAGGTTCCTTCCGGATAAGGCGATCGATCTCATCGATGAAGCAGGGTCGAGGTTGAGGATAGAAATTGATAGTAAACCGACGCAGATAGATGAGATTCAGAGAAAGATAATCCAGCTGGAGATGGAGCACAAAGCCCTCTCGAGGGAAGATGACCCCGCTTCGATGGATAAGCTGAAACGTATCGAAATAGAGATTGGTGAGTTAAACGGCGAGATAGAAGATCTCACCGAAAAGTGGCAGAGGGAAAAGGGGATTATTTCCCGTGTCCAGGCAGTGAAGGAGAAAATTGAATCGAGTAAAAATGAAATAGAAATTGCCGAGAGGGAGGGAGATCTCGAAAAGGCTTCGAGACTCAAGTACGGAACACTTCCAAACCTGCAGCAGGAGCTGGCGGAGGCACAGGATGAGCTCGAGGCCCTGTCGCGTGGAAGGAGGTTTTTGCAGGAGGAAGTTACGGAGGACGATGTAGCTGAAATTGTGGCCAAGTGGACGAGAATACCGGTTACGAAACTTCTCGAATCGGAATCCATGAAACTTTTGAAGATGGAGGAAAGTCTCAGGGAGCGGGTGGTCGGTCAGGACGAGGCCGTGGAGCTGGTTTCCAACGCAGTGAGGAGGGGGAGGGCCGGCCTCAAAGACCCGAACCGACCAATCGGTTCATTTATTTTTCTCGGTCCTACCGGAGTCGGGAAGACGGAACTTGCCAGGGCTCTGGCCGAGTTTCTCTTCGATGATGAAAATGCGATGGTGCGGATCGACATGTCTGAGTATATGGAGAGCCATTCCGTGGCGAGACTTATCGGTGCCCCTCCCGGTTACGTGGGTTACGAGGAAGGCGGCCAGCTTACAGAGGCAGTGAGGAGGAAATCCTACACGGTCATTCTCTTCGACGAGATAGAGAAGGCCCACGCGAGCGTTTTCAACGTTTTGCTCCAGGTACTCGATGACGGCCGTCTAACTGACAATCAGGGAAGAACCGTCGATTTTAAAAACACCGTTATAATAATGACATCTAACATCGGTAGCCACATTATCCAGGAGTGGGCGGGGAAGGATTTCAGCGAGGGGGCCGACCTTGTCTTCGACGAGCTGAAGAAAAACTTCAAACCGGAATTTTTGAACAGGATAGATGAAGTGGTTCTCTTCAGAAATTTGAGCAAGGATGATTTGATAAGAATTGTGGATATTCAGTTGAAAAAAGTGGGGGCTCTGCTGAAGGATAAGAAGATCACGTTGGCACTCTCAGATGGAGCGAAGGATTTTATCGTCGAGGCAGGATGGGACCCCGTGTTTGGTGCAAGGCCTCTGCAAAGGGCACTCCAGAAACATATCCTCGACAGCATAGCCCACAAAATCATATCGGGTGAGATACCTGAAGGGGAAATGGTTTACGTCGAAAGGGATGAAGAGGGACTCACGTTTCAATTGGGTGAAAAGCCTGGATCTCGGGAGAATATTCCTTGACAAAAGACGATGGAAAATTAAAATAGTAAAAAAACAGCGTTTGATAATCAGGTGAAAAAACCACAGAAATTAAACTTCCTTGCTCCGGCAAAAATCAATCTCTCACTGTATGTTTTGCACAGGAGAGAAGACGGCTACCATGAGATTGAGAGTCTCATAGTCCCGGTTTCTCTCTTTGATTTCGTTTCAATTTCCACAAAAGAGGGAGAAATAGAGGTAATATGCAGCGGAAATGTTCCCGTACCTGAAGATGAGGATAATATTGCGTTTGCGGCAGCCTCCTTGTTTTTAGACTATTTTGGTTTGAATGAAGGTGTGAGGATAGAAATTGAGAAAAAGATTCCAGCTGGTTCCGGCCTCGGCGGCGGCAGCAGCGATGCGGCGGCTGTTTTAAAGGGCATGTCCATGCTCATTCTCGGAGAGTTGAGGGCGGCCAATTTATTGGAGATTGCATCCCGTGTGGGATCGGACGTTCCTTTTTTTATCTATCCTTCCTCTGCCATTGTTTCCGGGAGGGGAGAAATAATCACCAGATTGGATTTCAGGAAAATGTTTCATATTCTCATTGTAAAACCCGATGTTTCCATGAGCACTGCCGAGGCATACCGCTTGCTCAACAGAACGAGCGAACCGGTAACTGTGGGTCGAAGGCCGCCCGATGTGGTCGACGATTTGGACGATTTGAAGGAGTCACTGCACAATGATTTTGAGGAAGTGGTGTTTGAGAAGTGTCCAGAGGCGGAGGATTTGAAGAAAAAAATGCTCAACCTGGGTGCTTCTGCAGCACTTTTGAGCGGCTCGGGTTCCGCGGTGTTCGGATTATTTGAGAGAAAGGAGGAAGCAGAGAAGGCAAGGAGGGGATTCGATCATGATGAGGGTGTTTTCGTTAAAATCGTGAGCAATTTCTAGACATCAAATGAGGAGGGGGAGATGGAGATTACCGAAGTGAAAGTTTTTCCCGTTCAGAACGACGAGAGACTGAAAGCTTACGCCACGATTATCTTCGACGACTGCTTCATTGTCAGGGATCTGAAAATAATCAAAGGCAACGAGGGACTTTTCGTTGCCATGCCGAGTAAAAAAAGGAAAGATGGAACGTATAGAGATACCGCTCATCCTTTGAACAATGAAACGAGATCGATGATAGAGAAGGCTGTTCTTACCGAATATGAAAATGAGTTGAAGAACTTGGACCAACAGCCTACGGTGTAATGAAAACATGGTTCCCTCATAATTGGGGGGTCGTCTAAGGGCAGGACAGGGGCCTTTGGAG
>CAYFXN010000044.1:0-14858 GCA_964347065.1 uncultured bacterium | reverse complement strand
GGACCGTCGGCGCCGGCGTCGTGTCGGAAATAATACAGTAGGAAAAGGATAAGGGAATATGCGAGATATCGTTACCCTCGCCTGCGCTGAGTGCAGGAATCGAAATTATAACACCACGAAGAATCGAAAAACTATGACAGAGAAATTAGAACTGAAGAAATATTGCTCATCGTGCAAAAAGCACACAGTCCACAAGGAGACAAAATAAGGAAAATACAGGCCAGTAGCTCTAACGGTTAGAGCACCGGACTCCAAATCCGGGTGTTGGGGGTTCGAATCCCTCCTGGCCTGCCACATTGATTTAAGAGGAGACGGATGGCAAAAAGCTTTAAAGAGAGGCTATATGAGAGGCTGCCCGGTGTCCGATCTACCGTTGAGACGCCAAGAGATGTAAAAAAAACAACTCTACCCCTGCTCACGCGGGTAAAAAACTTTCTCTCTGAGTTTCGGGTTGAGATGAAAAAAGTCACCTGGCCGACGAGAAAAGAAACGTTCGGGACAACAATCGTCGTCATCATATGCGTTCTTATCATAGTACTTTTTCTAGGCCTCGCTGACCTCGGCATAGGAAGGGGAATCCAGTCTTTCCTCAAATATTGAACGAAGAGGAAACAATGTCCAAAAAGTGGTATGTAGTTCAGACATACTCTGGTTATGAAAAGAGAGTGGAGGAAGCGCTCCGAAGAAAGGTACAATCTGAGGGAGTGGAAGACCTGTTCGGCAATATCCTCATTCCTTCCGAAACCATAATAGAAGCGAAGAAGGGTGACAAAAAGACGGTAGAAAAGAGTTTTTTCCCGGGGTACCTTCTCGTGCAAATGGAGATGAATGATAGAACATGGCACCTCGTGAGGAGGACACCGAGGGTAACCGGGTTCGTTGGCGGCCAAACCCCGCAGCCCATACCGGAGGAGGATGTGGAGGAAATCACGCACTTGATGGCGGAAGGGAAGCTGAAACCGAAACCGAAAATCCACTTCGAGGCCGGAGAGGTGGTTCGCGTCGTTGACGGCCCTTTTTCGAATTTCCTCGGAACCATCGAGGAGATTCACGAAGAAAAGGGGAGGGTGGTGATTTCCGTGTCCATTTTCGGAAGACCCACGCCCGTTGAGGTCGATTTTACTCAAGTTGAAAAAAGTTAAGAAACGGAGAATGCACCATGGCGAAGAAAGTAATCGGACAGATAAAGCTGCAGATTCATGCAGGAAAAGCGAATCCTTCCCCGCCTGTTGGGCCTGCACTCGGACAGCACGGGGTAAACATAATGGAATTCTGCAAAGCTTTCAATGCCCAGACTCAGAGCCAGGAAGGTATGGTAATTCCCGTTATTATTACCGTATTTGCCGACAGGTCCTTCACGTTCATCACGAAAACGCCTCCCGCTTCAATACTTCTTTTAAAGGCAGCCGGCGTCGAAAAGGGAAGCGGCAACCCGAAGATGGATATCATCGGACAGGTCACCCGGGCACAAGTTGAGGAAATTGCACGTATAAAGCTGCCAGACCTTCAGGTTAACGATTTCGATGGGGCTGTTCGGACGGTGGAAGGGACTGCAAGGAGCATGGGGATAGAAATTATTTAGACAGGGGTCGTTAAATGTCCAGAAAAGGGAAGAGATACAGTGAGGCGCAAAAACTCGTCGACAGGGCTGAGCGGTACAGCATCGATGAAGCCTTTTCCATGCTGAAGCAGATGGGAAGGGCGGGATTCGACGAAACGGTGGATATATCCATGAAGCTGGGAGTTGACCCGAAATACCCTGAACAGCAGGTCAGAGGTTCGGTATTATTGCCTCATGGAACGGGGAAAGAGGTCAAGGTACTCGTTTTCGCGAAGGGTGAAAAGGAAAAAGAGGCCCAAGAAGCAGGTGCAGACTTTGTGGGCGGTGAGGATCTCGTTGAGAAGATAAAGGGCGGGTGGCTTGATTTTGACAAAGCCGTTGCAACCCCCGACATGATGAGCCAGGTGGGGAAAATCGGTAAAATCCTCGGGCCCCGGGGGTTGATGCCCAACCCGAAAGTGGGAACCGTCACATTCGATGTGGGAAAAGCGGTCAAAGAACTGAAAACGGGGAGGGTTGAATATAAAGTTGATAAAACCGGCGCCCTCCATGCAGGTATCGGGAAAGTTTCCTTCGAACCGGAAAAAATCAAAAGAAATTTCTTCGCTTTTCTGGAATCTGTTGTAAAGGCGAAGCCTCAAAATTTGAAGGGTACCTATATTAGAAGCATAACCCTCTCAGCGACGATGAGCCCTGGGGTCAAGCTCAATACGTTGCAGGTATTAAATGAATTAAAGGTTTGAATTCACACCGTTTGTCAAAGACAGTAGGTCCACGGTGAGTGTTTAATCGGATGATGTTTCTATCCGGCCTACCGAGGCGCAGCATTCCTGAGATGCTGATCCGGCGACTCCGATGGAGCCCTCTCCTTTGACAACGAAATAAAGGAGAAAGGAGGCCACAAAATTTGCCAAAAAAAACGCGCAGGGAAAAGGTAGAAATAGTCGAGCAACTAAAAGAAAAAGTTTCCCGGCAGAAGGGGGCTGTTCTGACCAGGATGAGCGGTCTCTCCGTTGCCGAGGCGACCGACCTCCGGAGAAAGATCAGGGAGGCAGGGGGAGAATTCAAGGTAACGAAGATCTCCCTTTTGAAACTTGCTTCCATTGACTCACCGCTTGAGCCTCTCGTCAGAGATATCACCGGAACGACTGCTCTCGTCCTGGCATATGAAGACCCGATAACTGTCGCAAAAGCATTCAAAGGGTTCATTGAAAAAGTTCCAAAGGTGGAGCCTCTTTCAGGTTTGCTCGGTGACCAGTTGATAACGGCAAAGGATATCCTCGCCATCGCAGATCTTCCCGCGAAGGATGTTCTCATCGCGAAGCTCGTTGGTACCGTTGCTGCACCGCTGTCAGGGCTTGCTCACGTTCTCTCGGCGATTCCGCGGCGGTTGCTTTACACTCTGGTAGCTATCAAGAAACTAAAAGACAACCAATAAGAAATTATAATTATCAGGAGGAAGAAATGGCTACAATAACAAGAGAAGATGTTATTCGTTTCATCGAGAGCATGTCCGTACTGGAACTATCTGAGATGATCAAGGAGCTGGAGGAAAAATTTGGGGTATCTGCCGCGGCTCCGGCTGTTGTCGCAGCTGCGGGTCAGCAGGTACCTGCAGCGGAAGTGGCTGAAGAGAAAACGGAATTTGACGTGATTCTCAAGGAGTTTGGTGAGAAAAAGATCAACGTAATCAAAGCGGTGAGGGAGCTTACCAGCCTCGGGCTCAAGGAGGCTAAAGAACTGGTAGAGGGTGTTCCTAAATCGATTAAAGAAGGGGTGCCGAAGGAGGAAGCGGAAGAAGCGAAAAAGAAGCTCGAAGATGCCGGTGCCACAGTGGAAGTGAAATAATGGGGTTAATCGGAGGGCCACAGTCGTTGCCCTCAATAAAAAGACGATTATTTTCGAGGAGTTAAGATGGGGTATCTCGATTACTCAAATAGAATCAAAAGAGTCAATTTTTCAAAGATTCGAACCGTTTTAGAAAATCCTCACCTGATCAAGTTGCAAAAGGAGTCGTACTGGAATTTTCTGCAAAGCGAGGTCAAGCCTTCCGAACGGAAAAACATTGGACTCCAGGCTGCATTCAGGAGCGTATTTCCGATCGCCGATCCAAACGGAAGGGCACAACTGGATTTTATCAGTTATGCGATCGATGAGCCGAAATACAGTGAAGACGAGTGCAGGGAAAGGGGGATGACCTACGCTGCTCCGATGAAAGTCAGATTTCAGCTTGTTCTTTTTGATATTGACGAGACTACGGGAAATAAGACTATTCGAGATGTCAAGGAGCAGGAGGTCTTCTTCGGTGAAATACCACTCATGACGGAGAAGGGAACATTTATCGTCAATGGTACGGAGCGGGTCATCGTCAGCCAGGTTCAGCGATCTCCCGGAGTATATTTCGAGAAGGACAAGTCAAGGGGGGGGATTACCGAAAAGACATCCTACTCATCGAGAATAATCCCCAATAACGGTTCCTGGCTGGATTTTGAGTTTGATCACAAGGATGCACTGTTCGTCAAAATAGACAGGAAAAAGAAATTTCCCATCGCAGTGTTCTTGCGGGCCCTTGGGTATTCGATGGAAGAGGCTCTGAAGGAGTTTTACAAGGTCGAGCATGTAACCATAAAAGGCGATACGTTTGAGAAAAAACTGAATCTCTTCGATATGGTGGGTAAGAGATCGCCTGTTGAGATTCGGAACCCGAAGACGAAAGAAATAATTGTCAGGAAGGGACAAAAGGTTCAGCGACTCCGGGCCGAACGGTATGGGGCGATAGATCTCGGAAAAGTCGAGCTCCCGCTTGAAACGCTCTGGGGTCAGGTCTGCGTCCGTGAGGTTGTGGACACCCAATCGGGCGAAGTTATCATTGAGTCCGGGAAACCGATCGGAGATGATGATCTGGAACAGCTCAAATCGAAAGGGATACACGAGCTCGAAGTCTGCACGGTTGTGAACGCTGACAAGTGTGTCTGGGAGGATCTCTGGCAGAATAAGACGAAGGACCGGGAATCCGCTCTCAAAGAAATTTACAAAAAGATGCGGCCCACCGATCCTCCAACACTCGATGCAGCAGAACATTTATTCCACAACCTTTTCTTCAATCCAGACAGGTATTCCCTCTCCCGTGTAGGTCGGCTGAAGCTGAACTACAAGCTGGGCCTGAAAGATATCCCCTTGGATCGGGTAGAACTGAGAAAAGATGATATCGTTGCGATCATCAAATATTTGATAGATCTGAAGAACGGAAATGGCGAACCCGACGACATAGACAACTTGAGTAACAGAAGGGTAAGGACAGTCGGCGAACTGGTTGAAAAAGCATTGAGAGATGGTCTCTTGCGAGTAGACCGGGCAATAAAGGAGAGGATGACACATCAGGATCTCGAGACGGCGATGCCCCACGATCTCGTAAACTCCAAGCCCGTGTCGGCGCAGATCAAAGAATTTTTCGGCTCAAGCCAGCTCTCCCAGTTTATGGATCAAACCAACCCCCTCTCCGAAATTACCCACAAGAGGAGATTATCCGCCCTAGGTCCGGGTGGCCTGACCAGGGACAGGGCAGGATTTGAAGTACGTGACGTTCACCCCACCCATTACGGGAGAATCTGCCCTATTGAGACACCGGAAGGGCCCAACATCGGACTCATTGGATCCCTGGCGATCTACGCGAAGGTAAACGAATTCGGTTTTATCGAGACGCCTTACAGGATTGTGAAAGATGGCACGGTGACCGACGAAGTGGCATATCTCTCGGCAATCGAAGAGGGAGAGCACGTGATAGCGCAGGCGAACGCGATATTGGACGAAGAGGGAAAATTCGTCAATGATATCGTTATCGCCAGGAAAAAGGGGGAGTTCACCATGGTAAGCTCCTCGGAAATCACACTCATGGATGTTTCACCGAACCAACTCGTTTCCGTTGCAGCTTCTCTCATACCCTTCCTGGAACATGACGACGCAAACAGGGCGTTGATGGGCTCCAACATGCAGCGGCAGGCTGTGCCTTCGCTTAGAACGGAGCCCCCCCTCGTGGGAACGGGAATCGAGAGCGTAGCCGCAGCAGATTCCGGTGCTACGGTCGTTGCCAAACGCGCAGGGATCGTTGAATACATGGACGCCACGAGAATTGTGATCAAAGCCGAAGATCCAGATGTGCTGGGAAGATACGGTGCAGATATTTACAATCTGAACAAGTTCACCCGGTCAAACCAGAATACCTGCATAAACCAGAAGCCCGTGGTCAGCATAGGCGACCATGTAAGACAGGGAGAGGTTATCGCTGACGGACCGGCGACGAGCAAAGGGGAACTCGCTCTCGGCAGGAACGTGCTCGTAGCTTTTATGCCCTGGGGTGGGTATAACTTCGAAGATTCAATTCTCATCAGCGAACGGCTTGTTCGCGACGACGTCTACACCTCGATACATATCGAGGAATTCGAGTGTATGGCGAGAGAGACCAAGCTGGGTAAGGAAGAGATAACGAGCGATATACCGAACGTGGGAGAAGATGCACTAAAAAATCTCGATGAAAGCGGTATCGTGATGGTAGGAGCCCGGGTCACCCATGGGGATATTCTGGTGGGAAAAGTAACACCCAAAGGGGAAACCCAGTTAACACCGGAAGAGAAATTGCTCCGGGCGATATTCGGTGACAAGGCTGGCGACGTAAAAGATACTTCTCTCCGCGTGCCACCGGGAATCGAAGGCATCGTAATCGATGCAAAGATATTCACCCGGAAAGGCGGCGAAAAGGATGAAAGGGCAAGGGAACTCGAAGATAGGGAAATAGCGGCCCTGAAAAGGGACGATAAGGATGAAACGCGGATCATAGGGGAAAACGCACGGGGGAGGATAAAAAGCCTTCTCGTGGGGAAAACGGCTTCTTCCCGAATTATGTCTCCTGACCGGTCATCGGTTTTGGTCCAGAAAGGCAAGATTATCACCGATGAGATGTTCAAGAAAATCCCAAAAGACAGACTGGCGGATATATCGACGGAGGAAGATCCCGATACGAAAGTGAAAGCCAAAGAAATAATCGATATGGCAAACGCCCATATATCGCAGATAAAGAAGAGATTCCTTGAGAAATTTGACAGGGTGCAAAGGGGCGACGAACTTCCCCCGGGTGTGCTGAAAACAGTAAAAGTCTACGTGGCGATGAAAAGGAAGCTCTCGGTGGGGGATAAGATGGCAGGACGCCATGGGAACAAAGGGGTCATATCGATGGTTCTCCCCATCGAAGACATGCCGTACCTCGAAGAGGGAACTCCTGTGGATATTGTTCTGAACCCTCTCGGGGTGCCCTCGCGGATGAACGTGGGCCAGATCCTGGAAACTCACCTGGGATGGGCCGCATCGGAACTGGGAAAGCAGATAGATCACCATATCAAGGAGAACTATTCCCTATCCGCCGTCAAAGAATGGCTAAAAAAGGTATTCAACTCAATAGAATTTAGCAAACATGTTGAAGATGTCAGTGAGGAAGAGGTATTAAAAATATCGAATGATTTAAGAAATGGTGTCTTCATGGCGACGCCAGTTTTCTCGGGCGCGAAAGAGACAGAGATCAAGGAGTACCTTAAAATGGCCGGTCTTCCGCTGGATGGACAGACGGTTCTGTACGACGGGCGATCCGGCCTCCCCTTCAAACGGAAGGTTTCGGTGGGGGTCATGTACATGCTAAAGCTGAACCACCTCGTGGACGACAAGATACACGCTAGGTCAACGGGGCCGTATTCGCTCGTGACCCAGCAGCCCCTCGGTGGAAAAGCGCAGTTTGGGGGACAGCGGTTAGGAGAAATGGAGGTCTGGGCATTGGAGGCTTACGGTGCTGCACATACCCTTCAGGAGTTTCTCACCGTGAAATCGGACGATGTGCCCGGAAGAGCGAGGATGTATGAGTCGATCGTTAAGGGAGGATTTAGCCTCGAACCGGGGTTGCCGGAGTCGTTCAACGTCCTGATAAAAGAACTCCAGGCACTTGCTCTTAACGTGGATTTACAGAGTGAAGAATAGAGCATTAACTTCGTTCATGGAGGAAAAACATTGGAAGACTTATTGAGAATTTTGGAAAGTCCACGGAATCCACTGAATATTTCGAGCATAAAAATCTCAATCGCCTCTTCGGACATGATCAGAAAGTGGTCCCACGGGGAGGTGAAGAAACCGGAGACGCTGAACTACAGAACCCTCAAACCCGAGAGGGACGGCCTCTTTTGCGCAAAAATATTCGGGCCGATAAAGGATTACGAGTGCCTCTGCGGAAAATATAAGCGCATGAAACACCGCGGTATCGTTTGTGAGAAATGCGGCGTCGAGGTCATCCAGTCCAAAGTGAGAAGGGAGAGGATGGGGCACATAGAGCTGGCAGCCCCCGTTGCACACATATGGTTTTTGAAGAGCCTCCCCAGTAGAATCGGGACAATTCTCGACCTCACGATGAAAGAGGTTGAGAGCGTCCTTTACTTCGAGAAATACATCGTGATTGATCAGGGCGATACAGACCTTCCGAAGAACACCCTTCTCACAGAGGAGATGTACCGAAAATACAAGGAGGAGTACGGCGACGGATTCACCGTCGCCATAGGAGCCGAAGCCGTCCGGGACTTTTTGCGAGAGCTCGATTGTGACAAGCTTTCGGAAGGGCTGAGGTTGGAACTTGGAGAAACCGCATCTGACGCGAAAAAGAAAAAACTGGCAAAGAGGCTGAAAGTTGTCGAGGGTTTCAGAGAATCGCAGCAGCGTCCTGAATGGATGATTCTGGAAGTTCTCCCCGTTCTCCCTCCCGACTTGAGACCACTTGTGCCACTCGATGGCGGAAGATTTGCCACTTCCGATCTCAACGACCTCTACAGGAGGGTTATCAACAGGAACAACAGGCTCAGAAAGTTAATGGACCTGAATGCCCCGGATATCATAATCCGAAACGAGAAGAGAATGCTCCAGGAGGCCGTCGATGCCCTCTTCGATAACGGGAGAAGGGGCAAGGTCATTACGGGATCGAATCGCAGGCCCCTTAAATCCCTCAGCGATATGTTAAAGGGCAAATCAGGACGATTTCGCCAGAATCTCCTGGGAAAAAGAGTGGACTATTCAGGAAGGTCCGTCATCGTCGTCGGGCCGGAACTCAGGCTTCACCAGTGCGGGCTGCCGAAAAAAATGGCTCTTGAGCTTTTCAAACCCTTCGTTTTCAACAAGCTCGAAGAGGGGGGCCACTCAACAACTATCAAACAAGCGAAAAAGCTCGTAGAAAAAGAGAGAAAAGAGGTTTGGGACGCCCTTGATGAGGTAATAAGGCAACATCCCGTTCTTTTGAACAGGGCGCCCACCCTTCACCGGCTCGGGATGCAGGCATTCGAACCGGTTCTTATAGAGGGAAAGGCCATCCAGCTTCATCCGCTTGTTTGCTCGGCGTTCAACGCAGACTTCGACGGCGACCAGATGGCGGTTCACGTTCCCCTTTCCATCGAAGCACAAAGTGAGAGCAGGGTTCTCATGATGTCCACGAACAATATCCTGTCACCTGCACACGGCAAGCCGATCATCGGGCCAACACAGGATATCGTTCTCGGAATTTATTACCTCACGAGAGACAAAATCGGCGCCAAGGGGGAGGGGAAAATATTCGCCAATCTCGATGAAGTGCGCATCGCATATGACTCCAAAGAGATCGACATTCACGCCTTGATCAAAGCGAGGATGAACGGAAAATTGGTCGAGACCACAGTCGGAAGGGTCATATTGTTCGGAATACTACCGGAAGATGTTCCCTTCGAGATGGTAAACCGGGTGATGAAGAAAAAAGACCTTGGAGACCTCATTGATTACGCCTTCCGCCACTGCGGGCAGAAGGCTACCGTTATACTCTCAGACAGGCTGAAAAAACTTGGATTTCAGTACGCCACCTACTCGGGAATGTCCATTTCCGTGGACGACCTGAAAATTCCGTCGAACAAGCAGAAAATGATAGAACGAGCAACGAGAATGGTCGAGTCCGTTATCAGAGAATACACGGAGGGCTTGATCACTGACGGTGAGCGGTACAACAAGGTAGTTGACATCTGGTCGGGCGTGGCAGAGGAAGTTGCTGCCGAGATGATGAAGGAGATGGCTACGGAAACAGTAAAGGACAGGTCGGGGAAAGATGTGAAAATACAGTCCTTTAATCCGATCTACATGATGGCCGAGTCGGGAGCGAGAGGGTCGGATAAACAGATGAGACAGCTCGCCGGAATGAGGGGCCTTATGGCCAAACCTACCGGGGAGATTATAGAGACCCCGATCACGTCAAATTTCCGTGAAGGCCTTTCGGTGCTACAGTACTTTATTTCGACCCACGGAGCCCGAAAAGGTCTCGCCGATACAGCATTAAAGACGGCAAATGCGGGTTATCTGACCAGGAGGCTCGTGGATGTTGCACAAGATGGAATGATCGGAGAGGAGGATTGTCAGACGCTCGAGGGTGTAGAGATGAGGGCGCTCATAGAAGGGGGTGAAATAATCGATCCCCTCTCGGACAGGTTGCTCGGAAGGGTTGCCCTCGAGGATTTAATTGACCCGGTTACGGAAGAAGTCATCATTGAGGCGAACGAAGAGATAACTGAGGAAAAAGCCCGGAGGATACAGGATTCAGGCATCGACACCGTACTAATCCGGTCGGTCATAACCTGCCAGCTGAAGAAGGGAATATGTGCGAGATGCTACGGAAGAGATCTCGCCCGGGGAAATATGATCAGCATGGGAGAGGCGATAGGGATTATGGCAGCCCAGTCGATCGGCGAACCGGGAACCCAGTTGACGATGAGGACCTTCCACATCGGCGGGGCAGCTTCACGGAGCGTTGAGCAATCTTTCTTGGAGAACAAGAACCCGGGTGTTGTCAAGTTCAGCAATCTCAATACCGTTGAAAAGAGCGATGCGACCCTCGTCGCGATGGCCCGAAATGGAGAAATAGTCATCATCGATGAAGCGGGAAGAGAGAGGGAAAAATATCCCATCACGTACGGCGCTACGATATTTGTTCGGGATGGGCAAAAAATCAAAGCCAACACAAGGCTCGGCGAGTGGGATCCTTACAATATTCCCATTCTGACAGAGGTTCCGGGAAAAATTAAATTCGGAGACATTAAAGAAGGGATTACGATGAAAGAGCAGGTAGATGAGGTCACTTCCAAGGCATCGCAGGTGGTTATCGAGCCGAGGGACCCGGATGCGAGGCCGAGGATCTCAATCAAAGACGCGAGGGGAAGGACCGTAAAGCTGCCGGGGTCAAATGCCGACGCACGCTATTTGCTCCCCGTCGGAGCAAACATCAGAGCTGAAGAGGATATGGTTGTCGAAGCAGGCGATATTATCGCCAAGATACCAAGAGGGACCACAAAAACGAAGGATATCACGGGCGGACTTCCAAGAGTGGTAGAGCTTTTTGAAGCGCGGAAGCAAAAAGACAACGCTATTATCTCCGAAATAGATGGTGTAGTCAGGCTCGGAAAAGACATCAAGGGCAAGAGAAAAATAACGGTAGTCCCCGATGTCGGAGATCCCCGCGAATACACTATCCCCCGTGGAAAGCATGTTATCGTCCACGACGGAGAACGGGTGCGGGCCGGGGAACCAATGATGGAAGGTTCGCCGAACCCACATGATATTTTGAGGGTTCTCGGCGAGAAAGAGCTTGCCAAATTTCTCGTTGATGAAATTCAAAAGGTTTACCGACTCCAGGGCGTGAAAATAAACGACAAACACATCGAGGTTATCGTGCGGCAGATGCTCAAACGGGTCAAAATCGTCGATCCCGGTGGTACGAATTTCCTCGTGGACGAGAGCGTGGAGAAGTGGAGATTCAGATTGGAAAATGAGAAGGTTCTGGAGAAAGGCGGGAACCCAGCAACGGCAGAGCCACAGCTTCTCGGCATAACCAAGGCGTCACTGTCAACGGATAGCTGGATTTCCGCCGCGTCGTTTCAGGAGACGACGAAGGTTCTCACGGAAGCTGCAGTAAAAGGAAAGTGTGATTTTCTTGGGGGGCTCAAGGAAAACGTCATCATGGGAAGGTTGATTCCGGCAGGGACAGGTCGGAGGGATTATCTCAAGATCGAGCCGTTTACGGAGGAAGAGGAAGAGGAGCAGGTAGATTAAATAAGGTATTGACAGGAAGAAATTTCTGATGATATCGTTGATAATTTGGATAACAATCGGAGATATGTGGATATGCCAACGATTAATCAGCTGATCAGGAAAGCGAGGAAGAAACCGAAGCTCAAGAGCGCATCACCTGCTTTGACCTCCTGTCCTCAAAAAAGAGGGGTTTGCACGAGAGTCTACACGACCACGCCCAAGAAGCCGAATTCGGCTCTTCGAAAGGTGGCGAGAATTCGATTGACGAACGGATACGAAGTCACAGCTTACATTCCAGGAGAGGGGCATAATCTTCAGGAACATTCAGTTGTCTTGATACGAGGTGGCAGGGTGAAAGACCTGCCGGGAGTTAGGTACCATATTGTCAGAGGAGTTCTGGATTCCGTTGGTGTCGAAGACAGACGGAAGAGCCGGTCGAAATACGGTACGAAAAGACCCAAATAGAGCTCCCACACCTGGTTTGGTTGTCTGATTCAATTGTTTTAGTTTTTACAGTTTTTTGAAAGAAAGAGAATTGAGAAGGAGGATATTATGCCTCGGAGAGGACCTGCGCCCAAAAGAGACCGGATTCCCGACCCCTTGACGGGGGATGTTATCGTGGGCAAGGTGATCAATGTGGTGATGAGGAAAGGGAAAAAGACGGCAGCGCGCAAGATTGTTTACGCAACCCTCGACAAGTTGAAGGAGAAGACTGGAGAGGACCCGGTTGTTGTCATGAAAAAAGCGATAGAGAACGTGAAACCGGTCCTCGAGGTTCGACCCAGAAGGGTTGGGGGGGCTACCTATCAGGTGCCCGTTGAAGTCAGGCCTGCAAAACAGCTTTCGCTCGCCATTAGATGGATCGTTCTGTTTTCGAGAAACCGGCCGGAAAAAACCATGATAGAAAAACTCACGAACGAATTGATCGACGCATACAACAATCGGGGTGGATCGATCAAGAAGAAGGAAGACACCCACAAAATGGCCGAGGCAAACAAAGCCTTCGCGCACTACAGATGGTAATATCGGGAGAATACCTTGGCTCGCGCTGTGCAACAGGAAAAACATAGGAATATCGGCATCATGGCCCATATCGATGCCGGCAAGACGACTACGACGGAGAGGATACTTTACTACACGGGTGTTTCCCACCGGATGGGAGAGGTCCACGAGGGAACTGCAACGATGGACTGGATGGAGCAGGAGCAGGAGCGGGGTATAACCATCACCTCTGCCTCCACGACCTGCTTCTGGAAAGACTGTCGTATCAACATCATCGACACTCCAGGCCACGTTGACTTTACAATCGAAGTTGAGAGAGCTCTGAGAGTCTTGGACGGTGTGGTGGCCGTATTTTGCGCTGTAGGAGGCGTGGAGCCACAATCCGAGACTGTGTGGAGGCAGGCAGACAAATACAAAGTACCGAGGATCGCCTTCATCAATAAAATGGACCGAGTCGGTGCGGATTTCTGGAAGGTAGTCCAGGAAATCGAAGAGAAGTTGAGTGCTGTTCCCGTCCCGCTGCAGATTCCTTTCGGGAGAGAGGATACTTTCAAGGGGCTCATCGACCTCATCGAGCTGAAGATGATCGTATGGGATGAAGATACGCTCGGGGCGAACTACAGAATAGAAGAGATCCCGGTAGATCAAAGGGACGCCGCTCAGGGTGCTCATGAAAAAATGATCGAACTTTTATCCGACGTGGACGATTCGATCATGGAAAAATACGTTGATGGTGCAGCAGTTACGGCGGAGGAAATACGGGAGGTCGTGCGCAGGGGAACAGTCGAATTTAAGATCGTCCCCGTTCTGTGCGGCTCGGCTTTCAAGAACAAAGGTGTTCAGCCACTTCTTGACGCCGTAATCTATTATCTTCCGTCCCCGGGCGATATCCCCGCGATCAGGGGGAAAAACCCCGCTACGGGAGAATCTCTCGAGAGGCATTCATCGGATGATGAGCCTTTTTCAGCCCTCGCGTTCAAATTTCTGAATGATCCCTTCGTCGGCAACCTAACGTATATCAGGGTCTATTCGGGCCACATAGGGACGGGCAGCACAGTTTACAACCCGACGAGAGGGAAAAAGGAGCGAATTGGTAGATTGCTCAAGATGCACGCGAACAAGCGTGAAGACATTAAGGAGGTCTATGCGGGTGACATAGCTGCTTGCGTTGGGTTAAAATCCACTGTCACAGGCGACACACTGTGCTCCCAGGATGCACATGTTGTTCTCGAGACGATTACTGCGCCAAACCCCGTTATTTCCGTTTCGATAGAGCCGAAGACGAAAGCGGATCAGGAAAAACTCGGTCTGTCGCTCTTGCGCCTGGCGATGGAGGATCCATCGTTCAGAATTACTTCCGATGAAGAGACGGGCCAGACCCTTATCTCCGGAATGGGTGAACTTCACCTCGAGATTATCGTGGATAGGCTGATCCGTGAGTTCAAGGTTCATGCAAACGTGGGGAAACCGCAGGTAGCTTACCGAGAGACAATTCGGGGCAAGAGCAGGGCGGAAGGCAGGTTCGTCAAGCAGACGGGAGGCCGCGGGCAGTACGGGCATGTGTGGTTCGACCTAGAGCCGGCCGATAAAGGGGCCGGAATAGTTTTCGAAAGCAAGGTTGTTGGAGGGGTGATCCCCAGGGAGTACATTCCGTCAATTGCAAAGGGTGTTTATGAAGCTGCTGAGATGGGAGTAGTTGCCGGATATCCTGTCATTGACGTAAAGGTCACACTGATTGAAGGCTCCTATCATGAGGTCGACTCATCCGAGATGGCTTTTAAAATTGCCGCTTCAATGGGATTTAAATCTGCATGCAAAAATGCGGATCCGATAATTCTGGAGCCGGTTATGAAAGTTGAAATCGTAACGCCCGATGATTTTATGGGGGACGTGATCGGGGATATCAGTTCCCGGAGGGGCAAAGTTCAGAATATTGAAAGCAGGAACAAGACCCAGGTGATCAACACCCTGGTTCCACTGGCAGAAATGTTCGGGTACGCCACTGATCTCAGGTCTCTGACCCAGGGAAGAGCTACCTATTCGATGCAGTTTTCTCATTACGAACCGACTCCCAACTCGGTGTCAGACGATCTTCTGAAGGTAAAAGGATTATAAAGACAAGAGGAGGAAGGAGAAATGTCGAAGCCCAAGTTTGAGCGTACGAAGCCGCATTTAA
>CAYFXN010000043.1:293-15231 GCA_964347065.1 uncultured bacterium | reverse complement strand
CTGCTGGCAGAGATCGATCCCAATCTGCCGCCCGCCGTCCTGGCAGAGCGAGTCGTCAAGACCCTCGGCTACGGCTCCCAGCGCCCTCTCGCCTCGAACGAGACGCCGGAGGGAAGGGCCGTCAACCGACGGATCGACGTGGTCATCTCGCCCGTAGCACAGGCCGGCCAGTAACACCTGTCGATAACAGCGGTAACACTTATTTCAAAAAAGCACCGGGGAAAGAATTCCTTTCCCCGGCTGCTTAAAATCCCCTTTTCAATTTCTGAGCAATGGTAGTCCCGGAAAAATCGGTTCAAAGTTCAAGGTTCACAGTTCACAATTTAGCGTTAACAGTTCCCGGTTTGCGGTTCCTGCTTTCTACTCTTTGATGTTCTTAACATCTGCGGCTCTGCTGTTCTGGTTTTCATTCCATATTCCGTACTCCGAATTCCACATTGCCATCCAGGCCATAAGATTTATCTTCTGTTGTTCTGATCTTCCGTTGCTCTGAAGTGCTGCTGTACTGCTGTTTTTACTGAGCTTCTCCATTTTCGATGTATTTTCCTCGATGCAGAATCTCACGAGTGCTATAATAACTTCAGATAACGCGGGGGTGCGTTCAGCTGAGAGCCCCGGGTGGACCTGGGACAACCCCTTGAACCTGATCCGGGTAATACCGGCGTAGGGAGCGTGATGATCCTCGATTATCATTACTGCTTCATCGGATCAAGATTTTTCAGCCGTATCCTCGCAGGATACGGCTTTATTGTTTTTACCGGGGACCTACCATGCTTGCTCGGGAAACCATTTCCGGTCTGAAACTCGACGGGATAGAACATCTCACCCAGAGGATTCTGTTTGAAACCCAACCAATTTCCAGAAGGGAAAGTGCGGAAATCCTTCACCGCGTTTCCCCCGTCAATCCCCTCTCCCCTTTCGTCGCAGCGCGTTTTTTAAAAGCGGAGGACCCCGCAATATGTGAGCAGTTCACCCGGAGAGCGAAAGAGATCAAGGAAAGAGTCTTTGGTAAGCGGGTCGTGCTGTTCGCTCCCCTGTACATGTCGAGCAGGTGCCACAACAACTGCCTCTACTGCAGTTTCAGAAAGGACAACAGATTGATCAAGAGAATCACCCTGAGCCCTGAAGAGGCGACGGATGAAGCGCTTCTTCTCCAGGCAAGGGGCTATAAACGATTGCTTCTTGTTTGCGGAGAAGGATCGATAAAGGATCAGGCAGCATATATCATCAGCATCATGAGGTCGATTTACGAAAAAACCGACATCAGGATCCTTCACGTAAATGCCGCGCCCATGGCGGTTCCGGACCTGAGGAAGATGAAGGAGGCGGGGGCCGGCGTCTACCAGGTATTCCAGGAAACCTACCACAGGGAGACTTTTGCGGAAATGCACCCCATAGGGAGGAAAGCAGACTACTCCTGGCGGCTCTCCTGCATGGACAGGGCCATCGAAGCCGGGTTCGACGACCTCGGCATCGGGGCACTTCTCGGTCTGTACGACTGGAAGTTCGATTCCATCGCCACAATACTTCACTCGATCTATTTGCGGGAAAGATACGGGTACTGGCCCCACACATTGTCTGTGCCTCGCTTCAAAGCCGCAATAGGGGCAGAGATAGAGAACCCTCCCTGTCCGGTTTCTGACAAAGATTTTCTCAAAATAGTTTCAGCATACCGGTTGTGCGTGCCTTCTGCCGGCGTTGTGGTCTCCACCAGGGAACCCGGCTGGCTCAGGGAAAAGGCTGTTCATGCAGGCGCGTCGCAGATAAGTGCCGGATCGAACACTGCCCCCGGAGGATATGGAAAGTCCGCCTATCTTGAAAAGAACGGGCAGTTCACCATAGACGACAGCCGGTCTCTTAACGATATGATTGAAGTCCTCATCGACGGCTCGCTGATTCCCAGCCTCTGCACGAGTTGCTACCGGAGCAAAAGAACGGGCCAGAGGTTCATGGAAATGGCTGCATCGGGGAAAATGGATGAATTCTGCCACGCGAATGCGCTCCTTAGCCTCGCCGAGCATGCAAGAGAGATGGAAGACAGAAAACTGGCTGAGAAATGTTTTAGTCTGATCAGGGAAGAGACCGCGCGAGTTGACCCGCTGTTCAAAGATGAATTCCAAAACAAGTTGCTAAGGGTCATAGTCGGGAAAAAAGATGAGAGATTCTAAAGGAGGAGATCGGGATGGTCCTCATCATCAATGGAGAGAGATATGTATTCGAAGAAGATGTGAGCGTCATGGAGATGCTGGAGATACTCGACGTCAAGCACTCCCGGGTCGCTGTTGAACTGAACAAAAAAATTGTTAGGAAAAGCGAATTTGAAACCACCCTCCTTAGCAACGGAGACATGATAGAAGTCGTCAGTTTCGTCGGGGGAGGATAAAAAGGCGAGGAGGCTTGCTATGGATACTGCCATGAAAATAGGAGATCGGGAATTTGGGTCCAGGCTGATACTGGGTACGGGAAAATACCCGGATAATGAAACCATGGTGAAAGCCCTGGAAGCATCGGGGACGGAGATCGTTACCGTTGCTGTAAGGCGGGTTGACCTGTCAGGCAAGAGTGGGGAGTCACTCCTCGATTACATCGATGCAAACAGATATCTCATCCTCCCGAATACGGCGGCCTGCTATACAAAGGAGGATGCTATCAGAACAGCCATTCTCGCCCGGGAAGCAGGAATGAGTGAGATGATAAAGCTTGAAGTGATCGGAGATGAAAAGACTCTTTTCCCGGACACGGAAGAGCTTGTCGAGGCATCGAGGATCCTCGTCAAAGAAGGATTTACCGTTTTACCGTACACAAATGATGACCCGATAGTTGCCAAAAAGCTCGAAGACGTGGGTTGTGCCGCAGTTATGCCCCTTGCGGCCCCCATCGGTTCCGGTCTGGGTATAAGGAACCCCTATAATCTGAAGATTATCCTCGAACAGGCAAAGGTTCCGATCATCGTCGATGCCGGCGTCGGGACAGCTTCCGATGCTACTATTGCGATGGAGCTGGGCTGTGACGGTATACTCATGAACACGGGGATCGCCTGCGCACAGGATCCCGTGATGATGGCCGAAGCGATGAAGCTTTCGGTGGAAGCGGGGAGAATGGCGTACCTTTCGGGAAGGATCCCGAAAAAGCTCTACGCAGCTGCATCAAGCCCCCTCGACGGGACTTTTTTCTGATTACTTCATGAAGTCCCAAAGGGTAGATTTCAGAATATACCTCATAACCGACCGGCATCAGGCCCGAGGGGGAGATCTTCTAAAGACCCTTATTGAGGCTCTTGATGCTGGGATCGGAGCCGTTCAGCTGAGAGAGAAAGATTTGGGGGGAAGGGAACTTCTCGAACTGGCTGTAAAAATAAAAAGGCTGACCGAACGGTATAGAGCCAGACTCTTTATCAATGACAGGGCCGATGTGGCCCTGGCATCGGGGGCAGATGGAATACACCTCGGCGAGGCATCGATCCCCGTTGAAACGGCAAAAAAAATCTGTAAAGGCATGCTCGTTGGCTGTTCTACCCATTCCCTCGAGGGAGCAAAAAGGGCCGAAAAGGGAGGCGCAGACTTTATAACCTTCGGGCCCGTCTTTGAAACTCCATCGAAGGCGCAGTACGGCCCTTCTTTAGGAATCGAAAAGCTCCACGAGGTGGTATCGGCTGTGAATATTCCTGTTTTTGCGATCGGCGGAATAAAGGCGGAAAACCTTGCCGGGGTTATGACTGAAGGTGGCCCCTACGGCGTTGCGCTCATCTCGGGAATCATTGCGGCCCCGTCACCCGGAGAGGCAGCGAAAAAGTATTTGGAAAAGGTACCTGCCAATAAATACGAGGGGGAAATGTGACAGATTATGAATCGATTTGAATCTTTGTCCCCGGCCAGGTGGAGCGTTTACGTAATAACGGATCTGCAACTCTCCGGGGGGAGAGATCACGAATTCGTAGCCAGGGAAGCCTACAGGGGCGGTGCCGATGTTGTGCAGCTGAGGGACAAGGAGCTTACCGCCAGGGATTTTCTCACGCATGCGAAAAAGATCAAAGAAATTGCCGATTCATTTAACAGAGAATTTATCGTAAATGACAGGATCGATGTGGCTCTCGCTTCTTCCTCGCACGGTGTCCACATCGGCTACGATGACTTCCCCTACGCACGGGCACGAATGATTTATCCCAAACCACTGATTCTCGGCGTTTCTGCGGGAAATCCCGAGGAACTGGACAGAGCAGGTGAGGCAGATGTCGATTATATTGGGATAGGGCCGATATTTGAGACGAGAGATGCAAAGCCGGATGCTGGAAGCCCCGTGGGTCTGAAATTCATAGAAAAAGCCAGGCAGGCAACGAATGTTCCCCTAATTGCCATTGGGGGAATCAATCACAATAATTCCCCATCGGTTATAAAAGCCGGGGCAAGCGCCGTCGCTGTCATCTCGGCCGTGGTCGCCCAGAAAGATATCAGCGAGAGCACGAGGCGATTAAAAGATATCGTAGAAAACGCGAAAGCAACGATCTGACATTGACGGGAAGACCCATCGGCCATTTTGAAAAAAAGAGTTCATAGTTCACAGTTCATAGTCAAAGAACAAGTTCAAGGTTCATAATTTCCCGTTAACAGTTCCCGGTTTGCCGTTCCTGCTTTCTGCTTTAATCTTTCTTGTTATCTGATATTCGGTTATTCTCAACTTCCCAACCTCGGATGTGAGGACCATTTCCCGCTTTCTGTCGTATTGAAATATGGTTTCCTCAAAACGCGGAACTGGTTTTCATTCCGCATTACCATTCTGGTAGTGTGTACTGTATGCTATTGGACGATGTACTGTGTTACCCTATTTTCTCTGCGCAGTTTCGCTTTTCTCTATTCCCAGCTTCTTCATCTTTTTGTACAGGGCCGTTCTGTGAAGTCCAAGTTTTCGCGCCGTGAGGGCCTTGTTCCCACCGCAATGAGCGAGGGTCCTCTCGATGACCTTTTTCTCGAAGGTGTTCATGATGTTTTGAAGGCTCTCTTCCGTCGGTTGCGCGTCGTATATGGCCGTCCTTTCCCACAGGAAGGGAGGAAGGTGCTCCGGTTTTATCCGCTGCCCCTGGATGGAGCAGACGATCCTCTCGAGGATGTTTTGCAATTCCCGCACGTTTCCGGGCCAGTCATAGCTTTTGAGTATCTCCATCGCCTCGTGGGAGACATCCTTCCTGCCGGTTCCCAGCTCCTCGTTCAGGATCGTGAGATGTCCGGCCACCAGGCCGGGGATGTCCTCTGCCCGTTCCCGGAGTGGTGGAATTTGAATGGGAATGACGTTCAACCGGTAGTAGAGGTCTTTTCTGAAGGTGTTCTCGTTCACGAGCTCTTCCAGAGGCCGGTTCGTCGAGGCGATGACCCGGAAATCCGACCGGATTATCTTGGTACCTCCGATCCTTTCGAATTCCTTCTCCTGGAGGACCCGAAGAAGTGTCGCCTGCATTTTGGGTGGCATGCCCCCGATTTCGTCAAGGTAGATCGTTCCGCCGTTGGCCAGCTCGAACTTCCCCGGTTTTCCCTTTTTGCTCGCGCCCGTGAACGACCCGGGCTCGTAACCGAACAGCTCCGATTCGAGAAGCTCCGCTGGGAGCGCAGCGCAGTTGAGCCGCACAAAGGGCTTTCTACCCCTCGCGCTTGCGTTGTGGATAGCGTGGGCGAAGAGCTCCTTGCCGGTGCCGCTGTCGCCGATCAGGAGCACGGGGGCGCTGGTTTTCGACGCGTTGACCGCCTCCTTCTTTGCCCTGGCTGTAGCCTGGCTCTCCCCGATGATGTTCTCGAAGGAGTAGCGGGCCCTCCTGAAGCTGTAGAGTTCGTCCTCGTAGATCTTTAGCTTGGACTCCAGTATGTCGAGGTTTTTGGCAAGGGAGATGACATCCTCTACATTCTTGAACATGACCTGGCCGATTGCTCCTTTCGTCTCGCCGCTTACCTCTATGGGTATCCTCTGTACGACCATGTCCTGTTTTTTGATGTGATGGCTGTCTCCTATCTCGGCCACGCCCGATGCCACGACGAAATGCATCCGCGAGTTTTCGATGACCCGGGTGCAGTGCCTTCCCAGGACCTCGCTCCTTTTGATATTCAAGAAGTCCTGGTACGAATCGCTGAAAAAAATTACGTTTGCCTCTTTGTCGACGATGACGATGCCGTTTTTCAAATGCTGGAGGCCTTCCTCGAGGAGCGTGACGTATTCCTTGAATGAGATGCGGTATGGCAGGCTTTTGTGCAGTTCCCGGTAACAGTCTGTTTCAGATTCTTCATGCATATAGGACGGTCCCATATCCCCCTCCCGAAATAGTGTTGCCATAAGAATACATGTAGCATTATGGATACTGCTTAATCAAGGGTAAAATCTGCCGTTTCAGGAAAATGCGGCACAAAGCTGTATCCATATGGGGACAGACGGAAAAAGCGCCTGCCATCCTCTCCATTCGAAAGTGACTGAATCAAATGGGGTTTTATCCGTTTAACTTATTCCTTTTCTGTGGTATGTTTATTGCCACATTAATCCTAATTATCAAATTAAAAAAGGAGGAGGGTCATGAGGGGCAAAAAAACAAAGTTTCTCTGTACTATCATCATCCTGGCTTTTTCGATCCTGGTTCTTGCACCGGGTCAACCGGTGGCAAGAGCCGACGATGAAACCATCAAGCTCGGATTCATCGCCGACATTACCGGCATCGGGTATCTCTTTGCCATGTCCCAGATTGCAGGGCTCGAGATCGGGATAAGTGAGCTCAACGAGCAGGGTGGATTGATGGGCAAAAAGCTCAAGCTCATCATAAGGGACGGGCAGCTGCGTCCCGAGATCGGGGCGAACATGGCCAGGGACCTGATCCTCAAGGAGAAGGTTGATTTCCTGATCGGGCCCACGAGCAGCTCCGAAGCGCTCGCAATTTCAGAGGTGGCGAAGGAGAACAAGAAGCTGGTCTACTTCCACACCTCGAATACCTGGAAGATAACCACTGAGAGGGGCCACAGATACCTGTTCCAGGTCGTTCCCAACACCCACATAGAGGGCCAGGCTGCGGCAATCAGCGCTGCGAAGCTTCCGTACAAGAAGTACGCCTTTATCGGCCCGGACTACTCTTTCGGCCACACCCAGTTCGAATCGTTCAAAAACAAGCTGAAAAGCCTGAAGCCTGATGTGGAAATCGTCAAGGAACTCTGGCCGAAGCTCGGGGAGAAGGACTTCACCCCCTACATAACGGCGCTGCTCGCGGAAAAGCCCGAGATCATCTACTCGAACCTCTGGGGCGATAACCTGGTGGGATTCATCAAGCAGGCGAACACCTATGAGCTCTTCAAGACGGTGAAGTTCATGGGACTGCTCGACCTGGACGCCCTGAAGTCTCTGGGTGACGACTGCCCTGAGGGGCTCTACGGTTACGCGCGGGCTCCCTTCTATGCTTCCGACACGAAGGAGATGAAGAGTTTCGTGGAGAAGTACCGGGCCAAGACGAGAGATTACCCCTCCGACTGGGCGATCATGGCCTATGACGGCCTGATGGCGCTTGCCTCAGCCGTAAAAAAGGCGAATTCCCTGGATACGGAGAAGGTGATCGACGCGCTGGAAGGGCTCAAGTGGAACTCTCTCAGGGGAGAGCTCCAGATCCGGCCCTTCGACCACATGGCCAACGCCGGTGAATACGTGGGGATAACCTTCAAGAGTCCCGATTACCCCTTCCTCATCCTGAAGGACGTGGAGTACATTCCCGGCGACAAGGTGTGGCATTCCATCGAAGAGATCAAAAAGATGCGCGGAATGTAGCGGGAGCTCTATGAAAACATGGATTTCCCGCAGCTCATAGTACAGTTGCTGTCGGGGCTCACCAACGGGATGATCCTCTTCATCGTGGCATCGGGGTTGTCCCTCGTCTTCGGTGTGCTCCGGGTCATCAACTTCGCCCACGGGTCGATCTACATGCTGGGGGCCTTCCTGGCGTACTCCGTCTTTTCCGCCTTTGCCACGAAGGCCTTCTACTTCCCCCTCATACTGCTCCTGGCCCCCCTGGGAGTCGCTGCGGCGGGCCTGCTCCTGGAAGTGGCCTTTTTCCGCCCTGTCTACCGTAAAGAGCACCTCCTGCAGCTTCTCCTCACGTACGCACTCGTATTGATCATCGACGATCTCATCCGGTGGACCTGGGGCGGTGCGTACTTCACGGTTTCGGTGCCGCCGCTATTTAGCGGAGCGCTGAGGATTCTGGGGAAGCCCTTTCCCGTTTACAACCTCTTCCTGCTCCTGGTGGGCCCGGCGATTGCCCTCTCCCTCTGGCTTCTGCTCTACCGGGCCAAGGCCGGCAGGCTGATACGGGCAGCCGTGGCCGACCCGGAGATGCTCGGGGCACTGGGGGTAAACGTGAAGCGGGTGTTTACGAGCGTCTTCGTCCTGGGGGCGTGGCTCGCGGGGCTCGGGGGAGCCCTCGTGGCGCCGCTTGGATCGATATCCCTGGGCATGGACATGGACATCATCATCGAGTGCTTCGCCGTCGTCGTCATCGGGGGTCTCGGGAGCTTCCCCGGTGCGCTCCTGGGCGCGCTCATACTGGGCGTCCTCCACTCCTTCGGGATTCTCTTCCTTCCGAGGGCTGCAATGGGGACCTCCTTTCTCGCAATGGCGATCGTTCTCATCATTCGCCCGTGGGGTCTGTTCGGGAAACCGGAGAGAATTTGACTTGAGTAAGAGAGCGGATAAAAGAGAACCGGGAAACGGTTCGGGATTTACGCGGCACATCCCCGATTACTGGTGGCTCGCCCTGTTCCCGGTCATGGCTGTCGCCCCCTTTTTTCTCGGTGAGTACGGGACGATTTTGGCCCGTGAGATGCTCATCATGGGGCTCTTCGCCCTGAGCCTCAACATCATCCTGGGAAACGGGGGGATGGTCCATTTCGGCCACGGGGCTTTTTTCGGCATCGGCTCCTACACGCTGGCCATCATGCTCAAAAAATACAGCATCAACCCCTACCTGTCATTTGTCATCGCCCCGGTCGTTACCGCCTTCATCGCCCTCATCGTAGGCTGGTTCTGCGTGCGGCTCACGGCCCTGTACTTCTCCATTCTCACCATCGCCTTCGGCCAGCTCTTCTACATAATCGTTTTCGAGTGGTACGGTTTCACGGGGGGGGATGACGGGATCCACGGAATCCCGAAGCCTCCCCTGATCGATTCTCACATCGAGTTCTATTATTTCACTCTCTTCGTCTGCCTCATTTCTTTCATCCTCATCAAAGTTATCCTGAACTCTTCCTTCGGGGTTACCCTCGTTTCCACGAGGGAAAACATGGAGCGCGTCTCATTTCTGGGAGTCGACGTGAAACGGCACCAGCTCATCACCTTCGTCATCGGATCCTTTTTCGCGGGTCTTGCCGGCGCGCTCATCGCCTGGCACAACCAGTTCGTTTTTCCCCTGCTCCTTCACTGGACGAAGTCGGCGGAGCCGATTCTCTCGAGCCTCATGGGGGGAATGTACTACTTTTTCGGGCCCGTAATCGGTGCGTCGCTGCTGGTGTTCCTCCACCACTTCTTTACCTCCAACATACCCTGGCCCTACTCCCAGTTCTGGCCAATCGTACTCGGCGGCCTTCTCCTCGTCATGGTTCTGGGAGCGCCCGAAGGCATTTCGGGGCTGGCCCACAGGTTGACGAAAAAGAAGGGGGAAGATTGAATGCTCGAAGTTACGAATGTGAGCAAATCCTTCGGCGGGGTCAAAGCGATAAACGGCGTGTCGATCAGGTTCGAGCCCGGGGAGCTCTCGTCCATAATCGGGCCAAACGGAGCCGGGAAAACGACATTTTTCAACCTGGTAACGGGGAAGCTCGTCCCCGATACGGGGAAGATATTCTTTGAGGGGATGGACATCACGGGCGAAAAGCCCCACACGATTGTGAGAAAAGGGATCGGCAGGGCATTTCAGCGGACCAACATCTTTCCCCGCCTCGACGTATACAACAACGTGCGCGTGGCGGTGCACGCAACCATGGAACACCAGTACAGGTTCTTCTCCGATTACCGCAGAGATGGTGAGGTGAACGCCAGGACAGAGGAGCTTCTTGCGAGCGTCGGGCTTATGGAAGAGGCCGCCGAGACGGCCGGAAACCTTTCTCACGGGGACCAGAAACTGCTCGACATGGCCATTGCCCTGGCCCTCGAGCCGCGTATCCTCCTCCTTGACGAGCCCACGGCGGGAATGTCACCCGAGGAGGGGAGGAGGACCGTGGATCTGATCAAGAAACTGTGGGAAGGGCTGGGAATTACCCTCATATTCATCGAGCACGATATGGATATCGTCTTCTCCATATCCCAGAAGATACGGGTGCTGCACTACGGTGAGATCATCGCGGAAGGCACCCCCGACGAGATATCCGGGGACGAGAAGGTGATTACCGCATACCTGGGTAAGGAAGTGTAGGCATGCTGGATGTGAGCAAGATCAACACCTATTACGGGCTGAGTCACATTCTCTTCGACGTTTCCCTGGCGGTGAAGGAAAGAGAAGCCGTGGCTCTCCTGGGCAGGAACGGGGCGGGGAAGACCACGACATTCCGCAGCATCATCGGGCTCACCCCTCCTAGGAACGGAGAGATCCGTTACAGGGGAGAGAAAATCCACCGCCACCCCCCCTATGTAATCGCCAGGAAGGGGATAGGCCTCGTTCCCGAGGACCGGCGTATCTTCGGCGATCTGACGGTGCGGGAGAACCTGGAAGTGGCAAAGAAGCCCGGTAGGTCGGGTAATGAGTCCTGGACGGTTTCACGGGTCTTCGACGTCTTCCCACAGCTGAAAGAGATGGAGAGGAGGAAAGGCGGTGCCCTCTCCGGCGGCGAGCAGCAGATGCTCACCATCGCCCGAACGCTCATGGGGAACCCCGACCTGCTGCTACTCGACGAGCCGACGGAAGGCCTTGCACCCCTCATCGTCCAGATGCTCGGCCAGTTCGTCGTGCGGATCAAGGAGGAGGGAGTCACGCTCCTGTTCACCGAACAGAACGTCAGGTTTTCCCTGAAGGTTTCCGACAGGGCCTACATCATTGAGGACGGCTTCATAAAGTACGAGGGCAATTCGAAAGAGCTGGCAAGAGACGAGGAGACCCTGAAACGCTTCCTGGCCGTGTAGATGAGATCCGGAGGAAATCGTGAGAGAGGAAGAGTACTTCACCTGGACGAAAAGAGCCTTCTCGAAGGAGGAGATACCCGGCAAGCCGGAGATACTATCGGGGGTCCGCGTGGTCGAGATGGCGACGCGGATATTCGGCCCCTTCACCGCCGACCTGCTCGGCCAGCTCGGGGCAGAGGTGATAAAGGTGGAGATGCCCGGTGTGGGTGACCTGATGCGCTACGTCACCCCTGAAGGGTATTTCTGGAAGAACGCCTCCGTTGGTTTTTTCCCCCAGAACAGGAACAAGTATCACGTGGCCATCGACCTTCACCCCGAGGAGGGAAAGGACATCTTCCGAAGGCTCGTCGCCGAGTCCGACGTGGTGGTTGAGAACCTGAAGGCCGGGACGATGGACCGGTGGGGGATCGGGTACAACCAGCTGAAGGAGATTAATCCCCGCATCGTCTACGTGGCGAACACGGGGTTCGGGCAGTGGGGGCCCTTTTCGAAGGGGCGACCCTCCTACGATGCGACGGCTCAGGCGCAAAGCGGCATGTCGGAGATAACCGGATTTCCGGAAAGCGCTCCGCTCAAGGCGGGGATCTACATCGGTGATTTCACCGGGGGGCTCACCGCCGCCTACGGGGTACTCGTTGCGCTCTACCACCGTGAACGCTCCGGCATGGGCCAGTTCATCGATGTGGCACAGGCTGAGGTTCTGATACGGGTGCTCGACTGGACCTGGATCTATCACGGTTTGACAAATAAATCGAGAACCAGGGGGGGAAACAGGGACGTTGCCGTCTCTCCATCGGGTATATTTAGGTGCCGTGACGGATTCGTGGCCGTTTCTGCATCGGATGACGATCAATTCAAAGGGCTCGCTGCCTCCATGGGACGGGTCGATCTCCTCGAAAATGAGGAAATGTCGGACAATCTCGGAAGAACTTCACCAAAAAACGTAGAGCTTCTCTACCGCCTTATCGGGGACTGGTGCAGGGAACAATCGGTTCGCGAAGTTGAATTGACAGGGGAGAAGGAGGGATTCGGGGCTGTCAGGGTGAGAAACGCCCGTGACCACTATGAAAACCCTCACCTGAGAGAGCGGGGAGCCGTCTGGGAGATTAACGACGAGCTCTACGGGATGATCGCCGAGTACGGGCCTTCGATGAAGATGTCGAAATCGCCCCCGCGCCTCAAGTGGGCGGCGAAGCCTGTGGGCTACAACAACGATCACGTGTTTCAACGTATTCTCGGTATTCAGCCCGATGAGATGGAACGGCTCGAGAAAAACGGAGTGATCGGAAAATGGAACGACGTTCCGGGTGCAGCCCCGCCGAAGGAGGAGGCATGAGCGACGAGAGACTGGACTGGTTCACCTGGGCCGAAAGGGAGATGTCTCCCGCTGCGGCTGAAGGAAAAGCAGAGGCCCTGGATGACGTGACGGTCCTTGATCTTTCTTACGGCAACGTGGGAGGCCTGTTCTGCTCCTCGCTTCTGGCAGAGTGCGGCGCGACGGTGATACGGGTAGAGCCCCCGGGGGGCGACGTGAGCAGGCGGTACACGCCGGAGGGGCTCATCGTTCACGACTCGGGCCTCGGATACATCGTCGAGGGGAGGAACAAGCACCACGTTACCCTCGATATCCTGCGGTCTGAGGGAAAGGTGGTGCTCCGAGAAATGGTATCCAGGGCCGATGTGTTGATCGAGACCTATCCATCCGGGTTTATGGATAGAGAGGATATCGGTTACCGGCAGCTTAGCCGTTTGAACCCCCGTTTGATCTACCTGACCATCTATCCATACGGGCAGTTCGGTCCGGAGTCCGCCGGGGATAAACCTTCCTCAGATATCATCGATCAGGCAGCTTCAGGACTGGTCTACCTCCAGGGGCAACCTGCATCCGATGGAGAAAAGAGGGATCATGAGGTGCCCACCCGGATCGGATCCTGGTTCGGCTGGTACAGCTCGGGTCTTTACGGTGCTTTCAGCATCATGGGAGGCCTCCTGTTCAGGCACGCGTCAGGGGAGGGACAGATGATCGATCTCTCGGGAGCGGAGGGCGTCATGCAGTTTCTCGATTACAACCTCACCTGGTTCCACACGGCGAAAAGGGTGAGGGAACGTCTCGGGAACTACGACATCGCCGTCTTTCCCTATACGTTCGTTCGCTGCAAAGACGGGTTCACCTTCATCGCTGCCTACAACGACGACGCCTTTCAGTCCCTGGCAGATATCATGGGAAGGCCTGATCTGACGAAGGACCCGAAATTCGCCACCTTTCTGGACAGGACGCAGTTTGAAAATGAGAAGGTGCTCGTCGAGGTAATAGAGGAGTGGTCGGTGAATCACACAGCCGATGAGATACTCGGGATGATACAGGATTATATCGGGAAAAAGTCGGGGCCGGGAGCGGCGGTCGTCACGGGGAGGGTGAATACCCCCGCAGATACGCTGAGGGAATCACACTGGTGGGTTCGGGGCGTGTTTCAGAAGTTGCATGACCCGGTGTACGGCGAGGTTCTGGTCCAGGGGCCTTCTTTCAAGATGTCCGAGACCCCGCCCCGGATCAAATGGCTCTGCAGGGAGGTGGGTGCCGACAACAGGATGGTCTATTCATCTCTTCTGGGAGCGGGTGTGCAGCAAATCGATGAGATGAAGAGGCAGGGGATAATATAGGAGATACCATGGATATTAGGGGATGTGTAGCGGTTGTCACCGGGGCTGCGAGAGGCCTCGGCCGGAGATTCGCGCTGGACCTCTCCCGGGAGGGTGCCTCCATTTGCGCCTTTGACCTTGATTGGGAGGGTCTCTCTTCCCTGAAGGAGGAGAGCGAGGGCGCCGGAGGTGTCGTCGACATTCAGGTCCTCGATGTGAGGGATGAGGATTCGGTGACGATAGCCTTCGAGAACGCGATTGAGCAGAGGGGAAAAATAGACGTGCTCATAAACAACGCCGGCGTGACGGGTGATCATTTTCTGGTTAAAAAGTCGGGAAGCGAGACGACCAGATTCCCGCTGGATCTCTGGCAGAAGGTGGTCGACGTCAACCTGACGGGAGTGTTTTTATGCGCCAGGGAGGCAGCCTTCTGGATGATCGAGAAGGCAGTTCCCGGCGTGATCATCAACATCTCTTCCATATCCCGTCACGGAAATATGGGACAGTCGAGCTACGCGGCCACGAAGGCGGGGGTTGTGGCACTGACGGTTACCTGGGCAAAGGAGCTGTCCCGTTACGGGATCCGTGTGGCGGCGGTGGCTCCCGGCTTCGTCGATACCCCCATGGCGAGAAGCGTCCCCGAAAAGGTCATGGAGAAGATCGTCGCAGGAATACCCGCCGGACGTCTGGGAGTGCCCGAAGAGGTGTCGAAAGCCGTCCGGTTCATCATAGAAAACGATTATGTAAACGGCCGGGTGATAGAGGTGGACGGCGGCCTGCGACTGTAATCCCACAACATTCCCTGCCTTCTTTGTTTCCCCTGGACTCTGAACTCTGAACGCTGGACTTCGATTATTCGATAAAGAGTTGAACTGCCGAAAGAATGGTGGTCTACTCTAATATAGGATGTTTATCGATGTTTGCCTGCTCTGAATGTCATGATAAGGGGGTTTCACAATGGGAGGAACAGTCAGTCATGATGTTATCGGACATTTTATCAATGGAGGTGCCATCTCCGGATCGGGGAAACGGTTTGGGAATGTTTACAACCCAGCCACCGGGGAGGTAGCGGCCCGCGTTGCTTTTGCCGGGAAGGAGGAGGTGGAGAAAGCTGTTTCCGCCGCCGCTGCTGCGTTTCCCGGGTGGTCGTCCACTCCGCCGCTGCGGAGGGCACGGATCC
>CAYFXN010000043.1:0-283 GCA_964347065.1 uncultured bacterium | reverse complement strand
TTCGCTACAAGGAATTGCTGGATAAGCATGCGGATGAGCTGGCAGCCCTGATCACGGCCGAACATGGTAAGGTGCTCAACGATGCCCGCGGGTCCGTAACGCGGGGAATCGAGGTGGTGGAATTCGTCTGCGGGATTCCCCACCTGCTGAAAGGAAGCTATTCCGAAAACGTTGGTACCGGCGTCGACAGTTATTCCGTAAGACAGCCCCTCGGCGTCTGTGTGGGCATCACCCCCTTTAACTTTCCCGCGATGGTGCCGATGTGGATGTTTCCCGTCGCCAT
>CAYFXN010000042.1:0-15350 GCA_964347065.1 uncultured bacterium | reverse complement strand
CCAATATTCCTAACCACTAACTACTAACTCTAATTTCTCATTCCTAACCATAAACTCTGAACTATGAACTCTGAACTCTGAACTTTGGTTTTTGGAGGTATCATTCATGACAGACCTGGATAAGAAGATGATCGCCGCCCTCTCGGATTATATCAAGATCGATACGTCGAATCCCCCGGGTGACTGCAGCAGGGCCGTTTCATATCTCACGGGACTGCTGGCCGGCTTCGGGTATGAGCCATTCGTTGACGGTTTGAGTGAGGAGAAATCGAGCATCCTTTGCAACCTCGGGGGAAAAGAGGGCCCCGGTGTCGCTCTCATTCATCACATGGACGTTGTTCCCGCCCGTTCCGAGGAGTGGTCGTTTCCCCCCTTTATCGGAGAGGTGAGGGACGGGTATATGCTCGGGCGGGGGACCCTCGACACCAAGGGACTCGGAATGGCTCAAATCTTCGGTGCCCTGAAGGCAGTCAGGGAGGCGGGAAAGCTGAAGAAAAAGGTGTTTATCGTCGCCAATCCTGACGAGGAGGTAGGAGGTGATGACGGGGCGGGCTATTTCGTAAAGAATCATGGCGGCGAACTGTCGGGGTGTTTCGGCATGAACGAAGGAGGGATCGGTGTCCGTGACCTCTTCGGGGCCGGTGATTATTTTCTGGTCAACATATGGGAGAAGGGCCCGTTGTGGCTGGAGCTCGTCGCAAAGGGGCGGGCGGGGCACGGTTCCCGGCCGACGCAAAAGGACCCCACCATCCGGCTCGTCCGGGGGATCGAGAGATTGATCTCCCTTAAAGAGGAGCCCGAGCTGACCGGACCGGTGCGGGACATGTTGTCGGAGCTGGAAAAGCGCGGTGCGATTTCTCTGGGCCTCAGCGAGGACTCTCCCTTGCCGTCTTCATCGCAACTTGCAAAGATCGCCTCTTCCGTACCTGAGATGGAGGCGATCATGAAAGACACCGTGGCCGTGACCATGCTGAAAGCCGGCTTCAAGCCCAACGTCATCCCTGCCGTCGCCTCCGCGACGATCGATGTGAGAATACTTCCGGGACGTGCCCCCGAGGAAATCGTCAAAAAGATAAAAAAGATGCTCGCTGATCTCGATATTCAGGTGGAGGTTCTCTACTCTGCTTCTCCCTCCGGTTCAGAAAGAACGGAATTTTTTGACCTGATCAGAGATGTTCTGCATGAGATCTATCCCGGGTCCCTCGCCCTTCCCTATCTGTCCACGGGCTTTACAGATTCGCGGTACTATCGTGGCGTGGGAGTGGTTACCTACGGTATCATGCCCTGTGTCATTCCGAAGGAGGAACTGGGGAGGATACACGGGGTCGATGAGAGGATCTCTGTCGACTCTGTAGTGAAAGCCTCGGAGGTTTTCAAGCGGATTCTTCTGAATCTCGAGAGAAACTAACGAACACCAGTTCAGCGTTCAGCGTCCAGAGTCCAGAGGAAAACCGAAAGCAGAAGAGCAGAATGCAGAAACGGGAAATTGTGAACTCTGAACTTTTTTTAACTCTGAACTCTGAACTATGAACTCTGAACTTTAACTTATGGATTGCCGTTTACACGAATCTTTAATGTGCCCTGTTTCTTCTAATATCTGAGAGTATAATGGATTGTACAATAGCTCTCGGAAGGGGGAATCATGAAAAAAGACATCATTCTCGGGGAGATAAAAGAGCTTCTCGACACCCTCTCGGAGAGGGTGGAAAAGGCGTCAAAGGTGATCGGAGAGGAAAAGACCAAAGACATCGAACTTCTGGATCATCTCAAGGAAATCGGGTCGCGGGCAAAGGGCGATTCGACAAAGATGGTGGATTTCCAGGGGGAAGGCATCGCCAACTACGATGTGGTGAAGTTCCTGAACACCATGTTGAAGGTCGAATACCAGGGGATTTTCGATTACAACCTTCATGCGGAAAACATCCAGGATGAGAAATTAAAAGAGAGGTTCAGGAAATTCGGCGCGATGGAGATAGAGCACGCGCGAATGCTGTGCCAGCTGATCCGCAAGCTGGGGGGGTCGCCCAAACCCACCAGTGCCCATTTGAGGCGTCAGAGTCCCACTTCCATGAAAGAGATGATAGAAAGGCACCTTGAGGGGGAAAAGAAGGCTATCGAACTGTGCGAAAAGGGGCTGAACGTCTTCACGAGTCCCGAGCTGCAGTGGGCTCTCGGCACGATCAGGCTCGATGAGATCGACCACTCAACAGAGCTCACGGCGATTTACGAGCAGTACAAACTTTCAACGGACATCGTGGAGATAAACAAAAAGTACGTGCCGCCAAAAGAGGTTGATTTCGATTCTGACGAGCCATGGGTGGAAGGCTAACAATTCGAGAGGATCCGGAACTCAGAACATCAGAGGATCAGAACTTCAGAACGTCAGAAGTTCAGAGGATAAGTAGAACAGATCATCAGAGTATCAGAGCAACAGAGGTTGAGAGATTTTCATCTTTTCCATTTTTATTTTGCGGGAGTTTCGGGTTTTCGGAAGCTCGGCTGCTCAAACCATTCTGTTTTGGGTTTATCTTTTTTCTGCCATTCTGACGTTCTGCTTTCTGTTGTTCTGCTTTCTAAGCTTCCTGTGTTTTTCTACAGGTTTTTGAGAGCACGCTCGACGGTGCGTACGTGTCCCATCTCAAAGTTCCTGAGATGATCGAATATCTTTTTCGCTTCCGGCTCTTGGACTTTGTTGTACGATTCATCGTACAGCGCAAAGGCCTCCTTCTCGAGGGACAGAGCCATCTCGAAAATGTCCCTTTTCGTTTTGAGCTGTTTTATCTTTGTGAGAAGATCCTCATGGGTCTCGGAGATATACTCATCTATATCGGGAAGTCCCTGCTTCCTCATGATGTCCTTGTAGGGGGCCCACATCTCGGATCGGACGTTTTTGTCATATTCGTTTTCGAGCTGGAGAAAATGGTCCTTTTCGTCGTAGGCAAACTTTTCCACTATTTTTAACAGCTCTTCCTCTTTGAGCATCTTCAGGACTTTCTTGTAGAAAACGTAGGCGTTGAGCTCAGCCGCGATACCGAGGTTGAGAAACTTCAGGGCCGTTTCCGAGAGTTTCACCATGCTGGTCCCCTCCTGTGTTTTTTAGAATTTGTATGATGCTGCTATTCCGAGCGAAGACTGACCGCCGAGCTTTACTTCAAAGATGATTCCGAACTGCTTTTCAAGGGCAAACTCGGTTCCGAGGGTGAAATGAAAGTTCAAGTCCGTATCGTCGTTCAGTGATCCTCCCAGGATCTCGAGCTCGGGTCCGGCGTAGGGAGTGATGGCGTTTTTGCTCTCGGGAGATGTGATCACTTTCGAGACGAGAACTGCCCCTGCTAAGGAGTGCAGCGCCTTGCCGTCGGCAAATCCCAGATCGTACGTTCCCCGAAGGGCGATATCGGGGTATTTCGGGTTCGCGAAGAATGCCGCCTTGTATTTTCCTCCGATGCCGATGAGAACACCCGTATCGTTGTTTTCCACGTCGACATCGAGAATGCCGCCCCGGCCGGTTACTTCGAACCCCTTGGAAACCGGGTAGTTCAATCCAGCGAAGAACGCGAAAAAGTCGTCAGATGTGCTGAGTCCCAGCTTTCCTGTCCACTGACCTTGATCGCGTATGGATGCGGTTTCGAAGTTGTTCAGAAAGGCGAATGCTTGCGGGGAGATACAAAAAAGATAGATCAGCGAAGCGCAGAAAAACCCCAAATATCGTGCTTTCATAATTGCCTCCGCGGTGGTTGGATTGGTGTCGCAAACTGCGACATGCTTTTAAACCGCTCAGGTGCCTCCATGGCCGATTTTCACCTTTTCACCCTCTACGATGACGGGCACCTCTCTCTTGCCAGAGATCTTTATCATTTCCTGCTTTTTCGAGGGATCCTCCTCAACGTTCAGGTATTCCACGTCGTAACCATTTTTCGCGTAATCCTCACGGGCGCGAACGGTGTACGGTCACGTATCCTTCCCGTAAATCCTCACCTTCCCGGCCATACCGAACCTCCTGAGTTTATTCGTTTGCTCCCCCCGAAATCAGACAGCGTTCTTTCGGGTTTTGACGCGATGCATCGCATTCTGCTCAAGGCTGGTCCTGAACCTTTCAAAGGGCTAACCCCGAGCTTGCTGAAGGGCGGACTGTTCATGTAATCGAAAGATCTTCATGAATAATCCGGATTTGTTGCAATTATATATCAAGGAGAGCCGGATTTTCAGGAAAATCACGCGCCCATCATCTTGAGGCGTGTCAGTCGCTCTTTGAGGGGGGGGTGAGTCGAAAAGAGCGAGAACGTTCCTCCCCGGGCGGCTGCCTGAGGGTTCGCGATGAACATGTGCCTCGTTGCCCTGTTGATCCCCAGGACCCGCGTTCCGGGGATTACCGTTTTTTGCAGGGCTGAAGCGAGTGCTGTTGGGTTTCTCGTAATTTTCACCGCGCGGGCATCGGCGAGAAACTCTCTCTTCCGCGATATGGCAAACCTGAGAAGGGTAACTATGAGAGGAGAGAAGAGGGCGAGCAGGAGGGCCGGGATCACCAGCCCGATCGAAAGCCGGGCTCTCCGGGAAAAGAGGCCGATTTTCAGGAAGAGGTCTGAGATCATGATCACCGAGCCGACGAAAACGGAGAGGAACAAAAAGTACCGGGAGTCTCTTGCGAGTATGTGGGACACTTCGTGGGCGAGAACACCCTGGAGCTCATCCCTCGTCAGGTGGTTGATTGCGCCTCTTGTCACGGCTATGGCCGCATCCTTCTCGGAGAGGGCCGAAGCGAAGGCGTTTATCGAACCATCTTCTATCACGTAGACTTCGGGCATGTAGCTCAGACCGGAGGCTATTTTCAGCTCCTCGATTATGTTCGAGAGAAGCTTGTCCGCGTCTGCATCGGCTCTCTTGGCGTTGTTTACCATGAGCGGGATGTCTCTTCCCGAGGTCATGGTCACGACGCCAAGTATCGCCAGGATGGAGAGGGCGAGCATGGCGCCGGCCAGGGGGTGGCCCTGTGTTTTGCCGATAACGCAGCCAAGGGCGATCGCTGTTCCCACAAGAGACGCGGTGAGCAGGAGGGAAGCCCTTTTGTTCTGCTCTATTGCCTCGTGGAAGGAGACGCTTTTCCGGCGGGCCCTTCGCAGGTCACAGTCGGAACAGTATAATTGATCAGGGAGGATCGACCTTCCGCATCGAACACATTCTCTTTTCGCGACTTCCATGTGCCGAATCAATTATCGGGTACGAGGTCAACTTTGAGCCTCTGGTCCCGTTCGCTTCCCGTGTCGAAGTAGTCTTCTTTCCGGTAATTGAACAGGGACCCGATCAGGTTTGAGGGAAATTTCTCGAGTTTCGTGTTGTATATCATGACGCAGTCGTTGTAGAACTGGCGCGAATAGGCAATGCGGTTTTCCGTAGAGGTGAGCTCCTCCTCGAGGTCCATCACCGCTTTGTTCGCTTTTAGATCCGGATATTTCTCCACAACGGCAAAGAGGGATTTCAGTGCGTCGGTCAGAAGGGCGGATGATTCCGCCTTTTCCTTCGGCCCCCGCGCATTTGTCACCATGCTGCGTGCTTTTATGACCCGCTCCAGCGTGTCCTTTTCAAAACTCATAAAGTCCTTCACCACCTCGACGAGGTTGGGAATCAGGTCGAGTTTTCTCCGCAGCTGCACGTCAATCTGGTGGAATGAGTTTTTGATTCTATTCTTCATGCTGACGAAGGTATTGTAAGTCAGAATGGCCCATCCGATTCCCAGAACGATGAGCGCGAGAGGGACGTAGTGCATGCCGGTACCTCCTCTTGAAAAATTTCACCTCGTACTGTAGATCGCGCATTTTTTTCAAAAGTTTAATGGAAGAATCCTATTTACAGCGCGTGGATTGCGCAGTCGAACATCAGCAGAGAGATTGGAACCGGGCTTCTCTCACACGCTTCCCCTCGCCGGGGGGTCTTTTCCTGCCGGCGTAGGTTTCGCGCCCGTTTCCTCTTTTCTTTTCCCCCGGCTCAAACTGGTATAATCTAAAATTTCGAGAGTTGATTGTTACGGGAGGTGGAGGCGCCGGCCGTTTAACCCGTTGGCTTTACGAGGGCTTTCGGGGCACGGATTGTGAAGGGCGGATTCGTTTCATGCAGGAAAAAAGGAAAAAAAGAGGCCGCAGGCGCGAAGCGGCGGAGAGGGGAGAGAGGCCTTTTGTAAAAAGGCCGCAGAAGAAGGATGAGGATGTATCCGCGAAGCCGGAACTGCTCGCCCCCGCGGGAAATCTGGAAGGTTTTTTCTCCGCTCTCTCCGCCGGTGCCGATGCTGTGTATATCGGGCTGCCTCGATTCAACGCCAGGATGAGAGCGGATAACTTCTCGGTTCCCGATCTGGCAAAGCTGGTTCCCTATGCCCACAGCCTCGATAAGAAGGTCTATATCACCCTGAACACACAGATCCTGGAAGACGAGCTCCCATCTTTCATCGACCTCGTCTCCCGTGCGTACCTTTTTTCGCCCGATGCCTTCATCGTCGGTGATCTGGGAGCGCTGGAGATCGTGAGGAGGTGCTTTCCCCGCGCAGAGGTACACGCGAGCACCATGATGGGAAACTTCAACGCCAGGATACTCGATGTTTACGGGAGTATGGGTGTCAAACGGGCAATTCTCGAGCGGCACCTGGATTTCGATCAGGTGAAGGAGGCGGTCAGAAGAAGCCCCATAGAGGTGGAGGTGTTCGTTCACGGGGCGATGTGCTACTCCTATTCGGGCAGATGCTTTTTCTCCAGTTTCCTGGGAGGAAAGAGCGGCAACAGGGGCGAGTGCGTTCAACCCTGCAGACGCGTCTTTCGTGATGGATCGAGCGATAGAGAGGGATCCTATTTTTCAACGAAGGACCTCTCCCTCATGCGGATGCTCCCGGCGCTTGTCAGGCTGGGCGTCCGGGCCTTCAAGATTGAGGGGAGAATGCGGGAGGCCGACTATATACACGACGTCGTGTCGGCGTATAGGACAGCGATTGACATGATTTGCGATGACATGGCCGAAAAGGGAATTGCGGAGGGGGAGAAGATCCTCGAGCGGGTCATCGGGAGGGAAAGGGCAGGTGGCGTGATCTCCGGCGAGGCGGAGGAAAGCACCGTAGCCTCGGAGATCTCCGGTGCAGTCGGCGAGTTCGTCGGCAAGGTGGAGAAAAAGCGCAGACCGTACGTTCTCCTGATGGAAGGCCCGGAGGTGAAAAAGGGGGAGCGGCTCAGGGTCCAGGATCGGATTACCGGAAAGGGAACGGGGTTTACCCTCCTTTCCGTGGAGATGAGAGGGTCTGAGAAGTGGATCAAGGTCCCCTTCGACGTTCGGGTTGGAGATCTCGTGTATCGGGTGAGTCCCCGGCGGGACAGGAAAAAGGTCACCGAGTCGGCCGGCTCCAGGTTTGTCAAGCTTCCCTCGTCAGGCATACAGTTCACGGTTGCGATCACGGATCCCCTCATCACCATTCACGGGGCCATGGGCGAGTTCGAAAAGCGCTGCACTTTCAGAGTCGAGGGAGACAAAAAGGAGGTGCGGGAATCAACGGAACAAATGCGGAACGTGCTGGTTGATTCCTACGGGGGCGACTTTCCCCTCGGAAGCGTCTCCTTTCAGGGAAACATAACGGGAGGAATCGCCTTCGATGACCTTCTCAGAGCATTTGAGAAAGGGTCGAAGATTGTTGACAAGTCGCTCCATCTCCACCTGAAGAAAAAGAGAGTGGACATCATATCATCGTTGAAGATACGGGGGGGCAGGAGGGAGAGAAAGCCGACGGGCCTGTACGCTGTCGTCGAATCCTTGAAGGATGCCGGGAGCACATTGCTCAAGGTCGACTACGTGATCGTTCCCTTCACGAAGAGCCTCGTGAGAAATCCGCAGGAACTCATGCCTTTCGGCAGGAACAGGCTTATATTGAGCCTGCCCCTTGGACAGTCCGATGCGCTCCTGACATTTTACCGGGCCGGTATCAAAAAAATTACCGGTATGGGGTTCGGGAAGTTCCTCATCCCCGATATCGGCTGGGTCAAGGTGTTCAGGGAAGTTGGGATAGCCCGGCAAATCGAGCTGATTTCCGACCATTATATCTATGCGTTCAACACGGCTGCCGGTGTTTGCCTGCAGAAGCTCGGAATTTCGAAATTTATCCTGCCTCTTGAGAACACCCTCGGGAATCTTGAGAGAGGGGCAAAGTTCCTGAAGGGACTGGGGATATTGCCGGTATTTTTCAACGTGCCGCTCATGGTGTCGCGTCTTCGTTCCTTCCGTGACGGTGGTGAAAGATGGGTCTACAGCAGGATGGGGGAGGGATTCAGAACGGTCACGGGACCGCGGGAAACGGTGGTGTTTTCCGAGAAAAAATACAGCGCCAGCGGTCACATCGACCGTTTCCTGAAACTGGGGATAACCGACTTTCTCATTGACCTAAGGCATATCGATGCCGGCGAGAGAGAGCATATCCTCGATCAGGTTCTCAAAGACAGGGAAATACCGGAGACATCGACCTTTAACCTCTTCAGGGAAAACTTTTAGGGAGTTTTCGTGAGTTCCTTCAAGAAAAGGATTTCGCGCATACGGAACATAGGAATCATCGCCCACATCGATGCGGGAAAGACGACGCTCACGGAGAGGTTCCTCTACTATTCGGGAATCAGCTACAAGATCGGTGAGGTCCATGACGGCGAGGCGCAGATGGATTACCTTCCCCAGGAGAAAGAAAGGGGTATAACCATAACCGCTGCCGTTACACAATTTCCCTGGAAAGACGCCGAAATTCATCTCATCGATACGCCGGGCCACGTGGATTTTACCATTGAGGTGGAGAGGTCTCTCCGGGTGCTCGCGGGGGCGGTTGCGGTATTCTGCGCCGTGGGAGGTGTCGAGCCCCAGTCCGAGGTGGTGTGGAATCAGGCTGTCAAGTTCAAGGTACCGATCATCGCCTTCGTAAACAAGATGGACAGGCCCGGCGCCGGATACGCAGATGTCATGATCGAGATGAGAAAAAAACTGGGAGCAAACCCGGTGGCCGTCACGATCCCCATAAGCTCGGAGGACTCTTTCCGGGGGGTCCTCGATCTGCTTAACATGGAAGCCCTCTTTTTTGACGACGCTGATCTTGGGAAATCGGTTCTGAGGGAAGCGATACCCCCCGAGATGGTGGAAGAGGCCATGAAGCTGAGAGAGGATCTCATCGAGGCCGCCGCGGATGTTGACGACGAGGTTGCCGAGCTTTACCTCGAGGGAAGGGATGTTCCCGTGGAGACGCTGAAAAGGGCAATCCGAAGAGGAACAATATCGGGAAAGATGCATCCCCTCTTTGCCGGTTCCGCATTGCGGAACATGGGTGTCCAGCCGGTCATGGACGGAATCGTCGACTTTCTCCCCTCCCCGATAGAGGTACCTCCCGTTATGGGGAAAGACTCGGCAACGGGAAGGGTCGTTACGCGGACCGCGGACGTATCCGCGCCGTTCTCGGGGCTCGCATTCAAGGTATTAATGGAAGAGGGAAGAAAGACGGTTCTCGTGAGGGTTTACTCGGGAGAGATAAAGGAAGGCTCGGTGGTTCTGAATGCGCGTACCGGTGAGCGGGAGAAGGTGGCGAGGGTTTTCAGGATGCATGCAGGGAAAAAGGAGCGGACCAGTTCCGGGCAGCCCGGTGATATCGTTGCGGTGAGGGGGCTCAAGTCCGTCGGTACGGGAGACACGATATGCGATCCGAAAGAGCCGATCGAATACGAGCCGATAGAGGTGAGAAAACCCGTCATTTCCGTGACGCTGGAGCCGGCGAGGATAGGCGATATAGAGAAACTGAAGGAGGTGGTATCGAAAATAACGGAAGAGGATCCGACCCTTGATTTCAAAGAGGACGAGGAAACGGGGCAGCTGATCCTTTCTGGTGTGGGTGAACTTCAGCTCGATGTGAGCATCGATAAGATGCGCCGGTTTTACGGCGTGAACGCAAGGATGGGAAGGCCACAGGTGCTCATGCGGGAGACGGTGGAAGGAACCGGGGAGGGGGAGGGAATCTTCGAGAGGGAGATAGAGGAGAAGTCGTATTCCGCAGTGGCAAAGGTGAGAGTGTCGTTGCGGGAACGTGGCAGGGGCATCGAAATAAAGCTCGGTGACCAGGTCAGGGCGCTGCCTGATTCGGCTCGGGAAGCAGTTCTCCTGGGAATTCAGGAAGGATCGGGCTACGGTAATTACGGGTATCCCGTGGAAGACATACTCGTAGAGGTGATCTCCGTTGTGTTCCCTCAATCTGCCCAGCTTCCCCAGATAACGAAAGTGGCAGCCGCCGGGGCCTTTCTCGAGGCCTACAAAAAGGCGGGGCCCGTACTTCTCGAACCGATTATGAAGATAGAAATAACGGTCCCGGAAGAGTTCCTCGGGGGGGTGATCGGGGACTTTTCGGCCAGGAAAGGGAAGGTGGAATCGGTGGATAAAAAGGCGGGCTTGCCGGTCATATCGGGGTCGGTTCCACTCAAGACGATGTTCGGCTACGCAACCGACCTGAGATCGCTGACCCAGGGCAGGGGGGCGTTCACGATGAAATTTTTCAAGTTCGATCGTTCGGGATAATGGTATTATGACATTTCGACGTTTTCCAACCGGGAGAGAGCCTTCGCCGACCCCGGTTGAGAAATGGAGCGATGATCTTTTCAGGATCCAGAAACCCCGTCAGGTGAGTCTTTTTTCTATATAATGGGTATGAGAAGGGGGTTGAGCATGACTGTGAAAAAAAAGGAGAGGGAGATCAGGCCCGAGTCGATCCTTTACGACATTATTCAGCATCACCCTGCCCTGCGAAGAAAGATCTCCAAGCTTTTCGGAAAGAAGTGCCTCTCCTGCCCCAGCTCCAAGAAAGAAACGATAGCCTACACGGCGTTCATTAAGGGTTACGACCCTGATGTGGTCATTCGTGAGCTGAACCAGATACTGCTGGAAAAAGCAAAAGGCCGTTAACAGCGGCCGGGGCGGTGGCCTCTGGATATCATCGCGAAAATAGCCGAGGAAAAAATCAAAGAAGCTATCGAGAGGGGTTTTTTCAAGGATCTTCCCGGTGCGGGAATGCCCCTCGAGATGGATGACCTGTCCCTGGTCCCCGAAGAGCTGAGAATGTGTTACAAGGTGCTCAAAAACGCCGGACTGCTTCCGCCCGAGCTCGAGCTGAGAAAGGAGATTGCGACGCTCGAGTTGCTCCTGGAAACGATAGATGACGAGAGGGTTCTCGAGAGCACTATCTCCACCCTGAATGAGAAGATCATGCGGCTCAACATCATCGAGAAGCGTTCGCTTCCTCTGGAGAAGAAGCAATATTACGCGAAATCTCTGAGAAAAAAACTCCGCGCTCCTTCCACACCGATAAAAGGGTAGGCCCGGCTTCGCATGGACCCGATAACACCCCTCCCCGATCAGAGAGAGATCAGAATTCTCCTCCTTCCTTTCTGCCTGGCGAAGGGGGAGTTAGAAGAAATCTCATCCACTGCGAAGGAGATGGGGTACAGCGTGATTGTCTCCATTTCCACTGCCTTTGCCTTATCTGAGGTCCGGAGGGTGGCGAGGTCCGATAAAGGGTTGCCCGTGAGAATCGTGGGTGTCGTGTGTGACGGAAGGGCAAAGAAAGTGGCCGTCGGCCTCTTTCTGCTGAAGGTCAGGCAAATGATGAAACGCATTATCGTGGGCAAGCCCAGGACCATCACCCTTTCCCGCGTTACCATAAACGGAGGTTCCCGTTCGATGTTCGGGCGCAGGAGCTGTGATGTCGGGAATAACACCGTTCCCCGGGAGGACCTTTTTGAGGCACTCAGGGGGGGAAGGATTTTTTTCATTCTTTAAAAATGACGAAGCCCCCTTTATTTCTCCAATCCCATAACCGCTATCCGGTTGTTCCCCCGAATCGGTGTGACCTGTGCATCACCTTCCCCGGAAGTGCGGTTTGCGTTTTTCCAGAAATGCCCTCTTCCCCTCCACCAGGTCGTCGGACTCCATGCAATTTTTAATCAGCCTATCGGCCTCCCGAACCATTTCTTTGTCCAGCCGCCAGTGTTCCAGGCACATCCCCAGCAATCTTTTCGTGCCCTGAATGGAGAGGGGGGCATTTTCAGCAATCTCTCTCGCAGTTTCATTGACCACCTGTTCGAGCTCCTCGGGAGGGACAATCCGGTTGACGAGGCCTATTTCCGCAGCTCTTCTGGCGCTCACGAGGCGGGCAGTAAAAAAGAGCTCCTTGGTAAACTGCACGCCGATGATGTTCACGAAGCGCATGAGCCCCGAAGGGCGGTAGATGATCCCCAGCTTTGCCGGTGTCATGCCGAAGACCGCCTGATCTGAAGCTATTCTGATGTCGCCGGTGCAGGCAAGCTCGAGGCCGCCGCCGAAGGCGATCCCGTTCATCATCGATATCACCGGAACTTTCACTCTTTCCACGGCGGTTATCATATCGTCGAAGGGATTCGTCGTCAAAAGGACCTGTTCGCCTGCTTCATCTTTCGAGGGAATGGCGTGGATATCGTAGCCCGCACAGAACGATTCGTCACCGTCGCCCCGCAGCACCAGGCAGCGAAGTTCCGCATCGCCGTTTATCTCCTCAAAGAGCGTTTTCATTATTTTGAGCATATCCATGGTGAGGGCATTTTTCTTCGCCCTGTTCGATACGATTACGGTCCCTATGGCGCCGTCCTTTTCAAAAAGTATCGTTCCCATGTTTCGATCCTTTTCCCTTATTTATTCCAGTGCATTGTTATCTGCAACCGGGAGCACTTTTCCCAAAATCGTCTTGGCGGGGCCGAGGCGCAGCATGAAACCCGTCATGAGAAACAGGAGGGAGATGATGACGGTTCCGACTCCCAGTCTGACCAGGGCCCCCGACATGTGGTCCCAGGGGGGCAGAAAACCGGCTTCTTTGAGCAGCTCTCTGGTACCGGCGATTACGAGTGAGCACAGTATAGTCGATATGAGAGGGACTTTGACCGCCTGAAATGATAAACGGATTTGCGTCTTCCTCAGCAGGAAGGCATACAGAAAAAGGGTGTGCAAGATGATGCCGATCGTCGATGCGGCGGCCAGGCCGTTTACGCCGAATCTGACCATCAGGAAGTAATATGCGGGGAGGGTGAGCACCCACGCTACTGATCCGACGATCGTGGGCGTCAGCGTGTCCTTCATGGCGAAGAACCCCCGTGCAACGATATTCTGAGAGCACCAGAAGGGCACACCGAGGGCGAAAAAGGCGAGGGCGGAGGCCGTGTTAACCGTGTCGTGTATGCTAAATGCACCCCTCTTGAACACGATGAGTACCACCTCCCGGGAAAAGAGAAAAACCAGGCAGGCGGCGAGGGACGAAGAAAAGAACACCCAGTCGAGGGTGGCGCTCATATCGCTGAACATGGTCCGTATTTTTCCTTTGGCGGCATGCTCCGCGAGGAATGGATATGAGGCAACGCCCGATGCCTGACCGAGAACCCCGATCGGCACCTGTGCCAGCCGCCGCGCGTTATTCAGCCAGGTGATCGCACCCGCAACGAGAAAGGAGCCGAAGATCCTGCTCATCCACTCGTCAACAAAGACCAGGGAGAAGCCGAGCATGATGGGAATTGAGAGGCGAAGGAATTCGCGAAATCCCGGATGCTTCAGGTCGAAAGAGAACCGTATCCTGAGACCCGCCGCGTAGGCGCCCAGGAGCTGCAGGAGGAAGTTTCCGACGAAGGAGCCGGCAAGCACGCCCCAGGCAAACCCTTCCATCCCCATTTTCTTCCCGAGCAGGAGCCCTCCCGCAATTATCCCCGTGTTGTATATAAGGGGTGCAAGGGCCGGTATGAAGAACCTCCCCCTCGCGTACTGGACCGCCATGAACAAACCACCGGTGTAGAAAAATATCTGTGCGGGCATGACGATCCTCGTGAGCCTGGCGGTAACAGTAATCTGATCACCCTGGAACCCCGGAGCGATGAGGGGAACCAGCCTGTCGGCGAACACTTCCCCCACGATGACGAGGATTATCAGACACAGGGATAGTATGCAGAATATGGCCGAGAATGCGAGGTTCCCCCCCTCCCTGTCGTCCCTGCTCATGTAGGCGGCGTAAATGGGTATGAAGGTAATGCTCAGGGATGCGCCGGCCAGGAGATAGTTCATGAAATCGGGAATGGTAAATGCTGCAAAATAAGCATCCGTACCCGCATGGGCCCCCTGTGTGTAGGCGATGACAGCGTCCCGAACGTAACCGAGAATTCTGCTCATAAAAACGCTCACCACCATAATCGTGGCGGCGATTCCCATTTTCTTCCTCGTCTGGCTCATCAGCGCTTCCCGTGAGGGGTTTTCTCTCACCAATGTCGTTTATTATAGATACGATTTTTTATCGACAAAATCAAATGAGGGAGGGAAAAGGGAATTCAAAAAAATTGCGAAAAATGAGAAAATGAATGGGCAGGCAGGCTGGATTAAGGGTAGAATACCAACAGACAAATCAAACATTATAGCGCTTGGTTGTCGTGAAGGAGGGGGCGATGATTGAGAGATATCCGAAGGAAATTACGGTGCGGGAAGGCAGCCGCGTTATCCTCAAGCCATTCGAGAAGAAGGACAAAGAAGCCCTCTTCGAATTCTTCATTTCCCTGCCTGAGGAAGACAGACTCTACCTGAAAGACGACGTGACGGACCCCATGGTGATAGAGAAGTGGGCGAAAGAGTTGAACTACGACAAGGTCTTTCCTCTTCTCGCCTGGCACGAGAACAGGGTGGTGGGGGATGGCACGCTCCACAGGACGATAACCGGTTGGATGCACCACATAGGAACCATCAGGATAGCAATTTCACGGGACTTCCAGAGAAAAGGTCTCGGCTCGCTGATTGCGAAGGATCTGTTCTTCTATGCGCTGAAATGCGGCGTCGACAAAATCGTGGCCGAGATGATGGAAATTCAGCTCGGGGCGGTGAAAGTTTTCGAGAAACTCGGCTTTGTTCACGAGGCGACGCTCAAAAACCACGTCCTCGACCAGATAGGTGTCAAGCACGACCTCCTCATTTACACGAAGGACCTCGTTCAGTTCTGGGACGAGATAAAGGACCACGAATTCTTTTCCATTCCCACACGCCATATGGAGGATTAAACGGACCCAGCCCCCGAGAAAACCAGTTCATAGTTCAGCGTTTATAGTTCAGAGTTAACAACCTCGGATCTTCAGTCCTTCTCATCTTCTTCAACTTCTGAGCTTAACATTCTCCAGAACTTCGGAGCCTCGGCTGTATGGTTGTTCGATCTTTTATGATTTTGGTTTCTCTGCTTTCCACTCTTTGCTTTCGGTTTTCCTCTGGACGATGAACTATGGACTCTGAACTAGTTTGATATTCCGCCTTCCGCATTACCATTC
>CAYFXN010000041.1:0-15919 GCA_964347065.1 uncultured bacterium | reverse complement strand
CGGAGGGAGTAGGATTCGAACCCACGGAGCTTTACGCTCAGCGGTTTTCAAGACCGCCGCCTTCAGCCAGACTCGGCCATCCCTCCGCGGTAATCATCGCGATCCGGCGTGCGCACACCGGCCGTTTTTTGCAGGTAAGAAGTTTATCAGAAAATGGTGTTTTTGAAAATGTTTAACTAACCCGTCCCCAGGAAGGCGGTAATCGCCTCGATAACGGAATCCTGCTCCTTTTGGGTGATGAAAGCCGAGAAAGGCAGGGAGATGATATGCTCCGATATGTGTTCGCTTACGGGGAATTCACCCCGTACATGGCCGAGGTAGGAAAAAGACTCCTGGAGGTGCAGCGGCGTAGGATAGTGGACTGCCGTGGGGATATTTCTCTCCGACAGATACCGCGAGAGCCTGTCCCTGTCCTCCACGATGAGAGAATACTGGGCGTAGGTGGATACAACGCCCTCTTCGAGCTTTTGAACCGTTACATTCCGTGATAGGAGGTCGGTGTAGTGCCGGGCTTTTTCCTGCCTGAGTGCTATTTCTTCCTCGAAATGGCGGAACTTTGCCAGGAGCACCGCCGCCTGGATTTCGTCGAGCCTGCTGTTTTTCCCCACGTACCGGTGTACGTACCTGCCGGTCTGGCCGTGATTGCGAAGCGACGCTACTCTCCGGGCCACCTTTTCGGAGTCGGTGAATACCATGCCGCCCTCCCCGAACCCGCCGAGGGGCTTTGCGGGAAAAAAGGAGGTAATGCCCACGTCGGCAAAAGACGGCGCACGGCGGCCGTCCCGCAGGGCACCGAGCGACTGGGCCCCATCTTCGATGACGAAGAGCCCGTACTCTTTTGCCACTACCATCAGGCTCCCGTAGTCGGCAGGCTGGCCGAAGAGGTCCACGGCGATGATCCCCTTCGTGTAACGGGTGATTTTTTCCTCGATGAGCCCGGGATCGATGTTGAAGGTTTCCCGGTCGATATCAACCAGAACGGGCGTTGCTCCCGTGAGAGATATCGCCTCCGCAGTTGCGATGAAGGTGAACGGGGTGGTGATGATCTCGTCCCCGGGCCCCGCATCGAGGGACATGAGAGCCAGGATGAGGGCGTCAGTGCCCGAGGCGACGCCGACGGCGAAGGCCGTTCCGGTAAAAGCCGCAAGCTCCCTTTCCAGGAGCTTGCCCTTCTCCCCCAGGATGAATCGCTGGGTGGAGATAACGTCCCGGATCTCGCTCTCTATCTCTTCCCGGTAGGCCAGATACTGGGCTTTAAGGTTGATAAAATCCATTTGTTATCGCCATCACCTCGACGATCGCCTCAGGTGAGTGTACGGGAATACCCTGATTCAGAAAAATGTATCATTTATCTGCTGAAAAAGCAAAGTGGCCGGTCCAATTTGCCCCTTTCCTGGAAATCGTTTCGGTATAGAATAGGGAAAAACGCGCCCTGAATGGTGGTCACCACATGTACGATTACCTGATCGTCGGCTGTGGCTTCGCGGGAGCGACGCTCGCCGAGAGAATAAGCACGGTCCTTGAAAAGCGCGTGTGCCTCGTGGAGAAGAGGTCCCACGTGGGAGGCAACGCCAGCGATTGCATCGACGAAAGCGGGATACTCGTGCACCGCTACGGGCCCCATATCTTTCACACCGATGACGAAGGTGTCTATTCCTACCTCTCCCGGTTCACCGGCTGGAGGTTCTACGAGCACCGCGTGCTTTCCAGCGTCGACGGCATGCTGCTCCCCCTGCCGATCAATATCGACACCGTCAACAAGCTCTACGGGCTCGATCTTGACGGAGAGGGGCTGAGAGGCTATCTCGAGTCGGTCAGGGAGAAGATCAGAACCCCGGCAAACGCCCGGGAGAAAATAACGTCACAGGTGGGTGCGGACCTGTATGAGAAATTCTTCAAGAATTACACGGCGAAGATGTGGGGGGTGCCCGCCGAAGAGCTCGCTCCCGAAGTTACGGGAAGGCCCTTCGTTCGTGAGAACAAAGATGACCGGTATTTCACGGACCGGTTTCAGTTCATGCCGGATGGCGGCTACACCCGCCTCTTCGAGAAGATGCTTGCATCGGACAGGATCGATCTGCGCCTCGACGAGGATTTCCGGGACGTGAGGGGCAGCATTCCGGCGCGCAGGCTGATCTACACCGGACCCATCGACGAGTATTTCGACTGCAGGCTGGGGAAGCTTCCCTACCGGTCTCTGGATTTTCAGTTGGAAACGCGGGATTACGAGCGCCATCAACCGGTGGCCGTGATCAACTACCCGAATGACCACGACTACACGAGGGTCACGGAGTACAAGCACCTGACCGGACAGAAACACGCGAAGACCACCATATCCTATGAATTTCCCCGGGGGTCAGGAGACCCCTATTACCCGCTCCTCACAGAAGAGAATAAGCGGTTGTACCAGCAATACAGCGAATTGGCGAAGAATGAGAAAGACGTTTTCTTCGTGGGGAGGCTTGCCGAGTACCGTTACTACACAATGACCGATGTCATAGGAAGCGCCCTGGACCTATTCGAGAAGATAGCGGAGCTGGAGAAACAGGGATAGAAAACAGTTCAGAGTTCAGCGTCCAGAGGGAAACGATCAATTCCTAATTTCTAACTTCTCATTTCCCGTTCATCATTTGTACTGAGCTGAATATGATTTGCCAAATTCTAAATACTAAATTCGAACCCTAAACAAGTCCAAAATCCAAAGCTCTAATGTTCAAAACGATCTATTCGAGACTCTTCGATATGTAAACCCTTCCCGACACTGCTCATTGTTTTGTATTTTGTATTTCGGTCATTTGAATTTGTTTCGGATTTAGGATTTTGTGCTTAGGGTTTCACGGGGAAACTCCCTTTGTGTTTCTCATAGGCGTGTCGAGTTCTTCAACTGAGCACATATATTATATCCTCGGGACTATGAACTATGGACTATGAACTATGGACTATGAACTATGGACTATGAACTATGGACTCACCAGTATTTGTTGTACTTCTGCAAAAACCTCATCAACGGTTATATCTTTCATGCACTGCGTGGTTTGAAGCGGACAGGTTTTTTCCTCGCAGGGGACGCAGGGGAGGTCTTTTTTCAGGACCCGGTGGGCGCTTCCATATGGACCTGCCCTTCTTTCGTCCATCGACCCGAAAAGGGCGATCACCCTGGTCCCCACAGCTGCTGCCAGGTGCATGGGACCCGTGTCGCCGGAGACAAGGACCTCGCATCGTGAGAGGAGCGCTCCCGTCTGCCCCAGGGTCAGCTCTCCCGCGGTTATCACCGGACGGGTCTCCATCATCTTCGCCACACCCTCGCAGTATTCCCGGTCTTCCGCCCCCCCGATAAGTATGATGTGTGCGGCGAGCTCTTTCTCGACTCTGTCACCGAGGCGAGCGAAGTATTCGGGCGGCCAGTGCCGTGATGAGTTGGGTATGCTCACGTTGGCGTTGAGGGCCACGAGGTGGATCTCTTTTCCGCGCGGGGATGCCTCCCCGGAGGAAAGGGTGACCATGAACTGGTCGACAAATTCCTCGTCTTCCCTCCGGAGGTAAACCCTGAAGCAGTCGGCGGCCATCTCGACCGAGAGCGGCGATATGGTGGCGAAGAGGTTTTCGATGGCGTGGAGGCGCCTCTCTCCGTCCCTGGCGCCCCGCTGTTTCTTGTAGCGGAACCTTTTCCCTGCTCCCGAGAAGGCTCCTGTGATGACGGATTTGACGTTCGATTTCAGATCGACGAAGAGGTCAGCCTCCAGGGCACGAACCTTCACGAGGAAGGCGAAAAGGCCCGTAAGGTCTCCTTTAAAAAAGTTCGAGGGGACGTAGATCAACTCGTCGATAAAGGGATTTCCTTCGGCGAGGTCGGCGAGTGGCGGGCTGGTTACCATGGTGATCGTCCCATCGGGAAACTTTTCCTTGAGGGCGCGGGCGACGGGCAGGCTGTGTAAAAAGTCGCCGATGGGTCCCGGTTTGAAGATGAGGATCCTTTTCGTGGTCATTGAAATTCAGTTCGTTTCCAGGGTTTTTTTGAAGGCGTCGATGTAAAAACCGGAGACGATATCGGGAGAAAAGTATTTTTGGCCTTTTTCAAATCCCCTCTGCGCCATGGTGAAGCGCAGCTCCCTGTTCTCTACGAGCGTCGAGAGCTTCTCAACGAATTCGTCCTCATTGGATACGATGAACAGGTCTTCCCCGTTCCGAAAGATATTCCCGTCTATTTCCGTTCTCCAGACGACGCAGGGTTTTTTTGCCGCGAGGGCGAGGAGGACGAAGAGGCTGTTTCCGTAGAAATCGTCGGTCTGCCTGGTTGCCGGGAAGATGAATATGTCCATGTCGGAAAAGATGTCTCTGCTCGTTGCGAAATCGATTTTTTTGTACATGTACTTTACCGGTGGTTCCAGGATGAATAATCTGTCCGACTTTCCGATGGCATGGATGCGGGGGAACCGTCTGCAGACCTCCTGGAGGGCCATCTCGAGGGACTTGAGAGCCAGGAAGGTATCCACCGTTCCCGCAAACCCCACGGCCCTCACCTCCTCCCTGGGGCCCGGGTTATCGAAGGGTAAGGTTGGATGGGGAAAAACGGGGGGGCAAACGAGGATATTGTTGTTGAATTTTCGCAATAGCTTAGCCTGATGCTCCCCCTCCACGAGGACTAACTTGGCGACCTTCGCCGCTTTTTCGACGTTTTTGCGGATTCTCCTGCTGCTTTTTTCCGTGCTTCGGGAGAAGAGGTCAAGGGCCGATCCCCCGGGCTGTGATATCTCGAGGACGAGGTTCTGGTTCATGAGGCGAAGGCCTCTCAATAATGTGACGTCGAGGATGTTTCTCACATATACGAGGTCATACTTCACCGATTTCAGAACGAGACTTGCGACCGCCTTCGCAGGTAACCGGATGATTTTGCCATCGAATGACGATCGGGCGACGGGATTGCGGATATTTGTAATATAGGTGTTGTAGTGTTTTTTGATATGGGGCAGGAGCTCCATGAATTTTGGATCTAATCTTCCCAGAGGTGTTTCCTGCTGGATATAAAGAATTTTTTTCCTCTTCATATGGTTATATCTGGCCCCGGGAAAGGATTATTATGCACCCTATTGCAAAAGTGGAATATCGATGCCTCCATGGAAACGGCATTTTTGCCGGGCAGCATTCATCCGCGCAGTGTTTACGGGTATAACTAACGGTTAAGTCTAACAAATTTTTTCGGCGAATAGGAAGCGTATTTCTTAACGCTAAAGACGCGGTAGTTGAGGCTACCTTCTCGTTTACTTGTCGGAGAGCTTTTTGGGCAAGCAGGGAGTGTCGTTTCACTTCTTTTCCTGATATATATGAAGGATAAGCGATCACCGTAAATAGAGAGATCGCGCGCGAAACTTTGATGAAGCAAAGGCGAGCAGGGGAACAATTCCCTGCCCGGGAAACGGTTATTAACAATGAATGATAAATTGATAGAAAAATTGTATTCCACCAAGGAAAACGGCTATTACTCCTTCGTGAGGTGGGACGTTATTTCTTCCCTTAAGAGGAAGTACCGAAATGTTCTTGATATCGGCTGTGGAGATGGCAGCACGTTGCAAGAGTTAAAAAAATTACAACTGGCTGAATGCGTAGTCGGATTGGACCTTATCTGTAAAGAGCCGAGGGTTGCATTTTCTCATCCCGATGAGTTTCTAGTGGGAAATATTGAGAACATCGAACTTCCTTATGAAGATGGATATTTTGACTTGATCATCTGTGCCGATGTTATCGAGCACCTCATAGACCCGTGGAATGTCTTGAAGAATCTTCACAGACTGCTCGGAGAGGGGGGGAATATCGTGGCCAGTTTCCCTAATGTCAGCTACCGCAAGATATTGCGAAACCTGATTTTCAGGAACGATTTTGAATACGTAGAAAGTGGAATACTCGATCGGGGCCATCTTCGGTTTTTTACCATCAAAACGGCTCTAAAGATGATCAGGGAGAGCGGATATAAAAACGTGGAGGTAGTTCCGATATACGGGAAAACGAAAGATAAAATCCTATCGAAAGTGCTCCCTAAACGGTTCTGCTGCGGCCAGTTTATTCTGGTTGGAGAAAAATAATGACTGTTGTCCCTTAAAAGGTGAGCCGATGCAGTGGGGAAATTTGTGGGAATGTGAGTTTTATCGAAACGAACCTCATGTATTTCGTACGGAATTGCAGATACGTATTTCGGAGAGTGTTCAATGATATTTTCTCAAATATAATTTCTCCAGCACGTGTGAGTAAATCATGAATTTTGATGCAATGTCCTCCTTTTTCTTCCATTTGACCATGTAATGGTATCTTTTCACCATGATGATGACCCTTGTGGTGAATCGAGCCAGCACGAAACCCAGCTTTCCATAGTTTTTTCTACAATAAAACAATAATCCATAATAAAAGTGATAAACTACGTTTTTCCTCTCCTCAAGGGACAGCTTCCTTACTGTGCCACCAGTATCATGGATAACCTTTCCTGCAGGCAAAAACACCGCCTTCCACCGGTTTCTCATCGCGTTTAAAATAAAGTCGCTCTCTTCCCAGTAAAAGAAGAATTGCTCGTCAAACCCCCCGAGGGCCTCGAACAAATCTCTTCTTACAAGGATACATGCCCCGATTAACCCTGTTCCCATTGTTAACTCGTACCCCCGGGGATGGTTGCTCAGGAAGTTTTCATTGATCTTTATCATTCTTTTTATGCCCAATAAGCGTAAGAGGGTCCCACTGATGCTGATGTTGAGAAGCGATTGATTTATCCCCATTTCGGGGTCGAGAATGAGGGGTCCCGCAATTCCGATCTGGCGGTTTGCATTCATAACATCGAGCATCTCTCTCATTGCGTTGTTTACCAGATTCGTATCGCTATTGAGAAAGCAAAAATATTTACCACGGGCGTTTCTTGCGCCCACGTTTGCCCCTTTTGCAAAGCCCAGGTTATCTGAATTTACTATGATGATAACCTCATCGAAGTGCTTTTGAATCACCTCACACGATCCATCGGAGGAGTTATTGTCTACGATGATGATTTCGAAGGTGATATCGGAAGTTTTTTCGTAAATTGACCTGATGCAGTCGACTGTCTGATCCCGCGTGTTATAGTTGACGATTATTATGGATAAATCAATGTCCTTCTGTTTCAAATCATGCATGAAAGAACTCACCGCCTATTATTATCAGGAGCATATGCTACTACTGAAAAATTTACGCAGTCAAGGAAAGACTCGTCCTCACGCAAGGAATCTATCCGTGTGGGGGCAAACATTTCCAACTGGAGCGTCTTCTTTGAAAAGTAGGCACACCGGAGAGCAGGGGTTCAGGAAATGCCTACTTTCCTCCGGAGCAATTCCTCGATGAAGACCAAGTATCTGTCAACGTGTCTTTCGATGCCGAAGTCCTCGTTGGCTTTCTGTGCAGCCTTTAAACCGAGCCTCTTTCTCATTTCGGAGGATCTGATGAGCCCTTCTATCGCCTTCCGGAATTCCTCCCTTCCACCGCCGACCAGGATGCCGTTTTCACCGTCGTCTATGAGTTCCCTGAACCCGGAGACGTTGTAGGCCACAAAGGGGAGACCGCAGGCCATGGCTTCCATGGCGACGAGGGAGAGGCCTTCCATTCTCATGGTGCTCGCCATGATATCCATATCCGCGTAGAAAGAGGGCATCGCCGCATGAGGGATGTTTCCGTGAAAGACCACGTCATCGTCAAGCCCCGTCTCTTTCGCCAATGCCCTTAAGCCCCTTTCCTCGTCTTTTGCGCCCTCTCCGGCAAGGTGAAGGGCTATCTCGATCCCTCTCTTTTTCAGTTCCCCGCCGATTTCGAGCAGCTCTTCCTGGTTCTTGTCGAACCTCCCCGCCATCCCTATTTTCACGGGCCCGCTTGTTTCATAGCGGTTTTTTTTCGCGTGGAAAACATCTGTGTTGATCGCGGTGTTGATCACCTGGATCTTTTTTTCGAAGGAGGGATATTTTTTCGTCAGAGAGGATTTCACGAACTCCGATATGCAGAGGATGCCTTCAGTTAAGGAAAGGGGCAAACGGTTCGGGTGGTTGAGGTAACAGTGCTGGTAGAGGATGAGGATCGAGCCCGGTATTTTCCGTTTCAAAAACCAGCCCCGGAAGATGTCGTAATAGCGGTTCACGTGGATGACACGATTCCGGATCGGCGGCGGGTCATTTTTTGCGAGTCTCATGAGACCGGTAAGGCTGTGGGGGATCGCTACGATATCCGCCCTGCCGTCGTTCCGTTTCGCATATTCCCCCCCGCTTCTTACGATGATGCGGTAGCCGATCCCCCGCGAGGCGAGCTCACGGGTAAAAAGCTCGAGGTACTCCTCCGCCCCGCCCCAGCCCTTCGCCATCGAAACTATCGTTATTTCCGGGATATCGTCCATAGCATGAGCCCGTGAGGGTTTCGCCAGCAGGCAGCGGGCGCTCCCCCCGATTCGTTCAATGATGAGGATCGCTTTACCGGTTACAAAGCGATGCTCCCCGAACCAGAAACATCCATTTCAGCGGGTGAGGGTCCGGACAACTCCCGCCTAGCGCTTCCGCCGCAGGCTGAGAAGCGTGTAGTACTTGAGGAAAACGCCAAATGACTCCGTAGCGCAAATAAAAAATCCCAGGGTGCCGTCTAAAAACCCCTTCCTGATGAAAAATTTGTATATAAACGTGTAAAATGGGCGAAGAGTCAGATCAATTATACGGGCTTTTCTCCCTTTGTCGTGATAATCCTTTGCACCGATGGTCGCATAGTCGATCGTCCTTTTTACAAACGATGCGGTGTCCCATGGCGGCTTGTGCACGAGATGATTTTCCAGTTTTTTTTTGACCCCAAAGGAGCTGAACTGTTCGTGAATGTTGATTCCTGTCCACTCACCATCCGTTCTCCTGTAAAGCCGCGGCTTGAAGTCGGGGAACCAGCCGCAGTGATAAACAGGCGTATCATGAAAAAACGTGAGGCGCGGCAGCTCGAAACATGAGCAGCGATCCCAATCGTCGGGCGAGAGGTTGTGTATCTCATCGATAAGCTCCGGGGAGAGAAACTCGTCGGTGTCTATCTCGAGAACCCAGTCGTTGGTCGCCTGATTCATCGCGAACTCCTTCTGCTTCCTGAACCCTTCCCAATCCTTATGAAATGTTTTTGCCCCCATCTGACGGAGGATATCTAATGTGCCGTCCGTGCTTCCCGAGTCCACGGCGACTATTTCCTCAGTCCACGTGACGCTCTCCAGGCAGCCCTGGATGTAGGATGCATTGTCCTGGCAGATGATGATTGTAGTTATGGGTGGTCTTTTGGGTTCCATGGTATGATTCCCGTCACATCACTTACCGCTCTGCTTTTTCACGTCCTGATCCCGCAGGAGGTTCTCCGCCAACTCGATGATTTCGTGCGGGGTGATCTCTTCCATGCACATTGGCTTCATCCTCGGCGAGGGGTCACACTCCTCGAAAAATATCTGCCTGCAGGGGCTGCAGAAGAAGTTTTTATAGACGACGGTGGATCGTTCCCCCCAGGGGCCGAATTTCACGGGAGACTGGGGACCGAAGAGGGCGATGAGCGGGACGTTCAACGCTGCACCCAGGTGCATGATGCCGCTGTCGTTGCATATGAGGAAGGAACAGTGTTTGAGGAGGGCCATCGTCTGCCGCAATTTCGTCTTTCCCACGGCATTTACCGGTGGGGGATCGAGGTTTTCTTGGAAATGGCCTGCCGGGGCCACGTCCCCGCTGCCCCCGAAGAGGATGATCCTGATACCACGGTTTTTCGCGAGATAATTTGCCACTTCGATGAAGTTGTCCTCGTGCCACGCCCGCTCGGCGACGGCGGAGAAGGGATGAATGCCGACGATGCCCTGCCCGGAGGTGATACCGGACTCGCTCAAAAAATCTCCGGCCCAGGCCATTTCTTCCTCCGATACCCAGGCCTCCAGGTAATCATCGGCCACGGTAACCCCGTCGGCTTCGAGCACGCTCAAAAAGTTTACGATCTCGTGGCGGTCGTGGCGATAGGGCACCCGCCGCGTGAGGAGGAACCCCCGCTTTTCGGTTTCGAAGCCGATCCTCTCCCTGGCACCTGTCAGGTATGCGATGAGAGCGCTCGAGAAAGACCGCTTCAAGACGTAGGCCTTGTCGTACCCTCTCCCCCTGAGGGAAGAGATGAACGCTATCTTGGACGTGATCGTTTTGTGTGTGCCCCTGCTGTCGGCATGTATGGTGGGGGGATCGTAAATGATGAACTCGTCCACATAGGGGGTACCGATAAGCACATCGGAGGAATGGGGTGCCACGACCATATCGATCTTCCCGTCCGGGTAGGCCCTTCTCAGGTTACGAAGGAAAGGGACGGTGAGAATCGTGTCACCGATGAACCGGTATCTCAGAACGAGGATATTCATTCAGCTCCCCGTGTACGCCGCCCTGATATCGGGCAGCGACTTCCATTTTTTATGGAGCCAGAAATACTGGTCCGGCATCTCCCGCACTTTTTCCTCCAATCTCCTCGTGTATTCGTCGAATATTATTTTCCCGGCCTCGCCGGCGTCTTTTGCCGGGGAGTAATCGATGGGCTCCTGGAATACAATAACAATTTTCCCTTTCTTTCTGCCGGCGAAAGCGGTGATGACGCTGGCTCCCGATTTGAAGATAAACTGAGCGGGTCCGGCGGGGATGTAGGTGGGCAGGCCGAAAAAGGTGCTCTCGTACCCTTCAGGCCCGGCATCCTGGTCGTTCATGATCACCACCACCTCGCCCTTTTTCAGGGCCCGTAAGATTTTCAGGCCGCCTGCGGGGTCGTTCCTCTGTCCCGTTATCTTGATGAGCCTGCTCCCGTATCGTTCGAAAAACCTGATGAATTCCCGGTTGGCGGCTTCGCTCTTCAGGTTTTTGCTCACCACGTTTACCCGGTAGCCGAGGCTTTTGTAGAGGTAGCCGCCCGCAATGTAGTTGCCGATGTGGCCCGTCAGGATGACGATTCCTTTCCCCTTTTGCAGCTCCCTGTCAAGGTGCTGGGCACCCACCACGTGGAAGATCTCCCGCCAGTTCTTGATGATATAGGCAGGCTTCGCAATTTCCGACATCGTCAGGCCGAACTCGGCGTAGCAGGCGCGTGCTATTTTTTCCAGCTCCTTTTTCGGAACCCCTTCTCCGAAGGCAGCTCTCAGGTTTGTCATGACGATCCGGCGCCTGAACCCGGCTATGTAAGCTAATCGGGCGAGCCCTCTCAGCATCGCGGAAAGGATCGGGAATGGGATAACCGAAAGGAGGAAAAATAAAATTTTTATAATGATACATTCTATATAATCAGCGACCTTCATCTTTTATACTTGTGAAAGTAATGGATAAGAGTCTTCTCTATACGTCATAGATTATAATACAGTGCAATCACTCTGTTTTTCAAAGGGGAAACCATCGTTGAAGATACTGATCGTCAAAATAAGCGCCTTTGGTGATGTTGTCCATACCATGCCTATACTACCCGTGATCAAAAAGCTGTCCCCCGATTCGGTGATTTACTGGGCTGTCGATACCCGGTTCGTGGGTCTGCTGGAGGACAGCCCATATCTCGATGGTGTTTATTCCCTCCCAATGCGCAGATGGAATAAACTGTTCGCCGCAGGCAGCGTTCGAGAAGCTACAGGACTCATAAAAGCGATGCGCAGTCAGCGCTTCGACCTGTGCATCGATGTACAGGGGAATCTGAAAAGCGGTGTCGTCTCCTTTCTCTCGGGTGCGAAGCTGCGGTACGGCTTCGACAGAGGGGGCGTCAGGGAGATGCCGAACCTTCTGTTTACGAACAGGAAAGTTCCTCTACTGAAGAGCGACGTGCATATTTCCCGGAGGATCCTGCGGGTCGTAACCGGTGCGGTGGGAGACTCTATCGAAGGGGTCAAGCTCTACCCGAGCATCTTTATCCCCGCGGGGCTTAGAGAAGATGTGCGGAAAAAGATGGGGATGGACTCTGGAAAAATCAATATCGCCATCCACCACGGGACGACCTGGGAGACGAAGAGATTGTCCGGTAGGAAGTGGACAGCGATCGTTTCGGCGCTGCTTTCTGCGTTTGGGGCCGACAATATGGATTTATATTTTACCTGGGGGGATGGAGAGGAAGAACGGGTTGCGAAAGATATCATCGAAGGTTTTGCGGCTCGCAAGAGAAATCCTTTGAGACTGGTGCCCTCTTTGACGATTCGGGAACTCGCTGCCTTCTTCTCGCTGATGGACATAACCATCGGCCCCGACACGGGCCCGGTTCATCTCGCTGCAGCAATCGGCGGGAAGACGCTTTCTTTTTACCGGGCTACGAGAGGTGAGAGGAACGCTCCTGTGGGTCCATCACACAGGTATATTCAGGCCTCAGTCGAATGCACAGGCTGTCTCAAGAAAGAGTGCGTGGACACAGAAAAATGTGAAGACGGTATCTCTGTAGAGGAGATAGTCGAAAAGGCGAGGGAACTGCTCAAGCTCTGATTGGTAAGGCGGAATGCAAAATGCAAATACGGAACCGAACAGGTTCTCCTGACATCAGAATTGCGGATGGTCTAACATTTGAGACTGTTCCCGGGTTCCCATTACTGCTATCTGATGTTCTATTCTTCTTTGTATCTGGGTTATGAACGCAAAACCCGGAACTTTGAACTGTTTTCCTGGGTGATCATTCAGGCAAGGTATTTCTCCAGGAGACTTTTCACATCCCTTCCCCGGTGGTGATCGGCGCCGGACCCCAGGCCCGGATAGGTGTGGTGCCTGAGGTCGACATTTCTTCCATGAGAGTAGAGCGGGTCATAATCGTTGAGGTCGGCCACCCCCACGTAGGAGCTGCTCTGGAAGTCGTGGACGACGGAGTACCGGTTTCTCCTGACAAATTCTGCCAGGAGCGACCGTATCCCCCGGTTGATCCACCATTGCCTCAGGCTGAGTCTCAACCGGATAAATGCACGGTCCATGGAGAGGTCGTATTCCCTGATGGCTTCCCCCGGTGTTACGATCCCATAAAGTGTGGAGACGATGAGCAGGTCGATCGATTCGGAAGCGGAAAGATTCACCCAGAGCGCCTCGTCGATCTTCCTGTAGAGATTCCCGTCGTAACGCCTTGAAGCAGGCAAAAGGGGAGCCGTTCCATCGCGCTGCCCGCCCAGGTCTTTCCCGTCGGAAAACCGAAACCGCTTCCTGAGAATCCTCCGGGAGTCGATGAGACGGGAGGCGCTCTTCGGGGACAGCCTTGCCGCCGCCGATTTTTCTCTCTTCCATGTCAGGGCGGGGTCCCCTCCCCGTCGTTTGCGTTCCGAGCAGGGAGTGATGATGAGGACCTTGTCTTTCATCCAGCGGGCTCCGGCAACTCATTCTCATTCGGTTGGTGTCTTCAGGGTGTCAGCGTAACAGGATCAGGCGTCCCGGTGGAAGCGTGCCAGTTTGTGGAGTAATGCTCCCGGTCTGCCACTTATGATAGTTGATTTTCCATCATTTCACAAATCCGGGGAAGTAAATGCCGGGATCAGGGCGGCGTGGCTTTTGCGATGGAGACGCCTGTAAAAATTGTGTTTAAATTTCCCGATAATTTGTCGATGAATAGGGAGGCAGGAGAGCGGGCAGAGGGGGAGCCGTTTCCCGGTAAATGTTCATAAGCGAGAATAAGGAAGGTGGCACCTCCACCGTTTCGGACCTGTCGAAAAGGGGGCGCCATGCTGTTTTGGTTCATGGTCTTCTACGTGGCAATGCTGGTGGCCGGTGTGGTGGTGGGAATCTGGCACTACCGGCGGGGCCTGCCGAAAAAAAACAGGGAGGTGGTAAATGGCCGCGTGGGTGCCGAAGATCGTTGCGGGGAGGGTAACGACGGGGAGGTACCCTGAACTCTTATTAAAATTGCGGGAGGATCAGAAGTGTGCCGCCCACGTTTCCAAACGCTTCTCGTACCGTGCTCTGACGCTGGGGGTCCACGAGTGGTAATAGCTGAGCGGCTTGTCGGAAAGTTCTCTTATGATTTTTACAAACAATTGAAGGTTGTTCCAGTCTTTCATAGCTTCTTCGGGGTTCACGTTATATCGGTTCAGCCAGAACCGGTTTATCTGCATGATCCCGAAATCGTCTCCTGACCTGACGGCGCGGAAGTCGCTCTCAACTTTGGCGATCAGCAGGCATGTACTGATGGGAATTCCACTCTCGTCGGAGATGTGCTTGAACATCGGGGCGATCCGTTTTGCCCTCGCCTCGGAAACAAAGGGAGATACCGTCCTGATGGTTCGGTAGATCTTTTTCACCGAGGACAGATAGTGCATCACGTTTTCCGGGTCGTGCATTTCCGCGTGTTTCCGGGTAACTGCGTCCTCGATCGTCCCCATGGAGCTCCTGAAATCTGCCAGAAAGAGCGTGGCGACGAAGACGGTGCCGCACAGAGCCCCCACCAGGATGCTCAGCGCGATTTTGCACCCCTCAACCTCGATGCCCCGTTCGCCCGGTGGACGACCTATTTCTCTTTTATTATCAGCCATATTTCTATCTCCGGCATATCCCTTTGGAGCACGGCGATAGAATTCTTGTTCGTAACCATCTCTCGTAAGGAAAGGCAAGTTCCGTACCAGGAGAGCCCCGTAACGTTTTCAATGCTTTACCTGCCCTCGCCATCCCGATCTGGATAATTAATTGCCGATTTTGTGGAAAAATTTCCATACAGCGGGGCGTTTCTACCGATGTATAGGCATTTCGGGGACGGAAAATCGATCGGGCCGGTTTTACGGAAAAAAAGTCTTTACATAGTACTATAAAAATGGTATTAAAAGCTTCATGAAAAAAAAGACTTTTATATTCTTTTATAGTAAGCATATAAAGGTAAGAAAAATAGTAATATAAACGGGATTGGCGAGATGAAGTTCAGAACCGTAACGGAACTGCGGCTTTCGGCTACGAAGATAGTGCAGGAGATCGAGGTATCTGGTGAGGAGGTGGTTATAACGAAGAAAGGCAAACCGGTGGTTTTGATGCGGCGGGTGGAACAGGAGGAGTTTGCATTGAAAAAGGGAGATAAGAAAGGGACGTGATATGGCTTACGATCCGGAAAAGGACAAATTGATCCAGGCCCTGGTCGATGGTGGCGACGAGGGGATCAGCGTCGAGGTGAGGCAGTACGCGGGCGGACAGGAAAAGATCCAGATCTCAAGGACCGTCGGCGGGAGATTCGCGAAGCTGGGAAGGCTGACCTTGGATGAGGCGGAAGAGGTGGCAGAGGCGATACTCGCCTATGTGAGAGGTGACTGAAAAGGCTCAGCCAGACCGGCGGAGGGGATGAGATGAAAAAGCTATGGGTTTTTGTTTTCATCGGTGGTTGGCTCCTCGTCTCGGCATCGTATCCGGGCAGGTTGCCCGGGGCGGACTGGGAGAGGCTGGAGTCGGCTGGTGTGCACGGGCAGCTCTCTTTCGACAGGGAGAGTGTCGAGTGGCTCGGTTACAATCTGGTGAACGTGCAGGTGAAACACAGATACGTTTACCGGTACCGGGATGAGGGCTACGCCTACTCCGTTTCATCGCTGAAAATAGACTGTTCGGCGAAAAAATTAGCGAGCGTGCGCATCGAGGATTACGACCGGGAGGGGTCTCTCATGAGCAGCGTCGCCAGCCCGGCGGAACCGTGGTATCCCGTGTTTCCGGGCTCTCCCTACGAACCGTTGTTCAAGGCTGTCTGTTTTGGGACCTACCCGCTCCACACGGAGAAGAGATAGCCGGGGTAACAGGAAAAGCCGAAAGCAGAGATACAGTTCAGAGTCCAGGGTTCAGTGTCCATAGGAAAACCGTTCAACCTATCGGGTTCCGCGTTCTCATCCGGTGATAAATTCGATCCCGATAGCGTCCGATTAGTCCAACAATTCTCACCACGCAGGCTCAAGGAATGAGAAAAATAGCCGATAAGATTATTAAGAGTAAGTGTGAAAAGA
>CAYFXN010000040.1:0-16036 GCA_964347065.1 uncultured bacterium | reverse complement strand
AAAGTAGAGGATGTTGAAGCCGATGAAGAGGGTGAACCAGGCTATTTTTGCCTTTCTTTCGTCGTACATCTTCCCGAACATCTTCGGAAACCAGTAATGGATCCCACCGAAGAATGCGAAGGCCGTTCCTCCGAACATGACGTAGTGGAAGTGGGCCACGATGAAGTAGGTGTCGTGAATGTGAAGGTTCAAAGCCAGAGCACCGTTCATGAGGCCTGTCAGGCCCCCGATCGAGAAAAGAAAGATGAAGGAAAGTGTAAACAAAAGGGGCGTATCTCTCTTGACGGAACCACGGTAGAATGTGGCGACCCAGTTAAAAACTTTTATTCCACTCGGAACGGCGACGAGAAAGGTGAGAAGAGAAAAGACCACCCGCGCGGTATCGCTAATGCCGCTGGTGAACATGTGGTGGGCCCAGACGAGAGACCCCACGGACGCGATCGCCACACTCGAAAATGCGATAGCCTTGTACCCGAAGATCGTCCTCCTGGCGAAGGTGGGGATGATCTCCGACACCGCCCCCATCGCCGGGAGTATCATGATATACACAGCAGGGTGGGAATAAATCCAGAAGAGGTGCTGGTAAAGTATGGGATCACCCCCCTTGGCGGGATCGAAAACCCCGATGCCGAAATACCGTTCGATTATGATGAGGAGCAGCGTGATGCCGACTACCGGCGTGGCGAGAATCTGCACCCACCCGGTGGCGTAGAGGGACCAGGGAAAGAGGGGCATCCACATCCACTTCATCCCCGGTGCACGCAGTCTGTGCATGGTGGTCACAAAATTCAACCCCGTCAATATCGATGAGAAACCGAGGATGAAAACGGCAAAGACAGCGAGAGGGACGTTGGTACCCGTTTCCAGGCTGTAGGGCGCGTAAAAGGTCCAGCCCGTATCGGGCGGCCCTCCTCCCGTGAAGAGGGATGTGATCGCCAGGGAGGCCCCGGCAATGTAGAGCCACCACGAGAGCAGGTTTATTCTCGGGAAGGCCACGTCTTTCGCGCCTATCTGGAGGGGGAGGAAAAAATTGCCCAGCGCGGCGGGAATCCCGGGAATGATGAAGAGGAAGATCATGATCACCCCGTGGAGGGTGAACGTGGCGTTGTAAGTCTGTGCGTTCATTATGGTCTTCCCCGGGCTGATCAGTTCGAGCCGCATGGCGAGTCCCAGGAACACTCCCACGGAGAAGAAGATCATGAGTGAAGTCAGGTAGAGGATCCCGATCCTCTTGTGGTCGGTAGAAAATATCCAGGAGTAGATCCCCCGGTATTTTCCCTTCACGTCCAGGTAACTTTCCCGTCCGTCCGTGGATTCTTTTTCCCCTTCCGACACCTTTCGGTTACCTCGTTTCGCTTCTGTGTTTTTTTCCCGTTACTATGAGATATGCGATGAAGGAGCCTACAAAGATAAGGGTAACGGTACCGAACACTTTCAGAACATTGAACACATATCTCCTGCTCGCGGGGTCATAGCTGAAACAGTACAGGAATGCTCTCTTCAGGACCGCCCCGACCCTGCCTTCCGAGGCTTCCGTCACGGCCATTTTGAGGTCGAAGGGCAAATAGGTGGTTCCGCTCAGGTACCGTGTTACCTTGCCTTCCTTCGAGAGGACGATGAGCGTGACAGGGTGGGTGAACATTCCGTTTGCTTCCCTTTTGAACGAAAAACCGACCGCTTCGGTTAATTTTGTGATATTTTCCTTCGTACCGGTGAGAAACTTCCACTCATTTGCGGGGAATGGCTTTCCGATGGCCTGGATATAGTTTCTCTTCGTCTCCGCCGCAACGGCGGCGGTGTCATTCACGTCGAAGCTCACCGTGATGAGGTTGAAGTCTTTCCCTGCGGTCAGGTCGGTCTTTCTGAGCACTTCTGCGATGCCGTTCAACAGCATAGGGCAGGCGTGCCTGCAGCTCAGATAGATCAGTGATATGACGGTCGGTTTGTCGACGAGGTCGCGCAGGATGACGTTATTCCCCTCATCGCTGACAAATTCCAGGCCGAGGGGAACGTGATCCCCGAGCTTCTCGAATACGGCAACGTTGCCCCCGGTTTCCGTTGCACGTTTTGTATCGTCTGCCCATAAATCTTTTTGCCCGGAAGTGACGAGAAGCAAGATTGTCAGATTCAGGTATATTTTTCCGCGCAGGTTCACGAAGTCCATTTTACTTATTTAGATGCGCGAAAGAAATATTCGATTTTTCAGTTTTTTCTTTCGGCGTGGGGGTATTTTGCATCCTACAAAGTTCAAAATAATTTTCACTTTTGTAGAATTGTATCGGGCACCCCCGAATGCATCGTCTGCCGGGAAGGCGCTTTCGGGGAACCCCCGTTCAGGACGAGCCTTTTTCCTCTTTCCCTGATTTGCCCTTCTTCAGTTCACGTTCGATTTTTGCTTTTTCATCCGGCGTGAGACCGTAGACCTCTTCGGGAGTGGGCACGGGTATTGCCGGCCACTCAAGAACTTTGATCCTGGGCTTTTTCTTTTTCATCCGCATGCTCAACCCATCCGAAATTCCTGTTTTGATCATAAACGACGAAAAGCAAGGTGACAACGGTATTTCTGCGGGGGAAAATATATTGTTCCGTGCCGGCAGCCCTGATGGGGAGAAGCCGGCCAAGAGGAATGTCCGCCGGGCCGGGATCGATCGATTGGGTGTGAGAAGACACATTTTTTTTGTCGCGTCCCTCCTCTTTTAATACAATTTACGGTATCAGACCGTTGCTACCCGGGCTCTTGAAGCATCGTCCCGGGGGAAAATAATATTTCGCATTTTCCTGCAGGATGCCCCGTGATTACCTGGAAGGGGGATTGCTGCATATGAAAGGAGCGCTATTTTTGAAGGGAATGGGGAAGCACTCGATTTCACTTCTGGCCGTCGCGCTGATCCTGGCCTGGCAGCCTGGCTGTGCCAGGAAACAGGCAGGCTACGAAGAGCCCCCCGAGACACTTCGGGCGGTCGTCGAGGGGGAGATCGAGTCACTTCGCTCACCTGACCCGGGGATACGGGCGATGGCCGCCCTCCGGCTTGGTGAAATGAGAGAGGGGGCGGCTCTTGCCGTCCCTCACATGATCCCGCTGCTTTCCGACGTCAGAGAAGTCCCTGCCGGGGCGGGAATAAAGGGGGGGAGGGTCCAGGATGTGATGAAAGAGGCCCTCGTCGGAATAGGGAATCCTTCTGTGATCCCTCTCATTCAGGCACTCCAGGACGATAACATTGCTGTCCGCGGGAAGGCTGCGGCCGCCCTCGGTGATATCAAAGACAGCCGGGCCGTGGCGCCATTGATGGTTGCTGCAACTTACGAAGACCCGGTTGTGCGGGAAGAGGCTGTGAGGGCCCTTGGTAAGATTGAAGATCAGCGCGGGGCGGAATCCCTCGCCGCGGCGCTGGGAGATGAAGATGCAAACGTGCGAAGAGCGGCTGCGGAGGCACTGGGGAGAATGGGTGGCACTTTTGCGCTCGAGCCCCTCGTTTTTGCTCTCAAAGACAGTGAGAGAGAGGTACGCCTGGGCGCAGCGAGAGCCCTGCAGGAAATAGACGACGACCGCACGATGAGCCACATAAGAGATATGCTCGAGAGTGGTAACCCCGACGCGCTGTGGAAAGTGGCCGAGTCGCTCGCCATCATCAGGGGCCCGGAGGCAGCGGAACTGCTCGTGTCCCTTCTCAAGGATGAACATCCGAGAACCCGGGAGATGGCGGCTGCTGCCATGGGAGAAATTGGGGAACCCCGTTTTGCACGCTTTCTCATAGAATCACTCAAGGATGAGGATGCAAACGTCCGGTTGAGCTCGATTCGGGCGCTCGGCCAGTTTTGGGAGCGGGGCTCGATCGATCTCTACATCGGCGCGCTAGCGGATGAGGACCATCGCGTCAGAGAAGCTGCCTCGGGAATCGTCCGAAATTACGGAGAGAGCGCCGTTTCACGTCTCGTCTCCGCTCTCGGTTCGGGGGACAGCGATGTGAGGAGAGATGTGGCGCGTTCTCTGGGTACGCTCGGAGACAGCGCCGTGATCCCCCTTTTACAATCAATGGGGAGTGACGATTGGAAAATGAGGGAGGGTGCAGCGTTTGCGCTGGGGATGATCGGCGACCCCCGGGGAGTTGCCCCCCTTATAGCCGCTTTGGAAGATGAGAGCGCCGATGTGAGGAACCGAGCGGCTGAGGCGCTCGGTTCCCTGAAGGATACGAGGGCGGTAGAGCCTCTGGCTGATGTTCTCACCCACGACGAAGACCTGAGGGTGCGCAGGGCCGCTGCCGAGTCTCTCGGCGCCATCGGTGATCATCGCTCCGTGCCCCCCTTACTGGCAGCCCTTGAGGACGGAGACGAATATATCAGGACGGGAGCGGTGCGTGCCCTCGGGGAATCGGGTCAGGTGGAACCCCTGGTGGGAGCTCTGAACGACGAAAGCCGTTCCGTCCGGGAGGAAGCGGCGTCCTTGCTGGTTAAGATCGGGGAGCCTGCCGTAGAGCCTCTCATTCGGGCTCTTTTTCACGAGAACTGGAAGATACGGATTAACGCCATCGTTCCTCTGGGGAAGATCAAAGATCCCCGGGCGGTCCTGCCTCTTGCAGTGGTCCTGCAGGATGAAGTGTGGGGCGCCCGGAGAAATGCCGTCGCTGCATTGGGAGAGATCGGAGACAGACGTGCCCTGCCGTTTCTCACACAAGCGCTGGGCGATGAGGACCCTGTCGTACGTGCAGGTGCGGCCTCTGCCCTTGGCGCTCTGGCAGACGAGAGGGCGCTGGGAACTCTCGCCGAAGCGCTCACCGATGGCGACGCTGACGTTCGGGTCAACGCTGCCGTCTCGCTGGGTTTGATCGGAGATCCGCGCGGGACAGCCCCGCTCATCGACGCCCTGCGCGATCAAGAGGGGCGCGTCCGGAGGGGGGCGGCCGAATCACTGGGGAAGTTGGGCAGCAGGGATGGCGTCCCAGCCTTAATCGACGCGCTGAAAGACGAGGACCTCCAGACACGAGAGGCGGCGGAGAGGTCGCTGAAGAAGATAAGCGGCACAGATCTGGGCCCCGACTTAGCCGCCTGGCAAAGTTGGTGGGAAGAAAGCAGTGAGTCTATGGAGAGCGGCAAATAGTGTTCAATCTCCCAATTTTGTATAGGGGTAACTTTGCGGCAAAAACCCGGGTTCCGGGAGTCAAGGAAAACCCAGAATAAGAGATGCTCCGAAGTTTCACTCTCCTCTGATTTGTAAAAGATTCCAGTTTTCCTTTTCATCCGCCGGGAATAACAGGAGAAAATCCCCCCTTCCGAGAAGAATGAGCGTGCTTCACGCTCAAGTCATCCCTCCGTTTTGTCGATCTAGCAGGAGGAAAGATTATTAATCGTAATATCCTCAATCAGTTGGGACACCATGTTTTCCCGAAAATGGCGGAAGTGGTTGAAAAAACTGATTGATGCAGGGAGGTGGCTATCAGATGAAAAAATATATTATCCCGATTTTGCTTATTTTTCTCCTTGTTCGTCCCACGGTGGCGTCGGAGCCTATAAGGATCGGTCTTACACTGGGCCTGACGGGGAAGTACGCCAAGTTGGGAGACATGCAAAAAAAGGGTTTCAAGCTCTGGGAAAATCATATCAACGAGAAGGGCGGAATCCTGGGTAGACAGGTTGAGGTGGTAATCTACGACGACGAAAGCGATCCGGTAACTGCTCGGATGCTCTACCGGAAATTGATAAAAAAGGACGGGGTGGATCTTCTCCAGGGACCCTATTCGAGCGGGATAGCCGAGGCCGTAGCGCCGATAACGGAAAAAGAGAAGTTCCCCCTTCTCGTTTCCGGGGCAGCAGCCGACAGTTTATGGCAGAAAGGGTACCGGTATCTTTTCGGCGTCTCCACCCCGGCGAGCAAATATGCCGTCGGTTTCCTCGAGCTGCTCGTCTTGCAGGGATTTCGATCGTTGGCCATAGTCTCTGCCGATGACTCATTCTCAAAGTCCATTTCTGACGGAACGAAAAAATGGGCCGAGAGGTTCGGCCTCGATATCCTCGTATTCGAGCGATTTAAAAAAGGGAAAACGGATCTCGATGAGTTTGCCAGAATGGCGAAGTCTTCCGGTGCGGAGGTCCTCATCGTGTGCGGTCACTTCAACGAATCGGTAAACATGAAGGAGTCTCTGAGACGAGTCAGATGGGATCCAAAAGCCTACTTTGCATCGGTCGGACCAGTGGTTAACGCGTTTTATGAAAAGCTCGGGGAGGACTCGGAGAGAGTATTTTCGTCATCCCAGTGGGAATTTCACGAATTGTCGAGCTTTCCCGGTTCAAAGCATTTCTACGATGCTTTCTATGAAACCTACGGCGTAAGACCTTCCTATCATGCGGCTACAGCTTATGCTGCCGGAGGTATTCTCGCTGCTGCGGTTGAGAAGGCCAAGAGTCTCGTTCGCAATGATATCAGGGATATTCTGTCCAATATGGACATTACGAGCATCATCGGCCGTTACGGGGTGGATGAGACAGGGATGCAGATCCGGCACTTTCCCGTCATCGTCCAGTGGCAGGCAGGGAAGAAGGAAATTGTCTGGCCGAAAGAGCTCAGAACTGCAGAGCCAGTCTTTCAAGTAGCAGTGAAATAGGTGAAACCCCTTCCTCCGGAGGGGGCGCGGAGCTCGTGATGAAGGAAAACAGTCAGAAGATATACAACAGCCTTACCTTTCGTGCCGTTACTCCTATCATCGTCATCCTCTTTTTATTAGGGATAGGGCTCTATTTCTTTTTGCTCAGTTCGGTTTCCGATTTTGTAGAGGAGCGGATCAAAGAAAATATAAAGGGGGCTTCTCACGACATTTACGACAATTTGAACAATAGCCTGGATCAACTGATGAAGTCCGGCCAGATGGGGGACGAAAGGGCGGTGAGAATCAGGAAGGGACTCACCATCGGCCTGATCGAAGACTATATGCGGAACAATAAGTTCGTGGGATACGTGTATGACGGCCGGAGTCAGAAAATGGTCTTCGGGGGAGACAAATCCGTCGACCTCTTCGAAACAATAGATTATGGGTCCAAGGAAAACGTCGTCAATCTCCTGACCTACGGCGGGAAAAAATACTACACCTACCTCTTCCATTTTCAACCGTGGGACTGGCACATCGTCCTGGCGGAAGATGCATCGGTCTACGCGGGGCTCGTTAACAAGCTTAGGCGGATATATCTATCGATGGGAAGTGTTATCGTCGTAGCCGCCTTCATCCTCTTCTATTACTTAAGGAGCTCGATCAGGGGTGCGACGAAAGGTATCATCACCCCCATCACGAGAGGCCAACTGCCCGAATACAAAGGCATCAATGAGTTCGCATTTATGAGCGACAGTATCAGGCGGATGATGGTGTCGCTTCGTGAAAATGAGGCGAAGACCCTGGCACTGATCGATGCCATCCCGGATTTGATATTTTCCCTCCAAGGTGACGGAACCGTCACCGATTACAAGCCATCGAAGTCGGTTGATCTTCAGACTGTTTATGGGAACCCGATAGGAAGGAGGGTTTTTGAAGTTTTGCCCCGTGATGCAGCGCTAAAGTTCATGCACTGCATCGCCTGCGCACTGAGTTCCGGTGACGTTCAGATAGCTGAGTTTCAGCTGACGGCAAACGGGATCTTGCGCGATTACGAGGCCCGATTCGTGACTGGCAAGGAAGACGAGGTTATCGCCATCGTGCGTGAGGTCACGGAGCAAAAGCGCGCTATAGAAGGCCTCGTGGCTGCGGAAGAAAAGTTCAGGAAACTGGTTGAGCAGTCTCTCGTGGGCATTTACATCATTCAGGATGGAAAGTTTCCCTACGTGAACCCCACGCTTGCAGAAATATGCGGCTACACGCAGGAGGAGATGATCTCTTCGAAGCCTGTTGTCGATCTTGTGGCGGACGAAGACCAGGCAATGGTCCTCGAGAATTTGAGGAAACGGATCGATGGAGAAGCACAGAGCATGCGGTACGGTTTCCGGTTAAAACGCAGTGATGGGGAGCTGCGGGATGTAGAGGTCCAGGGCTCACGGACCATGCTCAACGGGAAACCGGCAGTCATCGGTATATTGCTCGATATAACTGAGGGAAAGAAAGCGATGGAACTGCTCAGGTATTCGGAGGAAAAATACCGGCGTCTCTTCATGGAATCGAAAGATGTCATTTACATCACGACAACGGACGGGAAGTTTGCGGACGTTAACCCTGCTGGGGTGGAGCTCTTCGGCTACGCAACGAGGGAAGAGCTGATGGAAATCGACATAACCAAGGAGATCTACGTTCATCCCTCGGACAGGGAAGAGTTCACAAAAGCCATAGAAACAAATGGGTTTGTAAAAGATTATGAGCTTACCCTGCGGAGGAAAAACGGCCAGGAGGTAATCGTCCTGGTTACCGGCAACCTGGTCATAGACGGCGACGGGAAGGTCATCGGTTACCGGGGAATCATGCGCAACGTCACCGAGCAGAAAGCCCTCGAAAGGCAATTTCTCTATGCCCAGAAGATGGAGGCGGTGGGGAGGCTCGCCGGCGGGATCGCCCATGATATCAACAACTATCTCGGGGCTGTCACGGGATTTTGCGATATCGTCAGGATCAAGCACGCGCACAGCGACGAGATAGTGGAAAAGATGGATTCGGCCGTCGATAGCATTGATAAGGCCGCCACCCTTATAAAGCAGCTTCTCGCTTTCAGCAGGATGCAGCCCATCAAACCGTTGGTAGTGAGGCTGAACGACGTGGTGATGAAAATGGAAAAGATGTTGAAGCAGATCATCGGCGAGGACGTCGAGCTGGTGACGGAACTCGATGAGGATCTGTGGAACGTGGAGATCGACCCCTCTCAGGTGGAGCAGATCCTCGCTAACCTCCTGGTCAACTCACGGGACGCCATGCCTCACGGCGGGCGGGCGATCATAAAAACGGAAAACACGGATGTTGACGCGGATCTCCTGAAGAAGTATCCGAAGCAGAAGACGGGCCGCTATGTCCATCTGTCCGTTTCCGATTCGGGGATCGGGATACCGGATAAAATAAAAGATAATATTTTCGAGCCTTTTTTCACCACGAAAGGCAGGAGCAAGGGGAGCGGGCTGGGACTTTCCACGGTTTACGGTATCGTCAAGCAAAACGACGGGTATATCTGGGTCGACAGTGAACCGGAGAAGGGCGCCAGTTTTCATATCTACTTGCCCGTCTGTGATAAAGCTGCTGCCGATTTCGAAGAGAAGCCTGAGGAGCCGACTTCGATGAGCGGAGGTTCGGGAAGGATTCTCTTGGCCGAGGACAACCCCGACGTCCGGGAATCGTTGAAGGCCATGCTCGAAATGATGGGATACACGGTTACAACAGCCTCAAGCGGTGAAGAGGCCATATCACTTTTCGAAGAGATGGGAGGGGATATCGATCTGCTCGTTGCCGATGTGATAATGCCCGGCATGAGCGGCAAGGATGTTGCCAAGCAGATAAGGCAGAAAAATCAGGCTATCAAGGTTCTCTTCATTTCGGGGTATGACGACAGCGTCATCCATGACCACGATATAGAGAGAGAGGGGGTAGTTCTCCTTCAGAAACCTTTTCCGGCGAAAGAGCTGGCCAAAACGATTCAAAATATTTTGATCTGAAAAAAATAAATGCCGAAATGGCACCGTTCAGTATTCCCTTCCTTTGACATCATCATGAAAGTGTTTTTCCAGCTCGATGATTCTTTCACAGGCATACTCTCAGCAGATCCCATACCCGGGGCCCTCCGGGGCGCTCCATAGAAAGCCCCGGAAACTCTCGGTAGCCTCGCTCCGCTTTCCGGCTTTTTCACAGGCAAGAGCCCTGGTGAAATGAGCCTCGGCATCTTTTGGGTTTGACGCGAGTGCGTTTTCGTAATCGGTTTTGGTCTGCATATTGATGAAACTGCGAAATACTCTCCTATATCTCATTTATATGAAGAAAGAACGTATTTTCTCACCCTTGATCGATTGTGGGGAGGAAGGGGAGATTTGAAATGAAACAAGCGTTTGACCCCGGCGGGAATGAAAAGGGCTCATCGACAAAGCGGGAAAAATTGGCTACACCGGGCAGAGCAGTTTCCCTCGTAATCGTTTTAGTATTGGCGGCGATGAGCTTTACACCGTCTGTTTTGAGCATCGGTGCCCAAGGTCCCGGGGGGGGAATATTCAAACTGGAAATGAGCTTTCTTGAAGTGGACGAGAGCACGCCGAAGGTATACGAGGTTGTCAGGGAAATGATCAGGGAGGTCACCGCCTACAACGTGGGTATTTTAGAGCAGACGGACGATAATCCATGCGTTGGCGCAACGGGAGAAAATCTCTGCGAAAAGGTCGCTCAGGGAGAGAGGATCTGTGCCACAAATAGCTTCCCCTTCGGAACGCGGTTGCACATCGAGAATTACGGCGAATGCGTCGTTTTGGACAGGATGAACAGACGCTATAAGAACAGGGTGGATATCGCCATGGGCCCCGGAGAGAGAGACAGGGCGCTCGCTTTCGGCATTCAAAAGCTCACTATCTCTATCCTCAAAGAGGTCGATTGAGAAGGCTGGATACTACCTTGCTTCATGCTGATGAAAATCAGCTTTATTTTCGTTCAGTCAACACCCGGTTGATGTGAACCGATGCTTATGAATACCGAGACCCGTAGGGAGAATATAAAAAGCCTGTGAATTTCAAGGGATTTTATACGTTTCTCGGGGAATTTGACCGTAGAGAATTTTCGTTTCATTTACAGCCTGAGGCCCTTTCGGTCCCCAGGTTGTTATAAGCTAAGCCGTATTTTCTTCTTCCAAGCTCCTGAACAGATTCATATCGAAGAAAATTGACGAAAACGTTCGGTCCGTCTTCCTGTTCAATGAAATCGTAACCTTTGCCGTCATTGAACCATGAGATGCGACCTTCTGGCATCTCTGCATACATGATCTGCTGTGGGTGTGTTACGCTGCGCGGCTGCATTCGGGCAGACAGGGGGTAAATGGCAGCGGAATACCGGAGTGGTCAACTGATATCGTCCCGTTGATCCGGTGCTTCGGTAAGGGGTTTCCAGGGAAAATTCGTGTGTCGGTGGGGGCTAAAGCTTGAGAAAAATATTCCGATCATACAGAGAGGAAGAAAAGGGGAAAGGATTCCAAATATGCAATATACTTACTGCCACCACTGTGGAAAGAGACTCGTGGCCGGTGCTATGAAGTGCATCTCATGCGGGAAAATCCTGAAAACTGCCGAGGAACAGCTCGAGTCGATCGAAAGGGTCAAAAAGAAAGAGAAAAAAATCAATGTCTGGCCCATCGTCAAGATCGTGCTGTTCGTGATTCTCGTTGTTGTCGTATACAACAAATACTCGGATCAGATACTCTCTTTGCTCCGGCAGGTCATCGGCAGGTAGACCTCGAAGACAAGTTTGTCCTCACCTTGGTTTGAAACACGTAAAAAGTGCATTCTCGCTGGAAGCCCATCGGATTGTATTTCGGGCGTTTCTGTGGGAGATCGTTTTTCCGGTACGGATCATCAAGATTGAAAGGGAAGATGCCCGGCGCCTCACCGGGCATCTCTTACCTGCTAATCATTTTATGTCGATTTTGATACCCTTTTTCTTCTCTTCCTCGGACTTCGGGATCCGTATCTCCAGTATTCCATCCTTGAATTTCGCCTTTACCTTGTCTCCCTGCACCATCACCGGGAGCCGGAAGGTACGGGAAAACGATCCGTAGGAAGCCTCAACCCGGTAATAGTTTTCCCGATCAATTTTTTCCTCCCGTTTCTTTTCGCCGGTGATGGTGATGAGCTCATCCCTCAGAGTGACGGAGATATCGTTTTTTGTCAGGCCCGGCAATTCCGCTTTCAAAACCACATCATCACCTTCTTCGTATATGTCGACAGATGGCTTCAGCCTATCATCTTCCATGATGCGACTCTTCGGCCACCATGAGGGCCCGAAGAAGGGGAATGTTTTGCTCATCGTCTCCTCGAACCACTTTTCCATATCCTCCCGAGCAGTGGTTTCCTTGTTGGTAACTTCTTTGGCTAATTTCCTTTCCATAATCAACCTCCTTTTAAATTGCTTCTTAGCAAACTTGAAATTAAATCATCGGTCTTACGCGTGTAACAGCTCCCAAAAGCCATCTAATAAGTTGAAAGAAAACAGTTTTCTCTTCATGAAGAGGGAACTGCTGCGCCTTCACATGCCTCGTCCAAGAAACTTTTTTTATGAGAGATTACCGATTTCTCTACTATATAGTATAATATCATTTTCTAATTTATTCACTATTTTATAATAGTAAGATTTTAACACAGGGCAGGCAGATTCGCCTGTTCGGAGAAAATTGAAATATTTTTCGCCTTCTGTGAGGTTTTCCGGCCCGATTTTCTACTTCCCCGGGCATGACGTCTTCCTAGTATGTCACTCGATCGATTTTTTGAGCTGATTTGAAAACGAGCTTTCGTTTCCGCGGGAATCGTATGCCGTTACGGAGAAATACCAGGTCCCCAGCGGAAGATTCCGCAGGGTATATTGGGTCACCTTATTGACGTCGATGGAGTAGGAGTAGGTGGAGGAAGAGGTGCCATAGTAGATAATGAACCCGGCTAGGTCCCTCAATGGAGTCCCATCGATGTTCTTCACCGGTGCTTCCCAGGTCAAAGTCGTTTTGTTTTCAGTCGTTACGCCGATACTCTCAGGATGTTCACTACTATTTTCAGGAGGCACATATATGCTTCTATTACCTGGTATCACATAGGTAATTACCAATAGGGTTCTTATATCGGGATCGATTTCTGTGAAGATAAGGATAAATGAGACGAGACCGAATCGATTTATTATTGTAATTTCGATGGTGAAATGGTTAATTAAATCAGATTGGGAAGCAGATTTAGGAAGAATTCATTTTTGATAATCAAAATATTACATGACATTTCAGGGGTGAATCAAGCTCATTCGTAGAATCGTGACCGGGATTTAACGAACAGTCACGCTGATTTTGTCTGGAGGTGGATGTATGGCAAATAAACAAGGGGTATCTCTTCTGCTGATTTCGATCATTATTTTTTTAGTGTCCGGATGTGCCACCCTGCCGGAAAGCACATCTGGCAGTGTTGAAGTTGAGAAGGAAAACACGCAGGTCATTGTTGTTTTCAACGATTATGACAGCAATCTCATCCGTGAATATTACCGGAAGCATCTGCGCAGGTTGCCGCCGGGTCTTGCGAAAAGGGATCGGCTCCCTCCCGGTCTCGAGAAGCAAATCGTGCGGAAGGGGACGCTTCCGCCGGGACTCGCGGGGAAACCGCTGCCAGAAAAGCTCGAGAGGAAGCTGACGCCTCTGCCGGATGGGTATGTGCGAATCAGGGTGGGAGCTGATGTTGTTCTTTTCGAGGAGGGCACCCGCCTGGTCATGGATGTCCTCTATGATGTGACCGATTAAAGAGGAACCCTCTTCTATCCATCTAAGAAACAACGAAGGGGAAATCGTTGATGAACCCGCCGGATCATGAGGGGGCTTTTGGGATTCATCGACGATGTGAATCTCTACGGGCATTTAGATCCGTCGTCTGGGTAGGGTGAAGTTCGATAAGAGAAATGGCTCCACCGGGGCTCGACGACAAAATAATCAACTGCAGGTTCGAAACCTGATATAATTTTAAAAGTGATCGTCTGCAAATCACTGCCATAAAATCCAATAGCGGTCAAAACAAACGAGGAGGTGGGGAATGAAGAAGACGTTTATCGGTATTTTTGTTGTTTCTTGCACGGTTTTTCTGGCACTCGCCTGGGCGGGTACGAAAAAAGCGGCCGAGGCGCCCAAGATGGAGCTTCCGGGAGCAGAAGGTGCGGCGGTCTACACGCACATCACCACAGTAAGCAAATATCAGGACTGGGACCTCTGGCCGGGCAAGGAAAAGATGTACAAAGGCCAGCCGCCCCACGGCGCGTTTCTCACGACGTACATCAACAAAGAGGCGAAGAGCGCAATCGATGCCGGAAAGGTTACGGAGCCCGGCGCTATCATCGTGAAGGAGAACTATTCCCCTGAGAAGCAGCTCGCCGCCGTAACGGTAATGTATAAAGTTGCCGGATATAATACCGAAGCGAATGACTGGTTCTGGGCGAAGTACAAAGCCGACGGCACGGTGGAGAAGGAAGGCAAGGTCGCCGGCTGTATCAATTGCCACGCGGCCAAGAAGGCGAACGACTACGTCTTCACGGGAGAGTTCGTAAAGTAGGTTTCGGCGGCAATTTAAATTTTATAATCTGTCTTATCGTTCTCGGGGACTCAGAGTTTGAAGAAATGAAAAAGGGGCGAGTTGGGACGCTCGCCCTTTTTTTGTGTCACATCGAAATTGTTCTATCCTAAGAATGTTCGAGCCTTTGATTTTCAATGAGAAATTAGGAATGAGGAATTAGCAGATAGAAGTATCCAATTAGGGATGAGAAATCAGGGATGAGAAATTTTCTTTTTTCCTCTGGACTATGGACGCTGGACTGATTATCAGCGTCTTCCCCGTCCGGAGCGGAAACCACTTCTTCCCATCCTTTCGAAGCTTACGCCACTTCGGAAAGATCCTCCACTGCGCGAACTACCTCTCGAGAAGATGCGGGACCTGCTGATACCTCCTCTTTTGCGAAAATCCGTCCCGTTTCGGTGGGAGATCCCTCTTTTGAAGTGGCGTTTTGCGCCCCGCAGCTGCCGGAGCCGGGGGGAGTGGATCCTCCCGTTGTGGCGATTTCCGGGAGATATGTGCCTGCGGTGGCGTTCCGTTCCCCGGTTAAAAATGCGTCTCTCGCGAACGTCGCGGTACCGGGGCCTTATATGCCCGTTACGGTGGAGGCCCCTCCGGTGGATTCGTGTCCTGTAATGGTTGTGCCTTCTGTGGAGATGGAGCCCCCTGCGAAAATACCTCGTGTGGAGGTGCCGATGACCTACACCGATGTGAATTCCACTATGCAGGTGGTGGCCGTGGTGGCCGAAGAAGATCAGCGAGAAATGGGGCCAGAAGAAGTACCCGTAGGATGGGTAAGCTACCCATTCGCTGTAGCCGTACCATTCATACCTGCGGGGAATCTCCTCGTAAATGGGCGGTTCGCCTGCAAGAGAGAGTATCTCGTTGTCCCGTTTCTCGGCAAAATCGTCCCAGCCGTCCCTGCCGTATGCTGTTTCGAGCACCACGTTCCCGTCCATCACCGCCATGCTTCCTTCGAAAACGTCGAGTTTTCCGCTCTCGTGCTCAACCCATACCCTTCCCTCTCTCACTATTACGGTTTTCACGCCCCGCGGTTCATCGTCGATTCTGTAGGCCCCCTCCCCGTAGAAGTTCACGCTCCTCATGGACCCCAGGTCGAACTCTATCCTCCTCGTGTGTCTCTCGAGGGCGCTCACGTAAACTCCGCCGGACGTGTAGCGAAAGATGACCGAATGGCCGCTTGCCTCGGAGAGGGAAATTTCGGTATTCTCTTGCATTCTCACGTATCGTCCGGGATCGATCTCGATCTCGGCAAACCCGCCCGGACCGGTAACGATGGTGTATCCACCGGTGAGGATCATGTATTCCTGTGCCCGAACCCATTCCCCTTCGGGACCGGTTTTCAACACCACATCGCCGTCGACGGACCGAATGCGCACTACCTTGTCCCTGTTGATCTCTCCGTAGGATTCCACATCTCCCTTCGCCGAGGGGGTGGCAAAACAGAATTGGGGTGCGGTCAGGAGAATGAGGAGGACAAAAAACATCGTGCTGTATCGTGCAGCTTTCATTGTTTCCTCCATCCTCGTTCCGCCCGGTTTCCCGGGATGAATAATGCAAACAAAACCTCTGATTTTCCCCTACTTATATTAGAGCAGAAAATCCCAATCAATGAAAGGCTTCGATCTATACATATAAGACAGGACACCCCCCTGTTCGATTCAATAGGAGCACCATTTTTCCCGAAAACAGGTTGACGTAAAAGGAATAACTGATTTTTATCTATTATACTTGTTGTTTTTTGTTCCATATGGGTGTTATCGAAAATTGTCATCGATGCATTTTCCCTCTCTTTCTTCATTTCCGAGGTGC
>CAYFXN010000039.1:0-16114 GCA_964347065.1 uncultured bacterium | reverse complement strand
GAGAAGGGGGTCCTCGTCAACCTACAGAATCTGCAGGATATCAAAGATATGCTCGAATTCAGGCTCGAAGTGCTCGAGTCCCTGCCTTCAGTGTGGCCCCTGAGGGGTGTTGTCTCATCGGGCTTTGGTGTTCGCATCTCACCGTTCACCAAAAGGACGGTATTTCACAGGGGTCTCGATATAAAGGCGCCGGCAGGACTGGAAATTATCGCCTCCGGGTCGGGGAAAGTCATTCAGTGTGGTTATAATCCCGACTTCGGAAACGTAGTGAAGATCGATCACGGTTACGGATACAAGACCACATATGCTCACCTATCGGAGATACTCGTCAAGCCCGGGGAGCTCATCGATAAAGGACAGATAATCGGTAGAGTGGGTTCCACCGGGAAAAGTACCGGTCCCCACCTTCACTTCGAAATCAGGGTAAATGGTGTTCCCGTCAATCCCATACGATATCTCGGTTAGTCATTTGACATTCATGTGAAGTACAATATATTCCAGAAAAGAAATCAGCACATAGGGACGGTTGATGTTTAACTGGGTTTTAAAGAAGTTCGTCGGAACGCGGAACGAGAGGGAACTGAAAAAAATCGTTCCCCTGGTCGACATGATTAATTCCCTCGAGGCGGATATGAAAAAATTGTCCGATGGGCAGCTCGCGGGAAAATCGCCCGAGTTCAAAGAGAGAATAGACAGGGGGGAAAGCCTGGATTCACTGCTTCCCGAGACTTTCGCGGTCATTAGGGAGGTATCCCGGAGAACACTGAACATGCGGCACTTCGATGTCCAGCTGGTCGGCGGGGTGGTGCTGCATGAGGGAAAAATTGCAGAGATGAAGACGGGAGAAGGGAAAACCCTCGCCGCCACCCTTCCCGTTTATCTCAATGCCCTGACGGGTCTGGGAGTTCACGTGGTTACGGTAAATGATTACCTTGCCCAGAGAGACGCCGAGTGGATGGGACCAATATACCACTTTCTCGGTCTCGAAGTTGGCGCTATCGTCCACGGTATGGATGACGCCGAGAGAAAGGCTGCCTATGGAGCTGATGTCACCTATGGCACCAACAACGAGTTCGGTTTCGACTACTTGAGAGACAACATGAAGTTTACCCTCGAGGATATGGTTCAGCGAAAACTCAATTTTGCCATCGTTGACGAGGTGGACTCGATCCTCGTCGACGAAGCGAGAACACCCCTCATCATCTCGGGCCCCTCGGAAGAATCGACGGATAAATACTACCGGTCGAACTCGGTGATACCGAACTTGAAGAAGGACAGGGATTTCACGGTAGACGAAAAATCAAGGACCGTGGTGCTGACTGAGGACGGGATGCCGAGGCTCGAAAGGCTTATCGGCGTCGATAATCTCTATGACCCCAATAACATCGAGTGGTTGCATGCCGCAAATCAGGCCCTCAAGGCGCACGCCCTTTTCAAGAGCGACGTTGATTATGTGGTCAAAGATGGCGAGGTGATCATCGTCGACGAGTTTACAGGAAGGCTCATGCCCGGGAGACGATACAGCGACGGGCTTCACCAGGCCCTCGAGGCGAAAGAGGGGGTGAAGATCGAGAGCGAGAACCAGACCCTGGCCACGATTACCTTTCAGAATTACTTCAGGATGTACAACAAGCTCTCCGGGATGACGGGAACGGCAGACACCGAGGCGGTGGAGTTCAAAGAAATCTACGACCTCGAAGTGATCGTTGTCCCCACCAACATGCCGATGGTCCGGGTGGATAACCCGGACCAGATTTACCGGACGGAAATGGAAAAGTTCAAGGCCGTGATCGATGAGATAAAAGAGCTCTACAGAGACGGTCGTCCTGTCCTGGTGGGGACCATTTCTATCGAGAAGTCGGAGCAGTTGAGCAAAATGCTGAAGAGGGAGGGTATCCCGCACAATGTTTTGAACGCCAAGCATCATGAAAAAGAGGCTCAGATTATCCAAGAAGCGGGAAAGCAGAAGAAGGTGACCATCGCAACCAATATGGCGGGACGGGGTGTTGACATCGTTTTAGGCGATGGCGTGGTGAACCTCGGTGGCCTGCACATCGTCGGGACGGAACGGCATGAGAGCAGGCGGATAGACAACCAGTTGAGAGGAAGGTCGGGCCGTCAGGGTGATCCCGGCTCGAGCCGTTTTTACATGTCCCTCGAAGACGACCTTTTGAGAATTTTCGGCTCAGAGAAGGTCTCCTATCTCATGGAAAAGCTGGGGATGGAAGAGGGGCAGCCCATCGAGCACAAGATGGTAACCAGGGCCATCGAGAATGCACAGAGCAAGGTGGAGGCCCATAATTTTGAGATAAGAAAGCACCTCCTCGAATACGACGATGTCATGAACAAGCAGAGAACGGTGATATATGACATGCGCAAAGAGATTATGGAGGGTGAGCAGCTCCAGGAAACAGTGAAGGAGATGGTGGAAGACGTATCCTGGGGTCTTATGGAGATGTTCACCGACGAGAAGCTCTACCCGGAACAGTGGGACCTTGACGGTCTCTCCGATAATTACCTCCTCATTTTCGGAGTGAGGCCTCCCACAGATGGTGCAGAAATGGGGAAAAAGTCGCAGGAGGACACTTTCAATACCTTATATGACCATGCCATCAAAACCTACGAGGAGCGCGAAGCGATGTACGGTTCCGAGGTGATGCGCTACCTTGAAAGGGTTATGATACTGAGCACGCTGGATGCCCTCTGGAAAGACCATCTCCTGGGAATGGACCATCTCAAGGAGGGAATCGGTCTTCGCGGCTACGGCCAGATGGACCCGCGCAAGGAATATGCGAGAGAGGGCTTTGAAATGTTCTCCGATCTGGTCATGCGGATAAGAGAGGAGAGCCTGAAAAAACTCTTCCACGTCAGGATTCAAACGGAAGAGGATGTGTCCAATATCTCTCTGTCGGGTCCCAGAAAGATGGTGATGAGCAGGGGCGAAGCAGGTGGGGCAAAAACAGTGAAGAGAGAGGGGAAGAAAGTGGGGAGGAATGATCCCTGTCCGTGCGGAAGCGGGAAAAAGTATAAAAAGTGTTGCGGGAGCAGTTGATGGGGGGGGTGCCGGAGCCATCGGTGCCGGGATTTAAAGCCGCATCGGTCTGCGCTGGGTTGCGCAAGAGCACGAGGGATGATCTCGCCATTTTTTTCTCTCTTCTTCCGGCCGTTTCGAGCGTCGTTTTTACGAAAAACCGCTTTCGGGCAGCCCCTATCGTTTGGGCGGAAAATAGAATAAATTTGAAGGATCTGCGGGGGGTTCTCGTAAATGCGGGAAACGCCAATGCCTGCACGGGAGACGCAGGCCTGGAGGTTGTGGAGGAAATTTCCCGGGAAGTTTCGCGGCAGTTGAATCTGCCGGAGGGGAAAATACTCGTATCATCTACGGGTGTGATAGGAGTTCCGCTCCCCTATAAGAAGATACTGCGCAAGCTGAAAAACCTCTGCAGCAATCTGTCGAGTGATGGATTCCACAACGCTGCGCGGGCCATGATGACTACCGACAGGTGCGAGAAAATGCACAGAGAGACTTTCAGGGCGGGAGAGAAGACCATAACGATTTTCGGTGTAGCGAAAGGTGCCGGTATGATATCCCCCAACATGGGTACCATGCTCGCATACCTCTTTACCGACTGCTGGATGGCCTCCCGAACGCTCGACTCCTTGTTCAAAAGATCCGTGGAGAGAACCTTCAACAGGATTATCGTCGACGGGGACACGAGCACGAATGACACGGCTGCTGTGTTCGCAAATGGAGCAACCCTATCAAGGCCCCTCAGGGACCGTGAAATCGCCAGATTTGAAAGGCATCTGTTCAAGGTCATGAATGGGCTGGCCCTGAAAATCGTTTCAGATGGAGAGGGGGCAACGAGGGTTGTGAAAATCATCGTCAAAGGTGCGAAGACAACGGGGCAGGCGGAAAAAGTCGCAAGGGCAGTGGGAACTTCACCCCTCGTGAAAACAGCAATTTTCGGTGCAGACCTCAACTGGGGAAGAATTGTGGCGGCTGCCGGGCGGGCCGGTGTTCCGATTGAGCCGAAAGCGGTGGAGGTGCATGTAGACGGATTGCGGGTGTTCGGGCCACGTATGGCGCGGGCAAATAGAAGCCTCGGGAAAGCCAGGGAACGGGTGAAAAAAGATTTTTACGAGATTACCATAGTATTGGGTACGGGTTCTGGAGGCTATTACGTGTACACCTCAGACCTGACCTATGAATATGTCAGCATAAACAGCGAGTACACGACCTGAACCCCTTGTTATAGGGGGAAGATAACGGATCACCGGGACGGCAATGTATATTTGTTATTGGCGGAGAGAGGGCTTCATGAAGGCATTTCAAAGATAGTTCCGGTTTTCTCTTGATTTTTTGCACGCTTAAGGTTTTAATTATAAGGTTTGTGCATTAAATACTCACGGTCCGGACCGGGAAACCCGGTGGCTCGCCTCGGAAGGCGAGCTCGTTTTCCCGAGGATGATGGAACCGGAGGAAAAACCAAAAGGAGGAAATTTAATGGAAGGGAAGGAGCAACAAAAAATTACCATGAAGCAGCTCCTCGAAGCGGGTGTCCATTTCGGTCACCAGACGAGGAGATGGAATCCGAAGATGGAATCGTTTATCTTCACCGCGAGGAACGGCATTCATATTATCGACCTCCAGCAGACGGTAAAGATGTTCAACAATGCCTATGAGTATCTCCGCAACATTACGGCTCAGGGCAAAACGGTGCTTTTCGTTGGGACCAAGAAGCAGGCCCAGGAATCGGTGAAAGAAGAATCGGAACGGTGCGGAATGCCGTATGTGAATCAGCGCTGGCTTGGCGGAATGCTCACAAATTTTCAGACGATCAAGGGATCCATCGAGATGCTCGAGCGGCTGGAGGAGATGGAAAGCGATGGTACTTTTGAGAAACTCACGAAGAAAGAGGTTCTGAGCCTGAGGAAGAAAAGGGAGAAGCTGCTGAAAGTCTTGGGCGGGGTCAGGAGCATGAAGAGGCTCCCCGATGCTTTTTTCGTCGTGGACCCTTTGCGGGAAGAAATTGCGGTGAGGGAAGCCCGCAAGCTGGAGATTCCCGTGGTGGCTATTGTTGATACAAATTGCGACCCCGACATGATCGACATCATCATTCCGGGCAATGATGACGCCATACGTGCCATCAAACTATTCCTGAACGTGATTGCCGATGCGGTCCTCGAGGGCAGGGCCGAGTTTGAGTCGCAACAGGCGAGCCTGGCAAGGGAGGAGCCCGAGGAGGAGCCAACCATGGCCCTCATAAACACCGAAGAGGATGAGGAGGGGGTAGAAAAAGAAGAGGTCACAGGAGCAGAGCCGGAAAGAGCCGTTGACCAAGAACAGGTCGCGGAAGTGGTAGTGGGAGAAGAGGGCGCAAAACAGGAGCCGGATATCGAGCCCGCCCAAAAAACCGAGGAAAGCGAATAAAGACACTATAACCTGTGGAGGAATCGAAATGGCCATTACTCCTGCGATGATCAAAGAGCTCCGCGAAAAGACAGGGGTTGGAATAATGGATTGCAAGGAGGCCCTCGTAGCGTCTGATGGGGATGTGGATAAAGCTCTCGATCATCTGAGGAAGAAGGGACTTGCCCAGGCTGCCAAGAAAGCGTCGCGGGCCGCAAGCGAAGGTCTCGTCTCCTCATACATACACGGCGGCGGGAAGATCGGCGTTCTCGTGGAGGTTAACTGTGAGACCGACTTTGTTGCCAAAACTGATGTTTTCCAGGAGTTTGTGAAGAATATCTGCATGCAGATAGCGGCTTCAAATCCCCAGTATGTTACCGTCGAGGATGTTTCGGAAGAGGTCGTTCGGAAGGAAAAGGACATATACAGGGAGCAGGCTTTGAACTCGGGGAAACCCGAGAAGGTAATAGATAAGATCGTGGAGGGGAAACTCGCGAAGTTTTATGAGGAAACCTGCCTCACCGAGCAGGACTACATCCGGGACCAGGAAAAAAAGGTCAAGGATGTTATTGCCGATACGGTTGCCAAGCTTGGTGAAAACATCGTAGTTCGGAGATTTGCGAGGTTTGTTATCGGTGAGGGCACCCAGCAACAGTAACGGATATGTCTGCCGGCGAGGCAAGAACAGGGAAATGAAGGGATAATCATGGACTTGCCGTACAAACGCATTCTGCTGAAGGTCAGTGGCGAGGCTTTGATGGGGAAATTGGATTCCGGCATCGATCCTTCCGTGCTTGATCTCATCTCAGGTGAGCTGAAAGAAGTCGTCGGGCTTGGAATTCAGATCGCACTTGTTGTGGGCGGAGGAAATATTCTCAGGGGCACAATCACTTCGAAAGATTACGGTATCGACAGGGCCAGTGCCGATTACATGGGCATGCTTGCCACCGTGATCAACAGCGTCGCCCTTCAGGAAGTTCTGGAATCAAAAGGTGTGACAACGAGGGTGCAGTCCGCAATCGAACTCAGGCAGATTGCGGAACCGTACATCAGGAGAAGGGCGATCCGCCATCTCGAAAAGGGAAGGGTGGTCATCTTCGCTGCGGGAACCGGCAACCCTTATTTCACCACCGACACGGCAGCGGCGCTTCGCGCCATGGAGATTAACGCTCAAGCCATTTTCAAAGCCACGAAAGTTGACGGGGTGTACGATGCGGACCCCTATACACACCCGGATGCAAGCCGTTTCGATGAGCTCACCTATTTTGACGTCCTCAGTAAAAATTTGAAGGTCATGGATTCCACAGCAATCTCACTGTGCATGGACAACAAACTCCCCGTAATCGTTTTTAACCTGCTTCAAAACGGAAATATCGTGAGAGCAATAAACGGAGAGAAAGTCGGGACTATAGTGAGGTAGAGAGATGGAATGGCGAGAAGAGATGGGCCGGAAAATGAGCAAGAGGATTGAAATTTTCAAGAAAGAATTGGGGAAAGTGAGGACCGGCAGAGCATCTCTCTCAATACTCGACGGAATCAAGGTATCCTATTACGGCGAACTGACCCCTCTCAACCAGGTGGCCACGCTCACCGTGCCCGAGAGCAGGCTGATTGTCATTCAGCCCTGGGATGGGCAGATGATCCCGGTAATCGAGAAATCGATAACATCGAGCGGCCTCGGGCTCAACCCGGTCAATGATGGCAAAATCATCAGGATTCAGATTCCCATGCTCACAGAGGAGAGGAGGATAGAACTGGTAAAGACGGTGAAGAAGATGACGGAGGATGCCAGAGTCGCCATCCGGAACATACGGCGTGACTATATGGATCATGTGAAAAGCATGGAGAAGAACAAGGAGATATCCGAGGATGACCTGAAACGATGCCAGGAGGAGATTCAGAAAGATACCGATAACAACATCGGAAATATCGAAGAGATTTTCAAGGCCAAGGAGAAGGAGATACTTGAAATATAAAAAAATTCCTTTAGGAGCTTTGTTACGGGGGCTTTTAGCCTTTAGGTGAAAAGCCCTCTGTTTTTTTTAAGGTTAAAGAGGAGACGATGCATTCATTGAAAGTGCCGAGACACGTGGCGATTATCATGGATGGAAACGGCCGCTGGGCAGAAATGAGAGGCATGCCCCGCGTGCTCGGCCACAGAGCGGGCATGAAATCGGTTAAAAGAGCTGTGGAATATGCCCATCAAAGTGGGATTGCGTACCTTACCCTCTTTGCCTTTTCCATTGAGAACTGGGGACGGCCGAAAAGGGAAGTAGATGCTTTGATGAATCTCTTGCAAGAGTACATAGACAGAGAACTTTCCGAAATGCTGGAGAAGGGGGTACGGTTGAACGTTATCGGGTGCCTCCACATGATGCCGGCAAAGGTGAGGGAAAAGATACAATACGCACTTTCGAAAACCGAGAACAATAACGGCCTCGTCCTCACCCTCGCGCTTTCATACTCCGGCAGAGACGAGATTCTCAGGGCGGTTCGGAAAATTGTCAGTGATTCCGCATCGAAAAGCGGGGAAATGGAAATAAAGGAAGAAACCTTCAGGCAATACCTGGACAGCCCTTCTATTCCCGATCCCGACCTCTTGATAAGAACCAGCGGAGAAGTAAGGTTGAGCAATTTTATGCTATGGCAACTTGCCTATACAGAAATTTACATCACAGAGAAATTGTGGCCACAATTTACGAAAAAGGAGTTTGAAAAGGCCATAAGGGAATTTTCCAGGAGGAAAAGGCGCTTCGGATTGACGCACGAACAGGTTGAGACGTCGCCCTGACCCACATGCTCCTCAAAAGAATTACCACAGCAGCCATCCTCGTTCCCCTCGTGGTGGGAGCCGTATATTTTTTGCCGAAAACGGCATTTATCGTCTTTCTGGCACTCGTGGCTTTCCTGTGCGGCATGGAGTTTTCATTGATGTTTTTCGACAGGGGGACGATAGTGTCAATCGCGTATCCACTCGTCATCGCGGGAGCGGTATTCTACGGTTGCATCAAAGACGGAAAGCATCTGATCTTTCCCGTTCTGTTCGGCTTTATCGCCTTCTCTTTTTTTTCGCTCCTCTCGAAGGAGGAACCGGATAACCGCCTCAGGTACTTATCCATGTCCATGCTCGGCTTCGTGTACATATGCCTGTTTCTGCCTTTCTTCAGCCATCTCAGGGATCTTCCTCGCGGTGAACACTTGATTTTCTTTATCGGTGTGACCGTGTACATTGGAGACACAGCAGCATACTTTGTGGGGAGTAAATTCGGGAAATTGAAGCTCGCCCCAGCCGTTTCACCGGGGAAAACGGTGGAAGGCGCTATCGCGAGCACGATATTTGGATCTCTGGCGGGACTTGTCTATTTGACCATTTTTTACCGATTTGACTCAATTCTGCCGTACCTGATCCTTCCCCTGCTCATTTCCACCATCGGTCAGGTTGGCGATTTGGTGGAATCCCTTTTCAAGCGGGCGGCAGGAGTGAAAGATTCGGGAATCATCTTCCCCGGCCACGGCGGAATGCTCGACCGGATCGACAGCATGCTCCTGAATGCTTTCGTGGTCTTTTTCTATCTGAAAGGAGTGTGAGCGTGTCGTGAGAAACTTAGCGATACAGGGATCAACGGGCAGCATCGGAATTTCGACCCTCGACATCATAAACCACAACAGGGACCGCTTCAGCGTCTATTCACTCGTCGCCGGCGAAAACATAACTCTGCTTGCCGAGCAGGTAAAGTCAGTTCGCCCAGCGGTGGTCAGTGTCAAGGGAGAGCAGGAAGCCAGGGGACTGATGAATATCCTGAAGGACGATGCACCTGAAATAGTCTGGGGTGAGGAGGGCATAAGAAAAGCCTCTCTGTCAGATGAAGTCGACACTGTCGTGGCCGGCGCGACGGGAATCTTCTGCCTGCCATCGATTGCCGAGGCGGTGGCGATGGGGAAGAGGATAGCACTTGCGAACAAGGAACTTCTCGTAGCTGGAGGAGACATAATCATGCGGGAAGCCGAGAAATCGGGGGCGGAAGTCATACCGGTGGATAGCGAACATTCAGCTATTTTTCAGGCACTTTGCGGGCACCGAAGGGAATTTGTGAAACGCCTGATTCTGTGTGCCTCAGGAGGCCCTTTCTTCTTCGACAGGGAAAGAGACCTCTCATCCGTTACTGTTGATGAGGCGCTGAACCATCCCGTCTGGCAGATGGGAGCAAAAATAAGCGTCGATTCCGCCACAGCGATGAATAAAGGATACGAGATAATTGAGGCGATGCACCTTTTCGGCATACCGCCCGACAAGATAGAGGTCATCATTCATCCTCAGTCGGTCGTTCACTCAATGGTGGAGTTCTCCGACGGTTCGATACTAGCTCAGATCGGCGTTCCCGATATGCGGATACCAATCGGATACGCTCTTGCATACCCGGAGAGGCTCGCTATTGACCTGTCGGTGAACATTTGGGAATCGATGAACGACCTGAGTTTTTTCCACCCTGATCTCGAGAGGTTTCCTTCACTGGCCCTCGCCATAGACGTGGCCAGAAAGGGAGGGATACTTCCCGCTGTTATGAGCACTGCCAATGACGTCGCCGTGGATTACTTTGTCGACGGGAAGATAAAGTTTACGAGTATATTCGATGTGACGGCGGACGTGGTCAGGGCTTTCGAAAGAGAGGGGGAAACGGAAGCAGCCGAAACGGTATCAAAAATATTAGAAACGATCTCGCGAGCCAAGGAGCTTGCTGGTAGAATATTAAGAGACCTGGAGAAGGGAAACTGAGCAATGGTTTATATTATTTCATTTATAGTTGTTCTGGGCATCCTGATTTTCGTTCATGAGTTCGGCCACTTCATCGTTGCCAGAAAGCTCGGTATCGGGGTTTTGAAATTTTCCCTCGGCTTCGGCCCAAGGGTTTTCGGTTTTGAAAAGGACGGGACGGAGTATCTCGTATCCGCCGTTCCCTTCGGGGGTTACGTGAAACTGCTCGGAGAAACACCCGATGAGGAGATATCCCCGGGAGACACGTCGAGGTCTTTCTCCCACAGGCCTGCAGGTACGAAGTTAATGGTCGTTGCCGCGGGCCCTCTCTTCAACATCATCTTTGCCGCCCTCGTCTTCTGGGTGGTGTTCATGATCGGCGTTCCCGTGTTGAAACCGGTGGTGGGAGACGTGGTAAAGGACTCTCCCGCATTTAACGCCGGCATCGAAAAGGGTGACGTCATATTGTCAATCGATGAAAGGCCCATGAATCGGTGGGAAGATATCGCCGAGGTGATCAAGGCGAAGGGGGCGGAGAATCCTTTGACCGTGGTCATAAAAAGAGGCGGAAGGGATGTAGAGCTGGTGCTGAAGGCTGAAGAGAGGGTTGTGGAAAACATATTCGGAGAATCGGTGAGGGAGCCGAAGATTGGAATAATCGCAAAAGGGGATTTTTTCATAAAACGCTATAACCCGCTTTCTGCTGTTTTCCTTGGCATCCATGAAACGGGGAGGATGGTTTATCTCACGGTGGTTACGATCGTGAAATTAATCGAAAGGGTCATCCCGGCCGATTCGCTCGGCGGCCCCATTTTGATCGCCCAGATTGCCGGTGATCAGGCGAAACAGGGCATGGCGCCCTTTTTCTATTTTCTCGCCTTGCTCTCGGTAAATCTCGGCATACTCAACCTCCTGCCGATTCCCATCCTCGATGGGGGTCACATTTTGATTTATTCACTCGAGGCGATAACAGGGAAAACGCTCAGCATGAAGGTAAAAGGGGTTGTTCAGCAGATCGGTCTGGTGATAATAATCACCCTTACTATTCTTGTTTTTTATAACGATATAGCGAGAATTCTGACGAAATGAGCAGGTGCTCGCACCGTAAAGGGCTCTTGCTCGCCATCGAGCCCACGGACCCTCCGGGAAGCATCGCACTGGGAAGAGAAGGGCGGATTCTGGTATTTCGGTCTCTGTCCCCGGGAAGACAGCTGTCTGAAGATTTTCTTCCCCTGCTTTCCGAAATGTTCCATGAGGTTCAGTTGGACATCTCTGACATTGAGGGTGTGGTCCTTTGCGCCGGCCCCGGCTCCTTTACCGGCATACGGGTAGGGTTTTCCTTCGCTTACGGTATCGCGCAGGCGAGGTCAGCACGCATTTATCCTGTCCCGACACTCGATACCATGGCTTTTGCTTCGCCCGGGGGCTATGATCTGATCGTTCCCGCCCTGGATGCGAGAAAGGGAGAGGTGTACACCGCAATGTATCGATGGGACGGGGCCGATTTCGGGAGAGTAAGTGAATATATTTCAATTAGTCCCGAAAATTTGATATATAAAGTGATATCGCATAAATGCATTGTCTTCGGGCCGGGATACGCTCGTTACAGAGATATATTCAACCGGAATGGTGTCGGGCCATATCCGGGAGAGCAGGAATTAAATGGTGTTTTGAATGCAGAGACGCTCCTGCGATACTTCTACCGACGTGACGATATCCCGGGAGTTGAGGCCGAGGATGCCCGACCCATTTATGTGCGGCCTTCTGAGGCAGAACTCAAATTCGGCAGGAGGAGATTATGACGGTAAAGGATGAGAATATCATTGAAAAGCTTACAAGGGAGGATGAAGAGTTCAAAAAACTCGTTCTGGAGCACAGGGAACTTGACAAGGAGATACAGGAACTTGATACTCGGGTCTACCTTCTTCCCGAAGAAGAGGTGAAAAGAAAAAAATTGAGCAAGATCAAACTATCAAAAAAGGATAAAATCGCTAAAATCGTGTCCGATTACAAGAAAAAGCTCAGTTAGGTGTATAATGACAAATTAACTAAATCCAGGATGAAGAGAAATGAGAAGCCGTAAAGTTAAAGAGGGGCTCGAGCGTATGCCGACGAGGGCCCTCATCTGTTCCACCGGGGTTCCCCGGAGCGAGATGAATAAACCCTTTGTCGGAATTGCATCGTCCTTTACCGATCTCATTCCCGGCCACGTGGGAATGAGGATACTGGAGAGACACATCGAAAACGGTGTGTGGGCCGGTGGAGCGGTACCCTTTATTTTCGGGATTCCCGGCATCTGTGATGGGGTCGCTATGGGCCACACCGGGATGCACTACTCCCTGCCGTCCAGGGAGCTAATCACCGATATGGTGGAGTCTATCGCTGAAGCCCATGCTCTCGACGCGCTGGTCCTTCTTACCAACTGCGACAAGATCACTCCCGGAATGCTCATGGCTGCCGCACGGCTGAACATTCCCTCGATAATCATCACGGCGGGCCCCATGCTGACGGGAAGGATGGGAGACAGGAGATTATCACTCGTTTCGGATACGTTTGAGGCTATCGGCAGATACAAGGCTGGGGAAATAGAGGACGAAGAGCTCTCCTTTCTTGAAGGAGAGGCCTGTCCGGGAGAGGGATCATGCCAGGGGCTCTACACGGCCAACACAATGTCTTGCCTGACGGAGGCGATGGGAATGTCTCTTCCGGGCTGTGCTACGGCCCTTGCAGGAATGGCGAAGAAGAAGCAGATAGCTTTCGAGACGGGGAGGGCGATTGTCAGGCTTCTCGAGGAAGATTTGAGACCACGGGACATCATAACCAGGCAGTCCCTGGAAAATGCAATACGTGTGGATATGGCCCTTGGGGGGTCGACGAACAGCGTTCTGCATATCCTGGCGATTGCGAATGAGGCCGGCGTCGATATACCGCTCGATGTCTTCGACAGGCTCTCGCGGGAAACACCGCAGCTTGCAAGCGTGAGCCCTGCCGGGACCTATTTCATGGAAGACGTGGAGTACGCAGGTGGAATTCCGGCAGTTCTGTCGAGGCTTTTGCCACTTATCAATCCGAGTAAGACTGTGGGTGATATCGACATTGTCGATGTGGGAAAGAAGGCGAAGATATTCTCAGGTGAGGTGATCAGGCCAATGGACAACCCCATCCGGAAAGAGGGGGGGATCGCTGTCATGTGGGGAAATTTAGCACCCGACGGCGCAGTGATTAAACAATCAGGCGTTGACGAGCGGGTCTTTACCTTTACGGGGAAGGCAGTCTGTTTCGATTCTGAGGACGACGCCATCAAGGAGGTTCTCGGTGGAAAGATAAAAGAAGGCTCCGTCGTAGTTATTCGCTATGAAGGACCGAAGGGGGGCCCGGGAATGAGAGAAATGCTCGGCCCCACCTCTGCACTGATAGGGATGGGTCTGGGAGAAAAGGTTGCGCTGCTTACCGACGGGAGGTTCTCCGGGGGAACGAGAGGGCCCTGCATAGGGCATGTTTCACCGGAGGCTATGGAGGGCGGTCCCATCGCTGTGGTTGAGGACGGTGACGAGATTACCCTTGATATCCCACGGCGAAAACTTGATGTAAACCTCTCCGATGACGAGTTAGCAAGGAGGCTTAAAAAGTTCAAGCCCCCGCAACCGAAGGTGCAAAAGGGGTATCTTGCCAGATATGCACGTGCCGTAAGGTCGGCGAACACCGGCGCAATATGTAATGAATTTATTGAGTAACCGAGGAGGACGCAGTGAGAATATCAGGGGCTGAAATATTTGTCAGGTCGCTTATCGAGATGGGTGTCGATACCATTTTCGGGTATCCCGGAGGTGCCGTCATCAATATATACGATACCCTTTTCAACAACACTTCAATCAGGCATTACCTTGTCAGGCATGAGCAGGCTGCGGTTCACGCTGCGGATGGTTATGCGAGAACTTCGGGCAAAACCGGTGTATGCCTCGTGACTTCCGGTCCGGGTGCGACGAACACGGTGACCGGCATCGCAACTGCATATATGGATTCGATTCCCCTCGTGGTGTTTACCGGGCAAGTTCCGACCCTGATGATCGGGAACGATGCTTTTCAAGAGGCCGATATCGTGGGAATTTCCCGGCCCTGCACGAAACATAACTATCTGGTGAAAGACGTGAACGACCTCACGAGGATTATCAGGGAGGCTTTCTACATCGCATCGAGCGGCCGGCCGGGACCTGTTCTCGTCGACCTTCCGAAGGATGTGATCACATCTTCCGCCGAATACATCGTCCCTCGTGAAATCCAGCTCAGGAGATATAGTCCGAACTACAAAGGGCATCCGAAGCAGATAGAGAAAGCAGTAGACCTGATATACAATTCCCGGAGGCAGATCGTGTACGCCGGCGGCGGGGTAATTCTCGGCGATGGAGCAAAATACCTCACCGAGCTCGTCGATCTCGTTGGTTTGCCGGTAACGCTGACGCTCATGGGCCTTGGGGGGTATCCTGCTACGGGGGAAAACTTCATAGGAATGCTCGGCATGCACGGCACCTATACGGCAAACATGGCGATTACAAACAGCGATCTCATCATTGCCGTCGGAGCCAGGTTCGACGACAGGGTCACGGGCAAGATTGATGAGTTTGCTCCGCTTGCAAAGGTAATTCACATCGACATCGATCCCACATCAATAAAGAAGAACGTGCACGTCGACATACCCATCGTAGGGGACGTCAAGGACTGTTTGAAAAAAATGATTCGCGTTATGAAAGAGTCGAAGGAGATCAAAGCCTACAAGCGGAAAATTCAGCCGTGGAAATCGCAGGTTGAAAAGTGGCAGAAGGACCATCCCTTGAAATACAAAGACAGCAAAACCAAGATTAAACCGCAATATGTTGTCGAGGTAATATACGAGAGGACGAAGGGAAACGCCGTCATCTCAACGGAAGTGGGGCAGAATCAAATGTGGGCCGCCCAGTTCTACAAGTTTGAAAAACCGAGAAGTTTTTTAACCTCAGGAGGCCTCGGCACGATGGGTTACGGGTTCCCCGCCGCCATCGGAGCCCAGGTGGCCCACCCCGACAAGCTTGTTATCGATATAGCGGGGGACGGTTCCATTCAGATGAACATCCAGGAACTGGCGACAGCCGTCCAGTACAGGCTGCCGGTTAAGATTGCCATTCTCAATAACGGAAGCCTCGGAATGGTGAGACAGTGGCAGGAACTCTTCTTCGAGGGGAAATACTCCCATACGTGCCTGCCCTCCTACCCGAACTTTGTGAAGATAGCAGAGGCTTACGGAGCACTTGGGCTGCGCGCTACGAACCCGTCCCAGGTGGAAGAGGTTGTGGAGAAGGGAATAAAGCACCCGGGTCCCGTGCTCATGGATTTCGTCGTTGATCCCCAGGAGATGGTCTATCCCATGGTCCCTGCAGGGGCTCCAATTTCCAAGATGCTCCTCGTTTAAACCGTACAAGGAGGGATGCATGAAACATACAATTTCTGTGCTGGTTGAAAATGAATTTGGCGTTTTGGCAAGGGTGTCGAGTCTGTTCAGCGGCAGAGGATTTAATATCGAGAGCCTCTGTGTTGCGGAAACCATGGACCCGACCGTGTCGAGGATTACTCTGGTGACCAGCGGCAATGAACAGATTATCGAGCAGATTCTGAAGCAGCTGAACAAGCTGGTTGCCGTAATCAAGGTCGTGGATATGACGAAGGGAGATTTTATTGACAGGGAGCTTGTGCTCATCAAGGTTTCAGCCCAGGATAGCACGAAGGCCGAGATTCTCAGGCTCGTGGACATCTTCAGAGGGAAAATCGTGGATGTGAGCCAGAACACCTACACGATCGAAGCCACAGGTGACGACGGGAAGGTAAAGGCGATAATTGAACTGCTTCGTCCCCTCGGCATCGAGGAACACCCAGTAGGGGAAGGCCGTCAGTCCGAACGCGCTCGCCACCGACCCGGC
>CAYFXN010000038.1:0-16355 GCA_964347065.1 uncultured bacterium | reverse complement strand
GAAGATGCGTTGACAAATCCTAAATGCTAAATCCGAAATACGAAACAAATCAAAAAAACAAAATACAAATGTCCCAAACAGATACAGGTGAGACGTCCATGGAGAAAAAACCTCTTCCTCAAGAGGCCTTTGTTTTGCATTTTGCATATTTGAAATTGTTTGGGATCGAGGATTTCGTGCTTCGGATTTACCATAGAAACCCCCTTATTATTACTCATAGCAGTGTCACGTGATCTGCAACTGAGTATATCCTTTCTGCTATTCTCAACTTCCCAACTTCATAAATTCTCGGTTTTTTCTGTTGCTGCTTTCAGTTTTCCTCTGAACTCTGAACTCTGGACTCTGAACTGGTTTTTTTCTTATGGTCTCACGGGCCCCACGGGGATCTGTTCCACCGAAGAGGGTGCCCTGCCCGAGAGGATGTCCGTGACCTGCCCGCAGAATTTCTCCTCTCTCGATGTTTCCGGTTCCGTGAGAAGGCTTATGTTCACCCTCTTTGCCGGGTAGAGAAAATGCTGCTCGGCCAGGGCGGTCCGGACCATCTGCCTGACGGCAGCCCTGATCAGGTGACCTTCCTCCGTCGATGGGGAGGGGACGATCATGATCACATGGCCCGTCTCTTCCACCGTCCGAAGGGACTCTCCGAAGAGGGAGAGTATTTTGCTCAGGTGGTGCAGAAACCCTTCCATTTCCTCGATGGATAAGGAGAGGATCGATTTTTCGGGACCGAATCTGCCGACCCTGATCACGACTCCGGCATTTTGCGGCCCCCCGAGGAGCGTGTTGTCGAACCATGGTTCGATGAGCCGCGGCTCGGCCAGTTCCATCTCCCGGGAAAATCTGTCGAAGGAAGGGGTTCCCTGAGCTTGCCTCGATTCGGCTGTCGGCCTGATGATGTGGACCTGTCCGGGAGAGCTCGTTGCGTCAACTATCTGCGTTACCTGCCCGTTTGCCTGGGTTATCACACGTCCGATGGGCGAGAGCTCACTGCCGCTCAATTCCGGAGTGCCCGCATAGATGACGAGAAAGGAGTTCCCGGCCAGCTGCCGTTCGTCGCCTTTCTGCTGCGGCGGAAAGGAAACGAAGGATGAGAGTGAAGAGACACTGATGAAGCGGTCTTCCATGAATTCCGCGTTTTTGGCCCCGAAGAGCACGGCGTCGGCCACCTGCGCGTTCGTCGGTGGATATTCCGGCACCGTTGACCGGAACCACTCCTGTATCCTGCCGTACCAGGATTCCATCTCCGTCCGCGTCGACCGGGGAAGCTTGCTCTCCCGCAGGGCAACGAGGAATGCGGCTGCCGCCTTCTCCCGTTTCTGTGCCTTGTGTTTCCGTTCGAAGGAAATGGCAAACTGATCCCTGAACTTATTCCTGTCAGCCGGCTTGAGCCCGGGAATTCGGTCGAACTGGGCGGAGAAGGTTTCGGAGTAGTTCCGCATCACCCAGTCCATCCTCGGCCCCCTGATGAGGCTCGGTGCCACGTCGGCCAGAAAGATGTTCTCGTCGGCCAGGGGGTCTTTGAGCGCCAGGGTGAGGGCTTTGACGGCGATCTTGGAGACCGTATAGATAGTTCTGAAGAGGTAGGGGTGATCTGAATAATGCGTCGACACGTTGACGATGGCCCCCCCGGCTTCCTGTTTCCTCATAATCGGCCTGAGCAGAGAGGTGGCGTACCAGGGGCCGAAAAAGGTGCTCCTGAGGACCGAATCCCAGCTTTCTCGGTGTTCCCGCATAACCTCGGAGATGAGGGAAAACTCTCCGCCTGCCCCGGCGTTGTTAATAAATGCGTCTATTCGGCCGAAACGCCTGAGGGTTTCACTGATCATCGAACGGATCTGCTCCGGCCGGGACATATCGGTGTCGATCCACGCGGATCTGCCCCCATGGGAGCGCAGGGTTGCCAGAACGGTTTCCCCCGCCTCTCGTGCCTCTTTCGCACTGTCGGCTTCCTCTTTGGGAACCCCCGTTGTTTTAGGGTGGCGGCTTGCAGCCACGACGGTTGCCCTCTCTCCCGCAAAACGAAGGGAAGTCTCCTTCCCCAGGTTGCGGATTCCCCCCGTCACAACAGCTACCTTTCCTGCCATTGTCCCGACCTCTTCGGTGGGTTCCAGGGGAAGGCGTGCGACGCTGTTCACCTCGTCGGGAAGAATGACTACCCCGGACACCTTCTTCCCCTCGGAGGCGAGCCACAATGCGGTTGCGGCTGTCTTCTCGGGAGCGGGCTGCTTGTTCCTGCCGTCCGTCCGCCCGGGAAGGATGAGGCCGATATTGATGGCGCTCACGTGGGAGGGGGCAGTCTTCTCTGCGTGTGCCTTGCGCATGAGGGCGCGCTCCATGGATTCCGTTGCCACCGCGGGCCTCAGCATGGCCTGGAAGACCTGAACCAGGTCCCGCTCCCTGATGGAAGGGACTCCTGAAAGGTCGGGGCCCACGATAACTATGGTTCCGTCTACTCCCTCTCTATCCATTCGCCTTTCCGCCTGCCAGGACAAAAGGCGCGGGACGAAACCGTACTGCTCCACTGCCGCCGTCCACTCATCGTAGGGGAGGTTTGTGAGCGGGCGTTTCCAGTCGACGCTCCCGGTGAAATGGAGGAGAAGATCGATTCGCGGAAGATTGTCGAAGAGCTCCTGGACCTCGGCCGGGTTTCCAAGGTTTGTGACCCGTGCTGTCGCGGAGCCTTCCAATCCCGAAGCATTGACCTGGCCTGTGATATTTTCCAGCTCCTCCGCCACGCTCCCGGCGAGATAGACCTTCGCTCCTGAACGGGCGAGTGCCCGGACAGTCTCCTCGTAGAGCGCCCGGTCGTTTCCGAAGGGCCGTGTGAGCGTGACGAGTGCAACCTTTTCGGTCATGTTCGGATATTGCTTCAGTGCAGCTGAGGAGGGTATCACACCGGGAGGCTGTTCGTAGGTGACGCCTCCCATAGGAATTCGCTGTCCTCCCACGGTTCTTTGAAATTCTATCCGGTGCATGTCGAGGGCGACCCGTGCAAAGTCCCGGGGAAGGACGAATGCGTGACTCACCGTCCGATCGAGAGTGTCCCTTCTCAAAGATTCGGGGGGAACGTGCCTCCCGATTCTTTCTCGTGCAAGCGATCCTTTGTCGAAGACGCCGGAGCCCGTCTGGATCCTCTCCGTGCTGACGGCAGAAGGGTTGAGGGAGAGAACGGTGATGTTCTTTTCCGCGAGGACCCAGGATAGGTAGTCTCCCAGGGCAAGTTTCGCAGACTGTGCCGACGTGTAGGGGAGCCGACCCGGATAGGCGTGCAGGACGTGGCGGTGTATGCTCTCGCAGTAGAAGGTGCCCACCATGACGATGAGCCCTCCCTCCTTCTGTTTTTCCATCCTCTTTGCTGCTTCCAGGCTGGCGAGCCAGGCGCCGGTCAGGTGCACGTTGACCGCCTCACGGTACAGCTCGAAATGTTCCTCCTGGTACGTGGATCCGAACTCCACGGGCCCCGAAACGCCGGCATTGTTGTAAAGAATGTCTATCCTGCCGAACTCCCGGCTGATCCTGTCAAACATCTCCCCCACATACTTGGGGTCGCTCACGTCGCCCTGGACCGTAAGCGTTCTGTTCGTCAGTCCAAGATGGCTGATCAGGTCGTCCATGTCTGCTTTCGTCTGCTCGAGGGGCTCCGGGCGCCTTCCCGTGATCACCACATTTGCGCCGCGAATGGAAGCCTCGAGGGCGAGGGATCTCCCCATACCCGTGCCTCCACCGGTTATGACGAGCACCTTTCCGGCCAGCGAGGTGTCGGGGTAGCGAACGTAGTTGAAGGAGTGGGTCTTTGCCACGGTGTCGCGGAGCATGTGTGTGGCTCGGGCAATGTTGGTCTCCTCACCGAGGGAGAGAAAGAGCTGGTAGAGGCGGTCTTTCCTTCCGCTCGCCTCGTAAAATGCCGCCATTTCCTCGCGGGTCTTCTCCGGTAGTCCCCTGAAGAACCGGTAGGCGTCGATGGCTCCCTTCACGGCAACGGAGAACTGTTTCTCCACTTTCAGCTTTTCGTCGGGAAAGGATCCATCCCGGACGAAGCGGCAGGCCATGATGGCGGGAATACCCCGGGGGCTTTTCGCCGAGTCATTTCCCGACAGGAGCGACTCCACGAAAGAACGTTCGAAGACCCAGTGGGAGCGGTCGTGCCCGTCAATGAATTTAGCCGATGGTCGCTCCAGATCGGCGATTACGTGGATGAACCTGGGTGCGCCCTTTTCACCCAGGGGGTCGGAACCGCCGTTTCCGGCATCTTTCGACGTACTCCGGTGGCTTTTTACGGCATCAACGGCCTCCCGGAGGAGATCCGCGAACTGCCTCGCCTTCTTTCCGGACCAGGGTTCGCACGTAATCCCGCCTTTTTCCATGCGGAGGCCCTCATAGGCTGGATCGGCATTCAACGCGAAGCACCTGATCGCCAGGTCGGTCAACGCCGATACCTCCTGTTGTGACAGGCCTGTGACAGCGGGGTCGCTTTCGAGCTTGCGGAGAATGGTCAGCGCCCGCTCCGGGTCACCCTCGTTGAGTATGTTCCGCGCCTCCGCTACCTGTTCGCTGGAAATCTCGTTTTGTGTTTCAGCAAGCAGGTCTTCCATGAGTTTCCGGTACCTTCGGCCCAGCGCGCGGGCCCGGTATACCACGACGTTTCGTTTCTCCACGTCGTCGCCGAACGTGACGTTGAGCTCCTCCATGCGGAACTCATCGGGCTCGTACTCGGTGGCCAGAATCCGGTTGAAGTAGCTGAAGTCGCGGTCACGGGCGGCTTCCTCGGCGATGAATCGGTTCAGATCGCTCACGTCGTCGCCTCTCGGTCCCGGCATTTTTTCGTTGTAGGCCGACTCGCAGAGCACTGCAAGGATGTGGGGAAGGTCGATTACCCACTCAAGAACGGGATGAATAACAGCCTGGAGCAAAAGGCCCGGATGTGCCCTTGCCCGCGCGTAGAAAGCCGAGGTTATGAAGATTGTGGGAACGCCGCCGCCCTTGACGAGCGTTTTCCGACCCTCCCAGAGGAGCTGGCCCTTCTTTTCCACGAGCATGATCTCGCAGCTCGGGCGGGCATTGTCCCGCGGGAAGCCCGTTAATTCACCCAGATCGACGATGCGAACACGGATCTCTTTTCTCCTGAGAACTTTGGCGACGCGGGTGTTGATGGCATCCGCAGCTTCGGGGTCGACCGTTTTGAGAATTGCGGGCGCAGGCCGTTTCTTGAGGAGCGAGAGGATCCCTTTCAGGGACGTGCCTGGAAGATTCGAAACTTTCTTCCCGGCTTTTTTTTCCATTATGAGGGCAGCAGTCTGGCGGATTTCCTCTTCGCTGAACTGCCTGTCACCCGGAGCTTTCTTGGTGATGGGAGGGCACTTCAGGTCAGCCCTCGGGAAAGGTGAGGTTTCCTTACCGGTCTTCATCAATTCTCTCCTTTAACGGTTGAGAGTTCTGGTGATATCTTGGAGTCCTTCATGTCATGCGGGGAGGTTGAATGTGCACCGACGACTGCGTTGATACAGGACCTCCCCGGAAAATCACCGCCTTGCAGTTTTCTGGAGTAAAATCTTATATCTTTAGATTATAACCGAAAGCGCAAAGATTCGGCTTCGTTGTTCCCGGGGTGATAATTATCATTGCTTTCCGATCGAGTTCGGGAAGGGAAAGATACGAGAGAATGGTTTCGCGCATGAATTTTTACCCTCCTGTCTAATATCGTACTCTTCGTAAAGCGTTTGGCACTGACGTGGTATAAAGAATTATGAGACTCACCGTCCTTGGCAGCGGAACATGCGTTCCATCGGTCGAGAGAAATGCACCCGGCTACCATCTCGAGATAGGCGAAACACAGGTTCTCGTCGATTGCGGCAGCGGAACCGTCAGGCAGCTGGAGCGGGCAGGAAGAAGCTGCAGGGATATCAGTTTCGTTTTCATCTCCCACACCCATCCTGACCACGTGGCGGACCTCTTGCCCCTGCTTCACGCACTCGTCTCTTCGCCGGGCTACGTAAGGGAAATGGACCTCGTGATCGTCGGACCTTCCGGTATGCGTTACTATTACGACCATTTTGTCAGCCCGCTAATACGTGAGCCGGACAGCTTTAAGATCGAGGTACGGGAAATGGAAAGGGCCGTCAACTTCGGAGATTTCCACGTTACCAGCATCAAGACGGTCCATTCATACAACAGCATAGCCTATCGATTCGCAAGGGGGGAAAAATCCGTCGTCGTCACGGGAGATTGTGATTTTCACGAGGACATCGTTTCGCTCTCTCGCGGAGCTGACCTTCTCGTCATCGACTGCTCCTATCCCGATGCGTTAAAGGTACCCGGACACCTCACCCCGGCAGAGTGCGGCATGGTGGCGAATAAAGCCGGGGTTAAGAAAGTCATCCTCTCACACATCTACCCTACAAAATATCCCGACGGGGTGAGGCTCGAGGAGTTCCGGGCCGTCTGTGATGGTGAAGTGGAGATGGCGTATGACCTGATGGAGGTTGCGGTCTGATGGCAAGAGCTCCGGAGTATCTCATCATTCCGGCGGCAGGCCGCGGCCTGAGGATGCGGGAGGTCGATAAGGCGGTGCCGAAGGAGATGCTTCCCGTGGGGCAAAAACCGGCCATACAGTATGCCGTTGCGGAGGGGCTTTCCGCAGGAATCAACCGTATCGTCATCATCATCAACCGGCAAAAGGAGGTCATCAGGAGGTACTTCGAAGATAAAGAGTTCAGGGAGACCACTTACCCTCATGCCGCCCGGGAGATGGATGAGATAGTCAGAAACTGCTCCATCCATTTTTCCTATCAGGAGAGACCCGCAGGGGAGTGGGATGCCATCGCTCTCACGAGGAGCTTTGCAGGAAAAAGCAGCCTGGCAATACTTTTTCCCGACAACATATACTTCCCCGCAAAGGGCTCGTTGATCGTTCTCAAGGCGATGTATGACAGGTACGGGATAGATGTCACCGCCCTCATTCCCGTGCGCGAAGAGGGGGTGATGGGGCTTGGTAACTCGGGCAGGGTTGACATATTGCCCCTTTCGGGTGGGGTTTTCCGGATTGAGCGGTTTTACTCCAAGGCGAAAGGTTCCTTTGTGCTCCGCCACCCCGGCGAACTGAGAAGCTGCGGCATGTCGATCTACGGGCCCCACCTGTTCGATTACATCGAGCGCGCGCGGGGCTCGCTGAAAGAGGGTGAGGAATTTACCGATGTGTCGGTCCGCAGCCTCATTTTGCAGGAGAGAGAGATGCTCGGTTGCCGCCTGCCCGGCACCCTCTTCGACATCGGTAATCCTGATGGGTATCGTCTATGTTTAGCCCACATCGGGACGTCCCCCCCGTAGGCTCGCCGTTCACGCTTTTCGCTCCTCAAATTCTGAGGCCGGGTGGTTTTTCTTCAGCGTTATGGGAGCACGGGTTGACAGTTGCGTCGTTCCGGCTATATAAAAAAGAACTAAGCTGGTGGTGTTTGTTTGAGGATGGCAGATCGATAGCCCTTTCTGCCTGAGGCTATCTATCCAATTTTCTGGCAGACGTCATCAACAAACAAGGAGGCGACTATGTCGAAGGCGAAAAAGGGAGATACGGTAACTGTCCACTACGCGGGCAGTTTAAACGACGGAACCGTGTTCGACTCATCGATGGAGAGGGAGCCCCTCCAGTTTACCATCGGTGATGGAAAGCTCATCCCCGGGTTCGAGGACGCGGTGGTAGGAATGAGCCCCGGGGAATCCAAGACGATCATGCTTCCTCCTGAAGAGGCCTATGGAGACCATCGGGAGGAACTGACGGTTGAGGTAGAGAGAGGCCAATTTCCAAACGATCTGAATCCCCAGGTGGGGCAGCACCTCCAGATCCCCCAGTCAAGTGGCGGGGTTATTAATGTGAGGATTACTTCCATGGATGAGTCGATGGTGACGCTCGACGCGAATCATCCCCTTGCCGGTGAAGATTTGACTTTCCGGATCGAGCTCGTTGCAGTTGCGTGACGGGTACGGGACGCTCATAGCTTTGTTTTCCTGAAAACCCGGTGAGAGAATTGGGGTGCGACCCGCAGGGAAGTTTGAGCGAAACGTGGTACTTGTATTTCCCTAAAGATCGCTGGCCCGCCTGATGTTGTAGACGGCTTTTCCCTCGGCGATGATGGTACCAGCATCGTTGACCGAATAGACTCTCGTGTTGACGACGGCCACCCTGTTGCCGACGCGCAAAACGTGCGATTCCGCAATCAGGTCTTCGTCCGGGCCGGGCCTGAGATAGTCCACGCGGATGTCGAGGGTCGCTATGCCGTCATCCTTGCTGAAGTGAGTCCACGTAGCCGTTCCGCCGCAAACGTCGATGAGCGTTGCGATGAGTCCCCCGTGGAGGGCTGGGCGTCTCCTGTCGCCGACGAACTCATCACGGTAGGGAAGTTTGAGCCTCGCATATCCTTCCCTCAGCTCTTCGGCAATGATACCCAGGTGTTTGTTAAAGGGGATCTGGTTCTCCATGAACGCTTTCAGCTCTTCGAAGTGGGATTCCATTTGCCCTTCTCCTCCTCTTTCTTTCGGCCCTTGGAAGCAGACGGCATCGGTTGCCGATTAAGGCTGTATTATAATGAATTTACGGCGGAAATTTGCGGTTTTTCTTCGGGGGCTTTCGGGGGAAACAGCTGTGATAAGAGGCAGGTATGAGAAGAAATATCGTCCTGACAGCGCTCATCGTTGCCGCCTGGGCTGCCAGCGCACAGGCGCAGGAGCGGTTCAGCGTGGAAAAGTGGCTCGCAGAAGCCACGGCCCGTCTCGCCGCGACGGATAGCTACACGGCTGTCTTTCACAAGCAGGAACTGCTCGAGGGAAAACTCTCGCGGGAGGAGACGATATTTTTCAAGTTCAAGAAGCCCTTCAAAATATACATGAAGTGGATAGAAAAGCCCCACCGGGGGAGGGAGTCGCTCTTCGTCCAGGGAGAGAACAGAAACAGGATAAAGGCCCGCGAAGGAGGATTCTTGGGATTGTTCACCGTTAACCTGGATCCGATGGGAGAAACGGTGATGAGGGAGAACCGGCACCCCATTACCGATGCGGGCCTTGAGAACCTCGTAAAACTTATGGAAAATCAGGTTCGGCGGGGGATTGAAGCGGGAGAGTTTGTCCTCAGGGAGCTGGGTGAGGAGCAGGTGTACGGCCGCCGGACGCTGAAGGTGGAAGGGATCTTCCCGAAAGACAAAACGAGAGGCTACTACTGCTATCGTACCGTCATGAACCTTGACGTTGAGTTGAAGATTCCGATAAAGGTAAGGGTCTTTAACTGGGACGACGTGCTCGTGGAGAACTACGGGTACGAGGATCTCAATCTTGATGCCGGGCTCACCGACGCCGATTTCGACCCGAAAAACCCCCAGTACCGGTTTTAATAAGCACCTTTCTCATTTCTCAGTTCGCATTTCTAGCTGCTAATAAGGTGACAATTGCTTCTTGCAATTGGAGTTATGCTGTTTTGAAGGGAAACGGCAAACTATGGACTATGAACTTTGAGCTGCTTTTCCTCGGGACTCCGGGCACTGGACTCTGGACTGATTTTTACGTATGACGATTATCTCCGTTATGCCGAAGGAGAATCGCCGCATGAAGGTCAGCTCGAACCCCCAGCTCTGGAACAGCTCAAGCAGGCGCGATCGGTCGGGATAGGCATCGAGGCTGGCGGCGATGTAGCCGTGGATTTCCGGGTTTCGGTGGAGCACGAGCCCCCAGAAACCGCACCATGTTTTCAGGAGAAAGCTCCGCCAAATCTGCGCCCGCCTTCCGGGAGGCTTGGAGAAATCCAGGAAGGCGGCCACGCCGCCCGGCTTGAGAATCCGATGTATTTCGGCAATTGAGCGGTCCACATCCGGAGCGTTGCGGAGTGCGTAGCTTCCGGTGACGATGTCTGCGCTGCCGTCGGGAATATCCGGGGCGCTCATGTCGCCCCTTTCGAAGATAACGTGATCGAAACGGTTGCGTTCCCGGGCCAGTTTCAACATTGGCTCCGCTATGTCAACCCCTACGATTCTGCCATCAGAATATTTGCCGGCGAGCAGGAATGTGACGTCTCCCGTACCACATCCCAGATCCACGCAGAAGGGCGCCGGGATCTCCGGCAGAGACGCCACCAGCTCCTTCTTCCATGCGGGGTCCCGCCCAAGGGACATGGCGCGGGTGGCAAAGTCGTATCGGGGTGCCGCCTCAGCAAAGTGCTCCTCGTTGAAAAATCTCTTCCTCTCCGGCGTGCCGATGTGATCCCGTATCTTCAAGGTGAACTTCCTGCCTTTGCCGGCTGGGAGATACCGCCACATGCTGCCGTCGTGCATTGCCTGGAAGACTCTTTCATAGGCCCGAAGGGCACGGATGCGGCTCCCCTCGTCTACCCGAATGGCTCTTTCGGCAAATTCATGGCACCAGCGGCACTGCTCGCAGTCTGCGTCGGCGCATCCCTCCTTTTGAAACCGCTCGATGAATCCGTCCAGGGACCGGTTGTCGATGTAAACGGGATCTTCACCTTTTATCGGACGGGTCATGTGGCGAAGATCCGCTAAACGCTTGAGGGGAAGCATGCGGACCGGATTGACCAGGCCCGGCCTCAGAAAAAAGCGGAGAAACCAGCCCGGTCCCCGCCGGTAGTATCGGTCGCTTTCCTTCACGCCGGAGAAGCCGTAGGCCTGAATCAGGTCCAGGAGGTTGCCATCGTAGCGCCTCCCGGCATACGCCTTCACCCGGGCAACCATCAAGGGGGTGGGGATGTCACGCTCGGCGATCTTGAAGAGATCGTAGCCCATATTTTCATACACGTGAAGGTCCTCGGGGCGAATCCACTCGGAACGGATGTAGTTCACCGGGTCGCGGAGCTTTGACTCGGTGCATTTCAGGAAACACCAGTCGATGAAGAACCCCCGGTTCTCGTGCCATGACTGGCCCGCATGGGAGAGGGCGTTCATGTGCATGGGTGAAAGGGCGCAGCCCAACAGGCAGTTGTTGTTCACGAGAAGCTCGAGATCGCAGGAAACGCTCTTTCGGATCTTTTCGAGGGAGGCAAGCTCCCTGTTCACCAGGATGCTGTCCAGAACGATGCAGTCGGCGCCGAGTTCCTCCCACATCTGGGCTTTTCGCACCCTGTCGACGCCGCAGAATACCGATACACGTACCTTGAGATCCGAAAATCGGGCCTTGATCAGCTTCAACAGGTACGGGCTCGCCACGGTAACCGATGTTACGCCGATGTGCGATACCCACGTGAGGAGGCTCTCCATCTCCCTCTGCCCCCTGCGGGTTATCTCGCGGTTGCCCAGGCAGGAGGCGTTTAACAGGTAGTTGAACCCATAACCGGCCCTGCGGGCGGCCGCCACGTGTTCCGCAAAGTCCTTCCTGGAAACGGGAGATAGTTGATAGGGCGCCCTCCCTCCGCCGGCGGCATCTTCCCGCAGCTTTCCGAAAATCTCGAAAACGGGATACCCCGATAACTCTTCGATCAAACGTGGGTCGAAATTTGTTGCGACGCTCAGCCTCATGACTATCGTTCCTCACGCGGAGTTTTTCGATGCCCGAAGCAGCGCTATTTCCACGGTGAGCCCCGGGCCGAATGCAAGAGCGCAAACCATTTGGTTATTTTGCTCCGGTGGATGGTGCAGGATATCCTCGAGCACGAAGAGTATGGTTGCGCTGCTCATGTTTCCGAACTGCCTCAGAACCTCCCGTGACGACTGCACCTGCTCCGGGTGCAGGCCCAGGCTATCCTGGACCCTGTCGATGATGGCTTTGCCTCCGGGATGAACGGCCCAGGCGCCCACGTCTTCCAGCTTCATGCCGCCTTTTGCAAGGACAGGTTCGATGAGTTCCCTGATGTTGGACCCGATGATTTTGGGCACGTAGCTGGAAAGGATCATGTCGAATCCCCTGTCCCCCAGGGTCCAGGTCATTGCGGCCTCGCCGTCCGGAACGAGGGCGGAGCTGAACCTTCCTGCCTGGAAGAGGAATCCGTTGCCCTGCGGTTTCCGGGAGCTGACGATGGCTGCGCCGGCCCCATCCCCGAAGAGTGAGTTTGCCATCAGGGAATCTTCCCCGCCGGTAAGCTGCAGGTGAAGCGTGCAGAGTTCCAGGCAAAGGACAAGAGCGACAGCGTCAGGATCGGCAAGGCAGAACTGTGTCGCCATCCGCAGGCCTGTTATCCCGGCGTAACATCCCATGAAGCCGAGATGATAGCGATAGGCGGTGGGTGAGATCCCCAGCTCGTTCACGATGTGAAAGTCAGGCCCCGGGTTATGGAATCCCGTGCAGGAGACGGTTACCACGTGCGTGATGTCTTTCGGTCCGATGCCGGGACATTTGTCGATAATTTTTTTTGCCAGTGCGACAGACAGCCTCTTGGATTCGCGGGCGAATATTTCGTTTCGTACAGCCGTTGTCGGCTCAACCGTCCTGCCTTCCGGACCGTAGGTGAAAAATCCCTCTGAGTTGTTGCCGAGAAAGTTTTGAACGACACTGTGGCGCTTCACAATCCCTGACTTCCGGTAAACTGCTCGTATCAGGCGCTTCGTCCGGGGATCGTCGTAAAAATCCTGCATCTTTTCCCCGGCATACTCCTGTGAGTAAACCGTTTCGGGGACCAGGGTCTCAATGTTGTGCAGCCACACCGGCATCTCCCTCTCCTTCGTGGATCTCGCTTTCCTGGCTGAAAATGTCTGCGGGTCTTACTTCGAGATCGCACGTAACTTTTACCTCCACCCTGTCGCCGACCCTGATGAGGCCGAAAAGTGGCGATGGCGGTTTCAGGCCGTTGGCCGCAAGTGACACGGGAAATTCCAAGTCGAAGGATATCTGCTGGGGGTAATCACGGAAATTGCTCACCCTGACCGCTATCGCCTGCTCCACCTCGCGGATATTGAGGTTCAGCTCGGCGGTGGTTTCGCCCCTCTCGCTGCTCTCCATCTCTTTTCTGAGCCTGTCGGGTCGAATGTTTCTCACCTCGCCGTGAATGAGAGGGAACGTGTCACGGTCAAACATTTTTCTCAGCTGCCTGTTGCGCTTCCCGTTGTCCGTATCGATTCCGTCAACAGGCACGTCGACGGCCACCTTTCGGATGACCTTTCCTCCTCCGGGATCATCATCGGGTATCACGGTAAAGGGGAGGCTTCTGACCGTTCCGGTGAAATCGTGGAACGTCGAAGTGGCGAAGAAGGTGATGAAACAGGTCCCGGTTCTCTCACTCCCGTGTGAGAGGGAAGCGAGCGACAGGAGCAACAGGAGGGTGGCCACCTTCGTTCTCATAATGCTTTACCATATCCGCGATTGTTATATCGCGTGAGATCAGATCCACGTTTTAGATACATCGGGGAAGCCTTCTCACCGGTGATCCGCTTCGCCATCACGGAGGTTGATTTTCATCTTCTATTGTAAATTATTTCAATGATGAGCATCTAAATATCGATGGATGGAAGTGGCTTCGTCGGAAGGGTTATCGAACGAAGAGATTCATCGCACTCAAACGGATAGGGATTTTTTTTATAATGGTTGTGGAAATCAGCGAAAAAGCTTCCGGGGGCATCTTGCACATTGCTTTTCGCTGCCCCTTTGAATCGACAGGAGGGCCTGCGTGATCCAGAATGAAGATGAAATCCGGGATCTCTACCGGAGACGGGCGAAACGCTACGATCAGCTGACAAAACTCTACTCGCTGCTTGGCTTCCGGGGTAGGGTGTACCGCCGGATGGCGGTAGAGGCGCTGAACCTCAAGCGAGGGGATACGGTCATAGACATCGGATGTGGCACGGGCCTCAGTTTTCCCTACCTGAGGAATAAAGTTGGTTCGGAGGGAAAGATCCTCGGGGTAGACTTGTCGGGGGACATGCTCGAGCAGGCAAGGCAGAAGTGCAGGGTGCGGGGCTGGTCGAATGTGGATCTGATTCAGTGCGATGCGGGGAGCTTCGCCTTTCCAGATGAGGTGGGAGGGATCATCTCGGTTTTCGCTCTGAGATCGATAGCGGCCTCCGACAGAGTGATACAGAGGGGAGCGGAAGCCCTCTCTCCCGGCAGGCGTTTCGTGGTGCTGGACCTGAAAATGCCGGAAAAGGCACCGGACCTGCTGAAGAAACTGTTTGTTCTCTTTGCCAGACCTTTCGGTGTAAGCAGGGAGATCGAGGCCCGCCGGCTGTTGGAATCAGCTGAGAACTATTTGACAAATATCTCAATTTTCGAGCTCTACTTCGGATTTGCGTATATACTCACCGGAGAGGCACCGGTTGACGGTGCCCACAGGGAGGATGGCCCGACGGGGCAGTCCGGCGGTTTTGCCAGGAGCGGGAAAGCAGAAATGCGGGCAAAAACCCCCGGATGCTTGAATGGTAGTAATATTGGGCTCCGGCAGAAAGATGGCGATGCAAACTTTGTTGAAGAAGTGAACTTGACGGGATGAATGGGCATCATAGGTGAAGTGAGCATATCGCCGGGGATCGGGACCACTCCCGGTTTCCGGATAACGTTTTACGAAGGGAGGAGGTTATGGCGCATCATTTACAGGATGTTCCGGAAGCGCCGGGAGATATCCGGCCACTATTGATCGGTGCCAAAATCCCAGAGCTGACCCTGAAAAGGGTCGATGGAACCCCAATCGATCTGGGCGCAGAGGTAGCGAAGAAGCCCACCGTGCTGATTTTTTACCGCGGCGGCTGGTGACCATACTGCGATACGCAATTGGGACAATTGCACGCAGTGGAGGGAGACCTGAAAGAGCAGGGGTACCAGATCATCGCCGTTAGCCCGGACCGACCGGAAAAATTGCGGGAGACACTGGATGAAAAAGGGATGGGGTACACGCTTCTGTCGGACAGCTCGCTTTCCGGGGCGCGTGCTTTCGGGCTTGCATGGAAGCTGGGGCCGGATATTCTCAAGCGCTACGAGGAGTTCGGCATAGACCTGGAGGACGCATCGGGAGAGACACACCACACGCTGCCCGTTCCGGCTGTGTTCATCGTGGGAGTCGACGGGGTGATAAAGTTTCAGTATGTCAACCCCGACCACACGGCGAGGATAGACCCTGATGTTCTCCTGGTTGCTGCGAGAAAAACGGCAACGTGACAGAGACTCGCTTCATGGAAACGTTTTTCCAGCTGACACATTTTCTCCTCTAGTACCTTGTACTCCCTTTGTGTGAGGTTCAAATGGGAGGGGAGAGCCGACCGATGAATACCCTGCACGACATGAGCCCCGATATATTGTTTGTATCCGTAAAACCGTGGGGCGGGGCTAATTGGTGAAAGGCCTCAGGTTTCACTACGGCTGGGTTATCGTTATTTCCGGGGCCATGAACGTATTTGCGTGCCTTGGCCTCGCCCGGTTCGCATACAGCATGCTCCTGCCATCGATGGGGGAGGCATTGAACCTCGCCTACGACCAGATGGGGTTCATCAGCACCGGTAACTTTGCGGGGTACCTTGTCTCCGTTGCGATGGCTCCCTTTTTCATCCGGTGGTTCGGAGGGCGGAAGACGATAACGGCGGGTCTCGCGCTTATCGCCATCTGCATGATCTTGATCGGACAATCGACCCGTTTTGGTCCCGTCCTCTGCCTCTATCTCCTGACGGGAATCGGGAGCGGCCTTGCCAACGTCCCGATGATGGTGCTCGTTTCCCACTGGTTCTCTCCCGTAAAACGGGGCAGGGCCGCTGGTCTCATGCTGGCGGGGAATGGTCTGGCGATCATTTTTGCCGGCATGCTCGTTCCGCTGCTCAACCGGCACCTGGGCCCGGGAGGCTGGAGGGCCGGATGGCAGATACTTGGCGGCCTTTCCGCGATGATAGCCCTTTCGTCCTGGTTGCTCCTTCGAAATTCCCCGGAAGAGATGGACCTTTTGCCTATCGGTATCAAGAGCGCAACGGCGAGCAATCCCTCCCCTTCGCCGGGATTTAGCTTGGGAAAAGGCATCCTGCTCCATCTCGGGATCCTCTACCTTTTCTTCGGCGCAACCTACATGATATACGGAACGTTCGTCGTCACCACCATGGTATCGGAGCGAGGGATGGCGGAAGCGACGGCGGGGCGATTCTGGGCCTGGGTCGGCTTTTTCAGCATCTTTTCCGGTCCCCTCTTCGGCATGCTCTCGGACCGGATAGGCCGCAGGGGAGGATTCATGGCCGTTTTCGCCGTCCAGACAGCGGCTTACGGGCTCGTTGCCGGCAACCTCGGTGTCTGGGCCCTCTACCTCTCCGTCGTGCTCTACGGGCTTGCTGCCTGGAGCATACCGACGATCATGGCAGCCGCCGTGGGGGATTACTTCGGGACGGCAGGAGCGGCGGCTGGTTTTTCGATCGTCACTTTTTTCTTCGCAGCTGGCCAGACCCTCGGCCCGAGCCTCGGGGGGATCGTGGCGA
>CAYFXN010000037.1:13742-17048 GCA_964347065.1 uncultured bacterium | reverse complement strand
GGGGGTCCGGGTCGATATTCGACCTTGCACCACATGGGTTTCCCGAGGAGCGGGGCGTGAAGTTTGCCCTGGAATGCGGTGCCGATATCGTAACGTTTAGCGGCGACAAGCTCTTCGGTGGACCGCAGGCGGGAATTATCGTGGGGAAGGGGGAACTCATTGAAGTGCTGAAAAAACACCCGCTTGCAAGGGCCCTCCGGATAGATAAACTGAGCATCTCCGCCCTGAATTCGATTCTCATCAAGTACCTCGACGAAGAGATTGCCAAGAGGGAGTTGCCGGTCCTCAGAATGCTCCTCCAAAATGATTTGGAAATAAAAAAAAGGGCCACCAGGGTTATGAAAAAGGCTCGCCAGGAAGCAGAGGAAAAATATATTCGCTTTGAAATAGTGGAAGAGGAGGCGGAGTGCGGAGGAGGGGCTCTGCCCGGGGTGAAAGTAAAAACGTGGTGCCTCGCCATTTATTCCGATCGGCACTCCCCTGACGTTATGAGTCGTGCCTTCCGTCTGGGCGATCCCCCGGTAATTGGCAGGATATCGGGAGATCGTTTTCTCATCGATTTCAGAACGGTGTTTCCGGAAGAGGAGAAACTCCTCTTGGCCTCGATTAGTTTGGTTTTTTCCGGTCCTACTTGATAAAATGTTCAGGAAAACTATAATAAACACTATTATTTGCCCGATGGTTTGAAATGATTAACTCATCCGTCCTTGTACTGAACAGATCTTTTTACCCTGTTCACGTAACCACAGTGAGAAGGGCGTTCTGTCTGCTCTACAGCGGAATAGCGAAGGTTGTTGACGCACAGTACAACCTCTTTGATTTCAAATCCTGGACTGAAATTTCCCTTTCACTTTCAGATGAGGTAATCGGCACGGTGGACAGGCTCATCAAGGTCCCCAGAGTTATCATAATCCTCACCTTCGATAGATTTCCCAAAAGGGGCGTGCGGTTTAACCGGTACAACATTTTTACCCGGGATCGCGACACCTGCCAGTACTGTGGAGAACATTTTCCCAGGGGTGAATTGAGTCTCGATCACGTTGTTCCCATTTCCAGAGGTGGAAGGACCACCTGGTCGAATGTAATCTGCAGCTGTGTGGAGTGCAATAAGAGAAAAGGGGGGAGGCTTCCGAAAGAGGCAGGCATGAAATTGCGCAAAAAGCCGGTCAAGCCTGCATGGAACCCCGAATTTTCCGTTTCGTTCAGATACACCGTATACAAGGAATGGATACCCTTCCTGAACATCGTTGACTTCACCTACTGGAACCTTGAACTGGAATCCTGAGCTCTCCCCGCATGCCTTTACAGTTTTTCATCATAGGAGATCCCATCTCCCACTCCATAAGCCCCTGTATCCACAACACTCTTTTTGAGCATTACTCTCTTGACGCAAGGTATGACGCGATCCGCGTGAGAGCGATCGAGCTCGACGCTTTCTTCCGAAAACTCCGTGAATCTTACCGGGGAGGAAACGTAACGGTTCCACACAAAGTTGCATCGATCCCGTTTATGGATGAACTCGGCGAAGAAGCGAAATATTCCGGTGCCATCAACACGGTCACCCTTCAAGATGATGGAAGATTAAGGGGCAACAACACTGATTCCACGGGATTCGTTTACTCTCTCAAAGAGGAACTGGGTGGCAAGATACCGGAACCCGTGGCGATTATCGGGGCAGGGGGCGCTGCACGAGGAATACTCTACGGGCTCATCGCGGCGGGGTTGAAAAAGTATTTTTTGTTTAACAGGACGCTTTCCCGGGCAGAGGAGGTAATCGGGCACATGTCTTCTCTTTCCGGGGGAGTCGACATTTCCATTCACCCGCTGGAAGAAGATACGCTCGGCAGGTCGATTGCCGGGGCGGGCCTCATCGTAAACGCATCCTCGCTGGGACTCGTGGAAGATTTTAAAGATTTTCCTTTTGGCAGGTTAAAGATGGAAACAACGATTGTCGATATAGTGTATAAAAAGGGCGGCACGTCCCTGATGAAGGAAGGCCTGAAAAGAGGATTTAGATGCGTAGGTGCCTTGCCAATGCTTGCGGCTCAGGCGGCATATTCTTTTCATCACTGGACCGGGATCATGCCCGACTACAATTTGGTGAAAGATATTGCGTCAAAGTGCCTCGAGAACACATAGGATAGAAATAATAGTTAAGTTACTTGACTTTTAATATAAGTTATATAAAAATTATGCTTAATTTATATTATTTGGGGTAAATGAAAAATGTCTGTATTGAGTCTGAAAATCGGAGAGATGCTCCTCAAAGTAAACCTCATCAATCAGGAACAGCTGAAATCAGCTTTAGACGAGCAAAAGAAGACCAAGGACCGCATCGGCACGGTTCTCGTTAAACTCGGCTATATAACAGAGGAGGAACTGCTTGCGTTTCTCGGGCAGCAGTTCAATATCCCCGTGGTAGACCTTTCCCAGTATGAGGTGAACCCCGATCTTTTAAAACTTCTCCCTGAGGACCTCATGCAGAAAAATCTCGCCTTTCCCATCAACCGGGTCGGATCCAAGCTGATCGTGGCGGTTGCTGACCCCACCAATATGGGAATCATGGAGGCGATAGGATTCAAAACAGGATACACGGTCGAACTGGTGCTGGCATCGGAGACATCCCTTCTCGACCTGGTCAGCTCCCACCTCGAGCAGAGCTCCGAAATCGATGAGATCATCATCGATCTCGACGACGAGTTCGAATTGATCCAGGAAGAAGAGGAGATCGATGTACAGGAAATTCAGAAGACCGTTGAGGATGCTCCCGTTGTTAAGCTGGTTAACTTCATACTCAGCGATGCAGTAAAGAAGAGAGCGAGCGACATCCACATCGAGCCCTACGAGAGGGAATTCAGGGTCAGGTACCGGATTGACGGGGTGCTCTACGAGGTGCTGAAACCACCCTTCAAGTTAAAAAATGCCATCGCTTCGAGAATCAAGATACTTTCCAGCCTCGACATAGCAGAGAGAAGGTTGCCGCAGGACGGAAGAATTAAACTGAAACTGGGGAAGAAACGGGAAATGGATTACCGTGTCTCCGTTATGCCGACCCTGTATGGCGAGAAGATAGTCTTGAGATTGCTTGATAAATCGAGCCTTGAAGTGGAGATGACGAACCTTGGATTCGAGAAGCAGCAGCTCGAGGAGTTCAAGGATGCGATATACCGACCTTACGGTATGGTACTCGTCACGGGGCCCACCGGTTCAGGAAAGACCACGTCTCTTTATTCTGCAATCGCCGAGCTGAACAAGACAACGGACAACATCTCCACGGCAGAAGACCCCGTCGAGTATAGTTTTGCC
>CAYFXN010000037.1:606-13732 GCA_964347065.1 uncultured bacterium | reverse complement strand
AATCAACCAGGTCCAGATGAAAGAGGAGATAGGACTCACCTTTGCTGCGAGCCTTCGCTCCTTCCTGAGGCAGGACCCCGATATCATCATGGTGGGTGAGGTAAGGGATTACGAAACTGCAGAAATTGCGATCAAAGCTGCGCTGACAGGCCACCTCGTTCTCTCCACGCTCCATACGAATGATGCACCGAGCACGGTGAGCAGGCTGCTCAACATGGGCATTGAGCCTTTTCTCGTTTCGTCGTCACTAAATCTCGTTCTCGCCCAGAGGCTTGCGAGGAGAATCTGCGACAACTGCAGGGAAGAGGTGAAGGTGAATCCGAAGGTCCTTCTCGATGCGGGAGCAAAAAAGGAGATGATCAACGGATTCAAGCTCTACAAGGGGAAGGGCTGCGATCAGTGCTCCAACATCGGATACAGGGGCAGGGTCGCTCTTTACGAAGTCATGCCGATCCGGGACGAAATCAAGGAGTTGATCCTCCGCGGTGCCTCTTCCATAGAACTCAAAAAGGAGACTATGCGGTTTGGCATGAAAACACTCCGCCAGTCCGGTCTCTCAAAGGCCAGGGATGGCATAACCACACTGGAAGAAGTGCTGAGAGTATCAGCGAGAGACTAAATCAGGAGATGGAATATGGCAACGATGCATGAATATTTAGGAATGATGCTGGAAAAGGGAGCCTCTGATCTCCACATAACAACCGGTATTCCGCCGACCATACGGGTAGACGGCAAATTGACTCCTCTTCCCTTCGAACCGATGAACCCGCAGGAAACGAAAAAACTCTGCTATAGCATCCTGACCGATGCACAAAAGCAGCGGTTCGAGGAAGAGAGGGAGCTCGACCTTTCGTTTGGCCTGAAAGGACTATCGCGGTTTCGAGCAAATATATTCATGCAGAGGGGAGCCATAGCCGCTGCTTTCAGAACGATACCCTTCAGGGTTCCCTCCTTCGAAGAGCTCGGTCTGCCTCAGGTTGTTTTGGAATTATGTAAGAAACCGAGAGGGCTTGTACTCGTAACCGGACCGACGGGATCGGGTAAATCGACCACTCTTGCTGCGATGATTGACAAGGTCAACAGCGATAGGCAGGAGCACGTTGTCACGATCGAAGATCCGATCGAATACCTTCATCCACATAAAAAATGCGTGGTAAACCAGAGGGAGGTGGGCAGCGATACCGACAGTTTCAAAAAAGCCCTGAAGTATATCCTGCGGCAGGACCCTGATGTGGTGCTCATAGGAGAGATGAGGGATCTGGAGACGATCGAGGCAGCGCTGACCGTTGCAGAGACAGGGCACCTCGTATTTGCGACCCTTCACACCAACTCAGCCGTTCAGACGATAAACAGAGTTCTCGATGTCTTTCCCCCCTACCAACAGCCACAGGTGAGAGCCCAGCTCTCATTCGTTTTGCATGGGATCTTATCGCAGCTGCTTCTCCCGCGTGGCTCGGGAATAGGAAGGGTTCTCGCGATGGAAGTGCTCGTGCCGAATGCTGCTGTCAGAAACCTTATAAGGGAAGAAAAGATACACCAGCTCTACGGTCAGATGCAGATAGGGCAGGCGAAATACGGGATGCAGACGATGAACCAGTCGCTTCTCGCCCTCTATCTGAAAAGGGAGATCACTCTGGAGGATGCAATGGCCCGCTCCCCCGAACCGGATGAGTTCAGGCAGATGCTTCAGGGTCAGCAGGCTGCCCAGAGATAAATTTTTTTTGGGGGGTACTTATGCCCACGTATGTATGGGAAGGAAAATCCAAGACAGGGTCACCGATTCAGGGTGAGATAGAAGCACCGAACGAAGCGGTTGTCATGGCACAGCTGAGGAGACAGCAGGTCTATCCGACGAAGATAAAGCCAAAAAGTCTCTCTCTCGAACTAAAGATTCCGGGTCTGAAGAAGAAAGTCCCCGAGAAAGATATTGCCATATTCACGAGGCAATTTGCCACCATGATAGACGCGGGGCTCCCCCTCGTTCAGTGTCTCGATATCCTAGGAGCACAACAGACGAGCAAAACGTTTAAAAGTGTCATCGATAAGGTGAAGGAAGATGTGGAAAGTGGATCCACCTTCGCCGATGCCCTCCGGAAGCATCCGAAGGTTTTCGATGAGCTGTTCATCAACCTGGTGGAAGCGGGCGAGGTGGGAGGTATCCTCGATACGATACTCTCCCGTCTTGCAAATTATATGGAGAAGGCGATCAAACTGAAAAAGCAGATTAAGGGAGCGATGATATATCCGGCCACGATCGTATCCGTTGCCCTTATAGTGACGATAGTCCTTCTGGTTTATGTCATACCGATCTTCTCGAAAATGTTTCAGGATTTCGGCCAGGCCCTTCCCGCCATAACTCAATTTGTTATTAACCTCTCAAATTTCGTAAGAAAGTATTTTTACCTTTTCATTATCGCCTTTGTTGCTCTGATTTTCATGATACGGTTAACGTACAAAAATCCCCGGGGCAGGCTCTTTATAGATAAGATCCTCCTGAAGACGCCTATCTTCGGTGACATTCTCTTGAAGATTTCCGTAGCGCGCTTTTCCAGGACCCTCAGCACAATGGTTTCATCGGGGGTTCCGATACTGGAGAGCCTGGAGATCGTCGGGAAATCTGCGGGAAACAAAGTTATTGAAGGGGCTATTTTCAATGCACGGGAAAGCATCTCTGAAGGAAAGACGATCGCAGAGCCTATGGAGGAAGGAAAAGTTTTCCCCCCCATGGTTACGCAGATGATTTCCGTCGGAGAGACGACGGGAGCACTCGACCAGATGCTTTCAAAAATAGCCGACTTCTACGAGGATGAGGTGGACGCCGCCGTAGCCGCTATGACATCACTCCTTGAACCGATGCTGATGATCTTTCTCGGTATTATGATAGGCGGACTCGTCGTATCGATGTACCTGCCAATATTCAAACTTGCTGGAGTCGTAGGAGGCTAGAGCTTTTGCAGAAAGTCGAGCCGCTTTATGCAGCCTCTGTCTCGTTGGAAGGAGTGCAGCATAAGAGAATTCTGCTGCTCATCCGGCTTGTAATTGTTTTTGCCTTATTGATATCGACGGTTTTCATTTCCTTCGGAAACAGATCATCTGATCTCATCGATGTTCTGAAATACCTTTATTATGGGGTTGCCGCATACCTTCTCGTTATTCTCGGAAGGCTATTCGTAAAGGGAATAAAGGCGAACGTAGCGGGGGGGTACTTTCAAATCATAGCCGATGCAAGCTTCGTTACCCTTCTCGTCTATTTGACCGGTCTCTACGAGAGCTTTTTCACTTTTCTCTACATCATCGTTATCATTCTCGGAAGCCTCGAGATGTATATGGCAGGGGGGTTTGCGGCGGGCCTCGTTTCGTCTTTGTTTTATACCTTTCTCGTTTTTTTCCAGTATCACGGAAATATACAGCTTCCCTTCGGGGAAGCGCAGACGCCCATTCCGTTTCAGGAACTGCTTACCCACATAATGGCGAACGACTTCGGATTTATCCTGAGCGGCATACTGTCCGGTTTTTTGGGGAACGAGCTGAAAAGGAGCAGAATTCAGGTGGAGAAGCGGGAAACCGATATCCAGGTGCTTGAGGATTTCAACAGGAATATAATTGAAAATATAGCGAGCGGAATCGTTACAACCGACAGAGACGGGAAGACATCGTATAGTAACAAAATGGCACTGAAAATACTGGGCATTTCCCAGGAAGACGCTATTGGGAAGAAACTTGAAGATATCATCCCGGGGCTTGACGGAAGGACGGGAAAAACAGATGGAAAGGGCGAGCGACATGAGCTCATTTTCAAAAGAAAAGATGGGCAACAGCTTTTTCTGGGGTTTTCTTTTTCTCCCCTCAGGGATCTGAGAGGCAACGAGCAGGGAAAGATCCTCATATTTCAGGATTTGACGAAAATAAAAGAGATGGAAGAACGGGTGAGGCTGGCCGACAAGCTCGCCATGCTGGGTGAACTGGCCTCGGGTTTAGCCCATGAAATCAGGAATCCTCTCGCGTCGATAGCCGGGTCCGCCCAGATTCTCAACGAGGGAGAGAAGGTAGACAGGGAGGATAAGGTCTTACTCGAGATCATCGAAAAGGAGAGCTACCGGTTGAACAACTTGATAAAGGACTTTCTGACTTTTGCCAAACCCGATATCAGTAATATCGGGGATGTGGACCTGGGAATCCTCTGTGAGGAAGTCATCAAGGCTTTATCGATGTCCGGGGTTTGCAGCGAAAAGGTTCTCTTTACGCTCGATGTGAACGGGAAACCCGTCGTTCAGGGTGATTCTGAGAAGTTGAAACAGGTTTTTTGGAACCTCCTTTTGAATGCCGTGCAGGCCGTCGGGGATGAGGGGAGAGTGGAAGTGCTCGTCGATGTGAAATCTGTACAGAACAGGATATACGGTTGCGTTACCTTTTCCGACAGCGGTCCCGGGATAGCCCCGGAAACCATCGACAACATTTTCGTGCCTTTCTTCACTACGAAGGAGGGAGGAACAGGGTTAGGACTCGCAGTGACATCACGCCTCGTTCAGTTTCACAATGGATTCATAAAGGTGGATAAAGATAAGAGGGTTGGGGCCAGGATAACGGTTTTCCTGCCGGAAAAAATAGAAGCACAATGATGGAAGTAAATGTGATAGGAGCGGGACTGGCAGGCTCCGAGGCCTCCCTTGTCCTCTCTGCTGCAGGAATCAAGGTCAATCTTTTTGAGATGCGCCCGGCGGTAACGACTCCTGCCCATAAAAGCGACCACTTCGCAGAGCTGGTCTGTAGCAACTCCCTTGGATCGATGGACCTATCTGACGGCAAGGGGCTCTTGAAGGGCGAACTGGAGATCTTCGGTTCGAACCTTCTCAAAATTGCCGGGAGGGTCAGCGTGAGAGCAGGGAAGGCTCTGGCAGTTGACAGGTGGGCATTTCAGACTGCGGTTACAGAATTTATCTACAGGAGGCGGAATATTGAAATTGTAAGGGAAGAGGTATCTGCACTGGACAGAGAGGGGGTGACGATAGTTGCAACGGGCCCCCTCACGTCCGAAAAGATGTGCGAGTCGATCAGGAAACTCCTGGGGGAGGATAACCTCTACTTTTACGACGCCATTTCCCCGATCGTTTCGGCAGAATCGCTCGATCTGGAAAAGGGGTTTTTCGGGACGCGATACGCCGAAGGAGACGATTACCTCAATTTCCCTCTGACAGAGGAGCAGTTTGCTGTTTTCTACCGCCAATTAATTGAGGCTGACGAAGTGGCTGCCCACGAGTTTGAAGACGAAGCCCATTTCGAGTCCTGCATGCCGATTGAAGTTATTGCTCGAAGGGGAAAGCAGACGCTCCTCTTCGGTCCCATGAGGCCCGTTGGCCTCATAGACCCGAAAACGGGAAAGAGGCCATTTTGCGTGGTTCAGCTCAGAAGGGAGAACGAGCAGGGAACTATGTACAATTTAGTTGGATTTCAGACGAGACTTAAGATTTATGACCAGAAGAGGGTCTTCTCGCTCATACCGGGTTTTGAGCGATGTGAGTGGTTGCGGTTCGGTAGCGTGCACAGAAACACGTATATCAATTCTCCTGCGTTTCTTCTGCCCACCCTGGAACTCGAGTCGGAGAGGCGGCTTATGTTCGCGGGTCAAATTTGCGGCGTTGAAGGTTACGTCGAGTCGATAACCGCCGGTTTCGTCGCCGGGTTGAATGCTGCGATAAAATTGACGGGAAATGAGGTTCTTCCCTTCCCTCAGGGGACCATGATTGGAGGACTCTTGCAGTATATTAGCGACCGGGGAAAGGGAGAATTCCAGCCAATTAACGCAAACTTCGGTTTGCTACCCATACCGGATGTTTCACACAGGAAGCGTGATCGGAGGGCTATTCAGGTAAAGAGAGCTCTGGAAAAAGCAAGAGAGTTTAAGGATTTACACTTTAAATTCCAACCTCTATGTGTTATGTAGTTATATTTCCTCATCGGAAAGGAGCGGGTTTGTGGATTCCCTGGTCGATGAATTTGTCGCGTACATGAAGGATGTAAAAAATGCGTCGAAAGAGACTATCAGGAGCTACAGGAGAGATTTGGAACTTTTTTTCGACTACATTCGGGAGCATAGTCCCGCAGGATCAACAGGCTTTACCGAAGGAGATAGCGCTGAAACAATTGAGGGGTTGGCAAGGAGCTATGTTGCATTTCAGTACAGAAGAAACGCGGAAACAACGGTTGCGAGAAGGCTTTCGTCGCTGAAGTCCTTTTTCCGGTACCACGTTAAAAAGGGAAACTTCGAGAAGAATCCCCTGTCCCTGGTGCGGTCTCCCAGGGTCAAGAGAAAGGTTCCTTCATTTTTGACCCTTGATGAGGTCGAACTTCTCATATCTGCAATATCCTCGAAGGACTTCGTTACCACGCGGGACAGCGCGATAATAGAACTGCTCTATTCCTCGGGGCTGAGGGTGGGGGAGCTCGTATCACTCAATTACCGGGATTGCTCATCCGAGACGGGGATAATGAGAGTTAAGGGAAAGGGAAACAAGGAGAGATTGGTTCCGGTTGGAAGAGCTGCAACAAACGCTTTGGGAAAATATTTCGCCGAGAGGGAATTGAAGTTCGGTGAACGGGGTAAATCCGGGTCGCCGCTGTTCGTCAACCGGGAGGGGGAAAGGCTGACGCGAAGGAGCGTGGACAGGATGCTGAAAAGGAGGGCGAAGATAGCGGGAATATCGAAGAACGTGAGCCCCCATGTGCTTCGCCACACCTTCGCCACCCATCTTCTGGGAGCCGGGGTCGATCTGCGGTCGATTCAGGAGATGCTCGGCCATGCGAGCCTTTCGACGACTCAGAGATATACCCAGGTGGACGTTGTCCGGTTGGCGAAAATATACGATGACGCATTCCCCCGGGCGAGGAGGAAAGATGGATAAAAAGGGTGATTTTCAGGGAACAACGGTTATTGCCGTCAGAAAGGATGGAATAACTGCCGTCGCCGGCGATGGTCAGGTGTCCCTGGGTGGCACCGTGATAAAAAAAGGGGCTCGGAAGGTACGGAAAATATACAATGATAGAGTCGTCGTCGGGTTTGCGGGCTCGACTGCTGACTCTATGACGCTCTTCGAACGCCTCGAGAAAAAGCTGCAGGAATTCAGGGGGAACCTGAAAAGAGCGGCAGTCGAACTGGCAAAGGACTGGAGAACCGACAAGGTCCTCAGACAGCTCGAGGCGCTGATGCTGTCTGCCGACGCTGAATCGCTGTTCTTGATATCGGGTGCCGGCGATGTGATCGAACCTGACGACGGACTTATAGCGATAGGGTCAGGAGGGCCGTTTGCTCTCGCTGCTGCGAAGGCACTCCTCAGGCATTCAGCACAGGGTCCAAGGGAGATTGCCCTCGAGTCGCTGAAGATAGCATCTGAGATCTGCGTGTATACGAACGATGAAATAATCGTGGAGGAGATATCAGGTTGACGAAGGACATTCCCGATAAATACCTCACGCCCAGGCAGATTGTCGAGATTCTTGACAAGTTCATCATCGGGCAGGATGAAGCGAAGAAGGCTGTCGCCATAGCCCTCAGGAACAGGTGGCGAAGACAGCAGGTATCATCGTATCTAAAAGATGAAATCGTACCGAAGAACATCATCATGATAGGGCCGACAGGGGTAGGAAAGACAGAGATAGCGAGAAGATTGGCCAAGCTGGCAGATGCGCCGTTTATAAAAGTCGAAGCTTCCAAGTTCACGGAAGTGGGATACGTGGGCAGGGATGTTGAGTCCATTGTAAGGGATATCGCCGATACGGCAGTGAGCATGATAAAAAAGGATGAATTCGAGAATATTAAAACCAGAGCAAGGGAGATTGCGGAGGACAGGATTCTCGATCTTTTGCTGCCCGGGCAAAAATTGAGAGTACAGGCCACAAGGGAGGATGAGGCGGCTGACGAGCAGGCTACCAGGGAAAAGCTGAGAAACCTTCTTTACGAGGGGAAGCTCGATGACAGGGTGGTGGAGGTTGAGGTAAAAGAAACCCACGTTCCCGTGATTGACATCGTCGGGGTAGGCGCTGGCCAGGAGATGGATGAGGGAATACGCGAGATGCTCGGCAACATTTTCCCGAAGAGGACCAAGAGAAAAAAGGTAAAGGTTAAAGAGGCGCTCGAGATACTGACCATGGAAGAGGCGAACCGCCTCATAGATATGGAAAAGGTCAAGAAACTCGCAGTCGAGAAGGTGGAACAATCTGGCATCGTATTTATCGACGAAATCGATAAGGTGGCAGGGAAGAGTTCGGGGCTCGGCCCGGACGTTTCCCGGGAAGGCGTGCAGCGCGACCTTCTTCCCATTGTTGAAGGGTCGCATGTCAATACCAAATACGGGATGATCAAGACGGACCACATTCTCTTTATCGCCGCCGGTGCGTTCCACGTTTCTAAACCATCGGATCTTATTCCTGAAATGCAGGGGAGGTTCCCGATTCGGGTCGAACTCGATTCGCTCAGCAAGGATGATTTCATAAGAATTCTCAAGGAGCCTGAGAATGCCCTCGTGAAGCAATACCGTGAGCTGTTGAAAACGGAATCCGTTGAGCTCGAATTTACCGATGATGCGATCGAGATGGTCGCTAAAATGGCCTACGATGTCAATGAGAAAACGGAGAACATCGGTGCAAGGCGCCTTCACACCGTTATGGAGAAACTTCTCGAGGAAATTTCATACGAGGCCCCCGAACTGTCGGGCAGGAAAATAATGATCAACGGGAAATATGTGGTAGAAAAACTGCAGGATCTGGTGAAAGATACCGACCTCAGCAGGTATATTCTTTGAAGCGGGGAAGGCGACATGGAGCAGGAAAAAAAGATGGCGGAAATACTGATCGAGACGCTGCCCTACATAAGAAAATTCTGGGGCAAGACCATTGTTATAAAGTATGGTGGTGCCGCGATGGTGGAGGAAGATCTGAAAAACTCATTTGCCGAGGACGCGGTACTCCTCAGGTATATCGGGATACTTCCCGTTATCGTGCATGGGGGGGGCCCCCAGATAGCATCGACGCTGAAAAAAATGGGGAAGGACTCCACCTATGTCAGGGGCATGAGGGTAACCGATGACGAGACGATGGATATCGTGGAAATGGTTCTTGTAGGGAAGGTGAACAAAGAAATAGTTGCCCTAATCAACCGTTGCGGAGGAATGGCTGCAGGTCTATCGGGAAAGGACGGGAAGCTTCTCCAGGCGAAAAAGTATGTCCTCAAACCGGAAAAGGGGGATTCCGTTATTCCCGAGATAATCGACATAGGGAAAGTAGGAGAGGTCGAAAGGGTGAACCCTCAGATTGTCTCGGTCCTCATGGAAAAAGGGTTCATACCGGTTATCGCACCTGTGGGAGTGGGAGAGTCGGGCGATACGCTCAACATCAATGCAGACTTCGTTGCTGCGTCGATCGCGAAGGCACTCAAGGCGGAGAAACTAATCCTCCTCACGGATGTGGAGGGAGTTCAATCGGAGGGAGGATTGATTTCCTCCTTGGACGCGGACCGGGCCGAAAAAATGCTGCGCAAGGGGAGCGTGTCGGGGGGCATGATACCCAAGCTCGAGTGCGCAATTGATGCCCTGAAAGGCGGTGTGGGAAAGGTCCACATTGTTGACGGAAGATTAAAACACAGCGTTCTCCTGGAAATATTCACCTCCAAAGGTATTGGAACCGAGATTGTGATGAACGATTAGGGAAGGAAACGGTATCGATGGGTGAAGATATCGATGTGACAGACAAATTTCACACTCCCAACTACAGCCGCTTCAAAAGGGTTTTTGTAAGGGGAAAAGGTATCTATCTCTATGACGAAGATGGCAACAGATATCTCGATTTCCTCTCGGGCATTGCAGTCAATGTTCTGGGACACGCTGACCCGGCGGTAACCCGCGCGATCGGCGATCAGGCAAAAAAACTTTTACATGTGTCGAACCTCTATTATGCTCCTCCGCAGGCGGAACTTCTCAAATTGCTGTCCGAAACCCTGCCTTGGAGAGGGAGGGTGTTTTTCTGCAACAGCGGCACTGAGGCGGTTGAAGCGGCCATAAAGCTGGCAAGAAAGTATTTCAGGGACAGGGGGCGGGAGGAATTTAAATTTCTTTCCTTCACAGGGTCATTCCATGGAAGAACCTACGGTGCCCTCTCAGCCACGGCCCAGAAAAAATACCATGCCGGCTTCGAGCCGATGCTGCCAGGTTTCGTCCATGTGGAGGTAGGAGACAGGCAGGCCTATGATAGTGCCCTCCAAGATGGCGTCTGTGCGGTAATGTTCGAACCGATCCAGGGGGAAGGAGGGGTCAGGCTCTTTGAGCCCGATTTTCTGCGTTATGTCTGTGAAAGGGCGAATGAGAGAGAGCTTCTCCTGATCTGCGATGAGATTCAGACAGGCATCGGCAGGACGGGGAGGTTTTATTCCTTTGAGCATTACGGGGTGATCCCCCACATCATAACGCTGGCAAAGGGCATCGCGAACGGTCTTCCCCTCGGGGCTATGATTGCCAGGGAGGATATTGCTGTCGCTTTTACACCGGGAGCCCACGGGTCGACGTTCGGAGGAAATCTCGTTTCGTGCGCTGCAGCAGTCGAGGTCGTTAAAAGGGTCAAGGAACCCGGGTTCCTGGAGAAAGTTTATGCAAAAGGAGAGTATCTAAGGGGAAAACTGGAAGACCTTTCCGAAAGATTTCCCATTGTCAATGAAGTGCGGGGCAGGGGGCTCATGCAGGCCCTGGTTCTCTCCGTTCCGGGCAAAGAGTATGTGAACCGGTGCCTCGAGTTGGGACTGATAGTCAACTGTACCGAAGAAGTTGTTCTGCGGATGCTGCCACCGCTTATCGTGGAGAACGAGCATATCGACGCTGCCATCGATATAATACAGAAGGTACTTTCCGGAGTGAAAGGATGAAAAAGGATATTCTGAGGCTCTCAGACCTGGAGAGAGGTGAGATTAAGGTTCTCGTCGATAGAGGAATCGAGCTGAAGAGGATGGCAAAAGAGGGTGTTGACCACCGCCCGCTTGTTGGGAAGACACTGGCAATGATATTCAAGAAATCTTCGACGAGGACGAGGGTTTCCTTCGAGGTTGGTATGAACCAGCTGGGAGGTTCCGCCCTGTTTCTGAGCCCTCAGGACACCCAGATTGGAAGAGGTGAGCCGTTGCGGGACACTGCCAGAGTCCTTTCGAGGTATGTGAGTGCCATAATGATTCGCACCTATTTTCAGGAAGAGGTGGATGAGCTTGCGCGCTACGCATCTATCCCGGTAATTAACGGGCTCTCAGATATGCATCATCCCTGTCAGGTGCTCGGGGACCTCATGACCGCGCAAGAGAGGGGGAAAGACATATCGAGCATGAAGGTTTGTTATGTTGGTGACGGAAACAACGTTGCCAATTCCTGGGTTGAGGCAGCGTTGATTTTGGGTTTTGAGCTCATCGCTGCCTGTCCGGCGGGATATGAACCGCATCCATCGGTTTTGGAACCGGCGAAAGGCGGCACAACAGTTTCGCTGGAGCAAGATCCCCGAAAAGGGGCCCGGAATGCGGATGTTCTTTACACGGACGTATGGACGAGCATGGGCCAGGAAGATGAGGTTGCGAAGCGGGAAGCCGACTTCAAGAACTACCAGGTGAATAAAGCCCTTGTGGCCGTTGCTGCCCCGGATGTGATCGTCATGCACTGCCTGCCGGCATACAGGGATAAGGAGATAACCGAAGACGTCATGGAGGGGAAAAACTCCGTCATTTTCGACCAGGCGGAGAATCGGCTTCACATTCAGAAGGCAATACTGGAAATGCTGTTGCAATAGCGGGCACAGAAGAACCGTGGTTGAGATTTGTCCGTGAAATATCGTATCGTGTAACCCTATCATAATGGGCAGTTCTCTGAATGCCTGCGAACGATTTCAGGAGGATTTCATGAATCGTGTCGAGAAAGTAGTCCTCGCTTATTCCGGTGGGCTTGACACATCGGTGATATTACGGTGGCTCGTGGAAACCTACAACTGCCAGGTCATCGCATTCGTGGCCGACCTCGGTCAGGGGGAGGAACTCGACGGGGTGAGGGAGAAAGCGCTGAATACGGGTGCATCGAAGGTCTACGTGGAAGACGTAAAGGAGGAGTTTGTCCGAGAGTATGTGTTCACCGCCCTGAAAGGGAACGCTGTATACGAGTCTTTCTACCTACTCGGCACTTCACTGGCGAGACCCCTCATTGCCAAGAAGCAAATTGAGATTGCGAGAAAAGAGGGAGCCGACGCAGTCTCGCATGGAGCCACCGGGAAAGGAAACGACCAGGTCAGATTTGAGCTAACCTATTATGCCCTCGAGCCCAGAATAACGGTCATAGCGCCCTGGAGGGAGTGGGATCTGAAATCGCGTACTGACCTTATTCACTATGCCGACAGATTTTCTATTCCCGTCCCGGTTACAGCAGAAAAACCATATTCATCCGATAGGAATCTGATGCATATAAGCTTCGAGGGGGGAATCCTGGAGGACCCTGGCCGAGAACCGCCGGAGGATATGTTTGTTATGACGGTATCTCCGGAAGAGGCGCCAAATGAACCTGAGTACGTTGACATAGATTTCAAGGCGGGAGAGCCCGTTGCTGTCAACGGTAAGGAGATGAGGCCCCACGATCTTCTCGCAAAGCTGAATGAAATTGGGGGCAAGCACGGAATAGGAAGGGTGGATCTGGTGGAGAACAGATACATCGGAATGAAATCGAGAGGAGTGTATGAAACGCCGGGAGGGACGATATTGTTCCACGGCCACAAGCACCTTGAGTCCATAACGCTGGACAGAGAGGTTATGCGCCTCCGGGACACGATGGTGCCCCGATTCTCAGAGTTGATATATAACGGATACTGGTTCTCTCCAGAAATGGATGCATTACGGGCGCTGATGGATCAAACGCAGGAAGATGTTACCGGCACGGTGAGGCTGAAGTTGTACAAGGGGAATGTTATCGTCGGCGGAAGAAAATCTCCGAATTCCCTCTACAGAACAGATTATGCAACTTTTGAGGAGGAGGAGGTATATGACCAGAAAGATGCCGAGGGGTTTATCAAGATAAATTCGCTCAGGCTCAAGATCAGAAAATCTTGAAGAAAGAGGGCGTGATGTCAC
>CAYFXN010000037.1:0-577 GCA_964347065.1 uncultured bacterium | reverse complement strand
TCCGGGGAAAAACGAGCAGGTTTCTCGAGGAGTTTACCGCTTCGATAAAGAGCGATGCGAGAATGTACAGGGAAGATATCGAGGGAAGCATCGCGCATGTGAGGATGTTGAGGCGCCAGGGGATCATTACCGCACAGGATGAAAAGAAAATCGAGAGGGGACTCCGGGAAATAATGAAGGAGATCTCGAAGGGGAAATTGGATCTTGATCCTTCCTCCGAAGATATTCATATGTATGTGGAGAAAGTGCTCCATGAGAAAATAGGAGACGTGGCCGGCAAGCTCCATACCGCGCGGTCGAGGAACGACCAGGTTGCAACGGACCTGCGGCTGCACCTGGCAAGGGCCGGAGACGATATCGCTGGACTCATAGAGAAACTTCAACGCTCTATAGCCGAGACGGCTCACCGAAACCGTTCCGTGGTGATGCCCGCGTATACCCACCTGCAGAGGGCCCAGGCGGTGCTCTTTGCTCACCATTTCCTGGCCTACCATGAGATGCTCTCACGGGACAGGGAGCGGTTTTGTCAGACCAGAGAGAGAATCCTCATTCTGCCCCTCGGGTCTGCGGCGTGCAC
>CAYFXN010000036.1:0-17737 GCA_964347065.1 uncultured bacterium | reverse complement strand
CGTCCCTTTCGGCGCGATCCTCCTTTCCTTTATCCCTGTCCTTTCCGTTATCCATGCGTCTGTTGTATCGACAAGCTTCTCCATATCCTTGTTGGTTAATACATTCTCGGGTACGGAATATCCGAGCCCCTCGATCACTGCCCCCATATTTATCCTCCGGTTACGTTATTCTGCACTCACAGATTCGAATTGAAGCTTCTCCGCCATTTGAAAAACTTTCCTCTTTATCTCTTCCTCCAGACCGAAAGCGTGCAGGCCCGCAGCTACCTTAATCGCATTTTTTATGGCCTGCGCGTTAGACGACCCGTGGCATATCACGATCCCGCCGTTGACACCCAGAAGCGGTGCTCCTCCGTATTCTGAATAGTCGACTTTTTTCTTCATTCTACGAAGCGCCGGCTTCGCGATAAGGTAACCCAGCATAGCGAGAATTGATTTTTTGAACTCGTCCCTTATGAATTCTTGAACGGCGACAGCAAGACCCTCGAGCGATTTTAACACGAGGTTTCCCACAAAACCGTCACAGACAAAAACATCTGCCCTGTCCGTAAAGAGATCCCTGCCTTCGGCATTTCCGAGGAAATTGATATCGAGCGTCTCGAGGAGCCTCCCGGTTTCTTTGGTGAGGTCGTTTCCCTTTTGCTTTTCTTCCCCGTAACTCAACACAACAATTCTCGGGTTGGGGATATTCAGAATGCTCTTTGCGTAGACTTCACCCATTAAGGCAAACTGAACCAGATTCAGCGGCTTGCAATCGACGTTCGCGCCGGCATCGATGAGAACGACTCTTCCAAGAGGCGTGGGAATGGGAGTGGCGATCGCCGGCCTTTCCACACCGGTTATGTTCCTGAGGATAAAGATCGAGCCGGCCATGACAGCGCCAGAATTCCCGGCGCTTACAAACGACTGCGCCTTTGCCTCACCGACGAGATTCAATCCTACATTTATAGACGATTTTTTCTTCTTTCGGAAGGCAACACCGGGCTGTTCATCCATTTCGATAACTTCAGGCGCATCAACCACCTCGATAGGCAACGAAACCGTGTCGTACTTTTTCAGATACCGTGCCGTTTCCTCTGCCCTCCCTGTAAGCATGATGGGAATATTGTACTCGGACGCCGCAAGAACAGCCCCGCGCACAATTTCAGCGGGAGCGAGATCTCCGCCCATTGCATCAACGACAACCTTCATAGTTCAATACCCCGGCTATCAGGTAAAATCAGTCGGCAATTATCTGCTCTCCACCGTAAGTTCCGCAGGACTGGCAAACTCTGTGGGGAAGCTTCGGTTCTCCGCATTTGGCGCAGAGTGAGCGGGGTGGAGGAGAAGCCTTTTTGTGGGTTCTCCTTTTGTATTTTCTCGACTTGGATACCTTCCTTTTTGGATGTGCCATCGTTTACTCCATCTTCTCGCGAAGTGTTTTCAGTTTTTCCAGCCTCGGGTCGACATCTGACACGATACAGTTACACGGGGAACTATTTCGGTTCGTCCCGCATTTCTGGCACAGCCCCCTGCAATCTTCTTTGCACAGCGCCTGCTGTGGCATCGTTAGGATGAGTTGCTCATATATAACATCTTCCAGATAAAACCCTTCCCCGTCAAAGAGCGTGATCTCGAGGTCCCCTCTTTTTAACTCTATATCCCCTCCAGAACTCATCAGCTCGTCGCTTTCAAAAATTCTATGGAAGGAAAGGTCCACATCTGTTGAAATATCGTCGCCGCACCTGTCGCACTGATATGAAACGGCTCCACCGCACCTCCCGTTGAAAAGGAGATCCGGACCTGAAAATGCCGCATTGAACTCAAGCCAGGAGATATGTATCGATCTCAATGGAAACAACTCCCTGCCCTCAAAGTTCACATCGAACCCTTGCGGGGCCCCTCTGGGAAAATCAAACCCTTCTGGGGGTATTTCTGACACGTTAATGTACATCTCATCGCCGTCCAAATTTGAATGTAAATATAATGAAATAGATTCACACTGTCAATATGGATACGCGCGCGACCCCAATCGGTTGTTTTCTCCTGACTATTAAATTAACATATTAAAATATATCGACAGCTAAAATTTTAAATTTATTAAAGAGTTTCCGGGAGGAATGATGGAGAGGAAACCGTACGTCTCCGGTCAGTTTTACCCTTCTGACCGTGAAAAGCTTAAGAACGAACTTCGTCGGCTCTGCCCCCCGGTCGTGGAAAAAAAAGACGCGATTTGCTTGATTGCTCCCCACGCCGGATATATGTATTCGGGAGCGGTAGCCGGATCTCTCTACGCGAGCGTCAACCTGAAAAAAATTTTTATCATACTGTGCCCGAACCATTCCGGGATGGGGGAAAAATGTGCGGTCATGAGCCGCGGTGCCTGGAACATCCCCCTGGGGTCAATTCCCATAAACGAAGGCCTAGCGAATGCGATAAAGGACGCCACTGATCTCGTCGCAGAAGATTCTGCCGCTCACGCATTCGAACACTCTCTCGAGGTACAGCTTCCCTTTATTTTCCACTTAAACGATGATTTCGATTTCGTGCCGATAGCCCTGAAAAACCTCTCCCTAGAAGAGTGCGAAACGCTCGGTGAGACCATCGCCAGTTCAATAAAGAATTATGGCGAGGACGTTATGATCGTGGCCAGCACCGACATGACGCACTACGAGTCAGATGAGGTGGCGCGGAAAAAAGACCGGCTCGCAATCGACAGGATTCTTCAGCTCGACCCTTCGGGCCTGTACGCTACCGTGCGGGAACACGATATATCCATGTGCGGATACATCCCCACGACGGTGGCGATGTTCAGTGCCATTAAGCTTGGTGCCCGCTCCGCAAAGCTGATACAATACGCCACATCCGGCGATGTGAGTGGAGATTACCACCGGGTCGTCGGGTATGCCGGCATCTATCTCAGTTAGCGCGCAGGAGATAACGCGATGGAGGTAAGGACACGGTTTGCTCCAAGCCCGACGGGATTTTTGCACATCGGAGGAGCGAGAACAGCCCTTTTTAACTGGCTCTATGCAAAAAGCCACAATGGGAAATTTCTTCTGAGAATCGAAGACACGGACTACGCGCGATCAGATGAGGAGTCGGTAAAAGCAATTCTCGATGGCATGGAGTACCTGGGCCTCACCTGGGACGAAGGTCCCTATTTCCAGTCTGAAAGGCTTGAAATCTATAGAAAATATAGCGATCACCTGGTGAAAGAGGGAAAAGCCTACCGGTGCTACTGCACGAAGGAGGAACTCGATGCAGCAAGGGCGAATCTTCTCAAAGAAGGGAAAAAACCTTCCTATAACAGGCGCTGCCTCAATGACCCTCCCCGGGGACGAAGCGAATACGTGTTGCGGTTTCTCTGTCCCGACGCGGGCGAGACGGTAGTCGACGACCAGGTCAAGGGAAGGGTTATCTTCAAAAATTCCGAGCTTGACGACCTCGTAATCGTTCGGTCCGACGGGATTCCCACATACAACTTTACCGTTGTGGTGGATGATGCTTCCATGGGAATTACCCACGTAATACGGGGAGACGATCATCTCAACAACACGCCGCGCCAGATACAGCTCTACAATGCTTTGGGGTTTAATTTCCCCCTCTTCAGCCATGTGCCGATGATTCTGGGCTCCGATAAAACGCGGCTGAGCAAGCGACACGGCGCCGTGTCCATCACCGCCTACAGGGATCTGGGATACCTCCCGGATGCGATGATCAACTATCTCGTTCGGCTCGGATGGTCCTACGGGGACCAGGAAATCTTTTCCGTCGATGAGCTCTGCGAAAAATTTTCTATGGAGAACATCGGGAAATCTTCGGGAATATTCAACCCGGAAAAACTTCTCTGGGTCAATCACCAGCACATAATACGCTCTTCCCCCGGTAAAATTGCGAAGGCGGCGCTGCCATTTTTCAAAAACCTCGGCCTTGCCCCCTCACGCCACCCCCGCTATGAATATGCGGTGAAAACCCTTCAGGAACGATCAAAAACCCTGGTCGAGCTGTCAGAATCAGGGGTTTTCTATTTTCAGGAAAAAATCGAGATCGAAGAGGAGGGAAGGAAAAAATTTCTCAAACCTGACGTTGCAGCTCCTTTAACCGGACTGATCGAGCTTCTGGCGAAGCTCGATCCCTTCGATGAAGATGGTATCGCAAAATGCTTCGAGAGAGTGATGGAGCGCTTTTCGCTGAAGCTCGGGAAAATCGCCCAACCGGTCAGAGTCGCGCTCACGGGCAAAAGGGTAAGCCCGGGGATATTCGAGGTGATCTTCGTTCTCGGAAAGGATTTAACGATTAACCGCCTGAAAAACGCTTTAGCCCTGATTCAGCTTGACTCGCAAAATCTCTGACCATAGAATAGTCAGTCTGAATGAGGAGTAGTGTAACGGCAACACGCTTGGCTCTGGACCAAGTTATCCAGGTTCGAATCCTGGCTCCTCAGCCATATCACGGTCCCATCGTCTAGTCTGGCCCAGGACATCGGCCTCTCACGCCGAAAACGGGGGTTCGAATCCCCCTGGGATCACCAAAAACAAAAGGCAGGTTTGAGCCTGCCTTTTTCCTCGTTGGCAGCCTCTTCCCTAATTGCAAAATAGTCCAATATTAACTTGACACCGGGAACCCCTCCTACTATTTTAATACGCAGAACCCGCAAACAGTTTATGTTTCCAAATCGCAGTGATGAAAAACAGCGCTTTTTTTTGTCTTATCGCTGTTCACGTGATACAGGCTCAAGGGAAAAGCCTCACACCAATCCATAAGGGGGTAATATGAAAAACCGTAAATTTCTTATATTTCTGTGCTTTGCCGCTCTCACGGGATTCATTTTTTCAACAACGGTATTAGCCGACACTCCGGAAAAGATCCTCATCGGGCATCCTGCCGCACTTTCGGGGAAATACGCAAAAGCAGGTGAACAGGCTGTTGGCGGGATACTGGCCAACATCAAATGGGTAAACGAAGTATATGGTGGTGTTACGATTGACAGCAAGAAGGTGCCTCTCGAATACGTCAAATACGACTGCGAGTCGAAGAAAGAAGCCGTCACGAGCCTTCTCGAACGGCTCATAACGGTCGACAAGGTACACTTCACGTTTGCCCCCTACAGCTCGGGGCTGACCCTTGCAGGCGCGCCGATCGCTGAAAAATACAGCATGATATACATGGATCACGGTGGGGCCAGCAACAAGATATTCAAGCAGGGCTTCCAGTACATCGTGCAGACAATAGGACCGGCCTCCAACTATCACAGGGGAACCCTCACCATGGTTCAGAGAAAGTTCCCGGACGTAAAAAAAGTGGCACTTGTGTACGAAGATTCAGAGTTTGCCCGGGCAGTCATGGAAGGATCCGAAGCACATGCCAAGAGACTCGGCTTTGATATTGTTTTTAAGCGCACCTATCCAGCAGGTGTTACTGACCTCACGCCTCTTCTCTCAGCGATGAAAACCGCCAATCCTGATATCGTTATCGGCGGCGGCCATTTTGAGGACGGCCAGCTTTTCAACAGGCAGCTCGCCGACCTGGACATCAATCCGAAAGCCCTGTCGCTTATTGCTGCGGCGACGCTGCCCGCCTTTTACGAGGCGCTCACGACCATGGCAGAAGGCGTTATGGGGCCCTCTCACTGGGAGGTCGGTGTTACCTATTCCGAAGAGGCTGCGAAAAAAGCCAATCAGGAATGGATAGGACCATCGCAGGACGAATTCGTGAAGCTCTTCAAGGAAGCCCTCGGCAAGGATATTATCCCTGACTATCACGCCGCAGAAGCCGGGGCGGCAGTTCTCGCTCTCGTCAAAGCAATCGAAAAATCGAACAGCCTGAACTCTGACATAGTGCGGAGAGTCCTGGGCGAACTGCAATTTATGTCCTTCTACGGCGGCTGGGACATCGACGACACGGGGTTGCAAGTGGGCCATGACATGGTCGACGTCCAGTGGCAGGATGGAAAGCGCGTTATCGTGTTTCCCGAGTCAGCTAAGACGGGAGAACTCGTATTCCCCATGCCCACATTTGCCGAAAAAGCCAAGGGCGTAAAAGCAAAACCAAAAATGTAAATCCGGAGCGCTTTCCATGAAAGATGTGAGCGTTCACTAATTACAACGAACCTCCCCGGGGTAGCTTTCCCCGGGGGGGTTTTTGATGTATTACCCGAAGCTCATGTTCTACCATCAAAATCCGGGAGAGGTATATGTTTGCAAACCAATTGATGGGCAACCTGATACAGGGCTTGATCCTCGGCGCAATTTACGGAATGGCGACGATGGGGCTGAGTTTGATATTCGGCGTGCTGAAAGTGGTGAACGTTGGCCACGGTGCTTTCATGATGGTAGGAGCGTTTATCACGCTCTGGATGTTCAACTCCTTAGGCGTAATGCCAGTTTTCGCCATCCCCTTATCGTTCATCATGGGCATGCTCCTGGGTTTCATATTCTATTACAGTTCCATTCGACGGCTCATCAAGGGGCCCGAACTCGCTTCCCTGCTCGCCACATTCTCATTCGGCATAATACTGGAAGAAGTCATCAAGCTGATCTTCGGTTCAGAGTTCCGGGGCTACAACTGGGTTCTCGGGAAGATAGATATCCCCTTCACCGTCCTGCCATATACCAAGCTCGTGGCATTTTTCGGAAGCATCCTCGTCGCACTTGTTCTTTTTCTCTGGTTTAAAAAAACCCGGGCCGGCACAGCCATTAGGAGCGTCGTGGAGGACAGCGATGGCGCCAGGGTATGCGGCGTTAACGTGGAATGGCAGTACGCCCTCAGTTTTTCTCTGGGTCTCGGCCTAACCGTGATGAGCGGCGTTCTTTTGACGATGTTCATTCCCGTTGGCATCAACCCGTACATGGGGGGACACTACACGCTGAAAGCCTTCGTTATAGCTGTCCTGGGGGGTCTCGCCTCTCCATACGGCGCATTTTTCGGCGGACTCGTCTTCGGGCTTGTAGAGAACGGGTCATATACCCTTTTCGCCCTGATCCCGAACGTTGAGCCCTTTGCGCTCACCCGGTTCCTCTCTTTCGTGATGCTCCTGGTAATCCTTCTCATCAGGCCGACGGGCCTGATCAAGACGAAGTGAGGTGGCTGGCAATGAACAAGCTTTCAAAATACCTTCCCCTCGTTCCCGTTTACCTCGCATACCTTGTGCTGTTCCTCCTCGGGAAAAACATGGAAGGCGTCTGGCAGCTCATCGCCATGCTCGCCTTTTACTGTGCCCTCGGCCAGGCGTTCAACATATTCTTGGGCATGACCGGGTACGTGGATTTCGGATACGTGGCATTTCTGGGAGTAGGCACCTACGGGATGGCGCTGGCCATATCCCGTTTTTACGACAAAGGCCTCGGTTTGTGGCTCCTGGCGCTCGGTCTCCTCATGGCTATCGGCATAGCCACCCTGCTCTCTCTGGCCGTCGGTGCCGTTGCCCTGAGACTTCGGGGAGCATATTTCGCCATCGCCACCATCGGCGTCAACGAGGGTTTTCGCTATTTCATCGAAGGCGCCAAGATCTGGAACGGTTCCGCGGGGATAATTTTTTCGGGCCAGCTCAACAAGGCTTTCGGGAGGGAACTTTCGAACGTTCTCTCCACATATTGGGCCGACGTGATGGTCTTTACAATCGCAGCGCTTTCCGCTTTCATGACACTCTACTATCTTCGGAGCAAAGTTGGATATGCCCTGACGGCGCTCCGCGAGGATGAAGACGCTGCGAAGGTGATGGGCATAAATGTGACGAAGTATAAAATCATCGCTTTCATAACGAGCGCCTGCTTTGCCGGTTTGCTCGGGGCATCGGCCTGGGCACTCAAGCTGACCTATGTTTTCCCCCCCGACGTCTTTGAGATCATCTACACGGTGGAGGCTATCATCATCGTTCTGCTCGGCGGAGCCGGGACGCTCCTCGGACCCATCGTGGGAGGGCTCATTTACGGACTTTCGAAATATTATCTTTCGATCATACTCCCTGGATTCCAGCTCCTCATCTTCGCACCAATAATTATTCTCATTATCGTGCTGTTTCCTGAGGGGACCGTTGGGGTTCTGAAAAGAAAGGTGCAGGGAACTGCACTGGAAAAAATAATCGTCTGAGGATGTCATGGTGCTTCTGAAGGTTGAAAACGTAACGAAACGTTTCGGGGGGCTCGTCGCAGTCGACGATGTGAGCCTCGAAGTCAAACAGGGAGAGATCATCGCCATCGTCGGACCCAACGGGGCAGGAAAAACGACGCTCTTCAACGTTATCAACGGCGTCTATCCCGCAGACGAAGGAAAGGTATATTTCGATGGCAGAGACATAACGAACCTGCCGGCGTTCAAAAGGGCGCCTCTCGGGATCGGGAGAACCTTCCAGATTCCCCGTCCCTTCGCGTCAGCAAGCGTGAGAGAGAACATTGCGATTGGTGGGATGTTTGGATCGGAAGGAAAAAAAATGACTGTCGACGCGTGTATGGAGATGGCCGATCATTACATAGAACTCATCGGCCTCGGGGAACATCGCAACAAACCTGCCGGGGGCCTGACCCCTACGGAGAAAAAACTCGTTGAAATTGCGAGGGCATTGGCGATGAAGCCGAAGCTCCTTCTGATGGATGAAGCGATGGCGGGGATGAACCCGAAAGATATCGACCAGATGGTAGAGTTCATCAAAGAGGTCAAGAAGGTTGAAAAAATAGCGATAGTTTCCATGGTGGAACACATCATGAGGGCAGTAGCCGGACTCGCCGAAAGGGTTATGGTCATGCACCAGGGTGCGAAACTCGTCGACGAACCGACGAAAGATGCGCTCAGCGACCCCAGGGTAATCGAGGTCTACCTGGGACACCCACCGGAGGAGAAAAATGCTGAAAGTTGAAAGGCTTGAATCTGGCTACGGGTCGATGCAGGTTTTGTGGGAGCCGTCCCTTGAAGTAGAAAAGGGGTCAATCACATCTCTTCTCGGGCCAAATGGAGCGGGGAAATCTACCCTTCTGTGGACAATATTTGGATCGGTACATCCCTGGAGGGGAAAAATTGAATTCGAGGGTACCGATATCACATTAACGCCGACGCACAAAAAAGTAGAATTGGGAATTACCCTCGTACCGGAAGGGAAGCACCTGTTCAAAGGCATGACCGTTTTCGAAAATTTAACCATGGGAGCTTACCGCAAGGAAGCACTGAAAGATCTAAGCGAATCTCTCGACCTGGTTTACTCCCTCTTCCCAATTCTGAAAGAGAGGAATGAGCAGGTGGCGGGATCTCTCTCCGGAGGGCAGCAACAGATGGTGACTATCGGCCGCGCGCTGATGACGAAGCCGAAACTGATATTGCTCGACGAGCCCAGCCAGGGACTTGCGCCGAAGCTGGCCCTGGAGGTCTTCGAAACGATCCTCAAGTTGAAGGAAGAAATTGGGCTCACCATTCTCCTCGTGGAGCAAAACGCGGACGTAACTTTAAAGACGACCGATTATGTATACATAATGCATGAAGGTACGATAAAGGCCGAGGGATTACCCGAGGAGATAAAAAAATCGAAGGAAGTAAGGGAAGCCTACCTGGGGATTTAATACGAAATAGTTCAAAGTTCAAAATTTACCGTTCCGAGATTGTTTGTTTGTCCAAAGTTGGAGATCTATAGACACTGCAAAGGGAGATGTCCTGTTCCTATGGGAAGGTAAATCCTAAGCTCGAAACCCTAAATCCGAAACAAATACAAATGTTCAAAATACAAAACATAGACCTTTGGGGAGAGGTTTTTAATTCCCCGTATGCATAAAGTTTTTCTGTTTGGAACATTGATATTTTGGATTTTTGATTTGTTTCGTATTTAGGATTTATTATTTAGTATTTGTCAACACATCTTCAGCTCGGTACAAATTGAGGCATCACGATCTATGGCACCGATTTTTTCCCGAGCTCCCGGCTATCTACGATCTTTGCCGACCAGATCCAAAATTATGCCTCTCGCCGAATCATCTGTTCTTTTCAGGGTATTTTTACCCTCTTCAAAGACGAGAAGTGAGTAATTCCCGTAGCGGAATATCTTGCGGTAGGCGAGCTCGAGCTGCTTCACGTCATCGTAATAGCAAAGGACGATCACCTTTCCCGGGCTTTTCGGATTTTTGATGACCTTCACGACAAGCCCACCCCGGGGGATTACCGGATCGACATCGAATCCGAGAAAATCTGACAGCGAGCTTCGATCTGAAGACATGACCAGGTAGGAGGATCTGTTCAACATATCAGCGGTAACCTCCTTTTTGCCGGCAACCCTGTAACCCTGTCTCCGGAAAAACGCCGCCACGTCCCTCAATCTTTCCCCTTCGGATTCAGGGGTGATCACCAGGTTGTCCTTGTTCCCGGTAAAAGCAGATATGACGGGAGGGAACTCTGATTCGCTCAATAAACGGAAGGTATCGTAATCCTCATCGATGATTATTCTGAGCGGTCTGCTCGTAAATTCTTTGCTGAACCGCACTGATCTCTGCCCTACCCTTACCGGGAAATTTTCCTGGGAATCTTCCGTCTCCACCTTCAGGGGAAGGTTGAAGGTGAAGGGCCCATTTTTTTGAACGACATCGATCGTGAGAGCGAACATCTCTCCACGAGACTCTACAACCGGCGGTCCTATCTCCAGGACAGCCATTCCGGGCTCGTTCGTCCAAATGTTAAAAAATCTCGCAAGGTCCTTTTCCCCAGAATCTGTGAAGGAACCTTTCAACGCATCCCACCCGGCTTTGCGAAAACCGTTTTCCGTGATAAACCTTCTGAGACCGGCAAAAAAAGCCTCGTCACCGAGCATCTTCCTGGCCATGTGAAAAATCATGGCAGTTTTTCCGTATCCGATGGCCTTCGTAGCATAATCGACCCTCCCCTCGAACTGCGAAACGGGTATGTCGCCTGCGGGCGAGACGTAATTCATGTAGTCCACGAGGATTTTTTTCCTGTACGAATGTCCCTTTCCTTCCAGCTCTTCGTACCAGTGATCGGCAAGATAGGTGGTCAGCCCTTCCGACCAGTTTCCCTGTGTTCTATCCACTTCCACGAAATGGCCGAACCACTGGTGCAAGAACTCGTGTCCCAGGGATATCTCAGGAACGTATCTCGATGGAATGACCCGGGAACCGAGCAAAGTGTAGGTAGGGAACGAATATCCCGTCTGAAATATATTTTCAACGACACTGAAAGCCCCGAACGGATAGGGGCCGAGCATTTTCTCGTAGAGATCCAAGTACCTTTTCACGTTTTCCCGGTACGTCACGGAGAGATGGTCCTCTTCGGCAAAGAAATATGTCCGAAGGGTTACGCCCCGGTAACGCTCCTTTCGAACGATATGCTTTCCGCCAACCAGGGTAATCCCGGAGACTGCAACGGGAAAATCAAAGGTCTGCGTTTTCATCCCCTTCCCCGGACCGGGCCGCACGGCCATCCGGTTTGATTCCGACAGGACGACAAACCCCCTCGGAAGAGTCACCTCCAGGGAGAATACGCAGGGGCCGCTGTACACGGGATACCAATCGGACAGGAGCATGATTCCTCTCCCGTCAACGATATTCGCTCCCGTGACACCCACATTTTCGATGTTTTCCCTCTCCCTTTCCGGCTTGAATATTCCCTCGTACCGGAACTCGATACGCTCACCCCCACGTACCTGAATGAGCGCACCGGGGGCCGTTTTTGTCTCCCCGGTCACCCCATCGACAACCTTCAGTTCGGTCACCTTCAAAGTGCCCGGGGAAACGGATCCCTCTGCGTCTTGGGGGATGGAAATGACCCCCTCCCCCGAGATCCTGTTATCCGCCGGAAAAACAGTTACTTTCAGCTCATAGCGCGGCTCGTTATTATCCTGAACGGACAAAGGGAAAAGCGGGGAGGCGGCGAGAAACAAAAGAAATGTGATGGAAAACTTCCTGAAGGCCCCTGTCATACCTCTTTAGTCCTCATGAATTGATTTGACCCGTGGGAAGGCCTGTGCGGGAAACCATTCAGATGTTGACCCACAAATAATCGGCATCTTCGAAGGTCACGCTAAATTTGTCCATCCGTTCGGGGATTTCGGGAAGGACAACTCTCAACGATACATCGGACTTTCTTCTGACCTGTTCGGGAATGCCCCGCTTCCAGGAGTGTCCGCTGCCGGCCAGAACTACAATCGTGCGGTCTGGATTTTCCCCCAGGTAGTTCAGAAGCCTCCAGGCCATCGTCGTGTCCCATACCATTTGGGCTTCGCAGAAGTGAGTGAACGATCCGGCGTGAGAACCGTGGGCCCCCAGCGCCCGTCTGATGAACTTCTCATACTTATCGTCAACATCACAGCTGACACCCGGCAATTGTGCTACCTGCTCTTTGCTGAGCGAGGCAAAACCCGACCGGGCTACCCTCTGGGGAATTTCCCGGGGAACGTTGAGCCCAACAAGGGGTATCCTCTCGTCGCGTGCGTAATAGAAGATGTCGCGGTACAGATTCCAGTAGCTACCCCAGTTGTTCTGAAATACCTCTCTGAATTCGTCTACGCTCATCTCGCCCTCAACCCACCTGTCGAGCTTCTCCTGGCTGTTTGCCCGAAACATTTCAAGCCCCACGGAGACCGGGACGTCCCGCTCGTTCAACTCCCTGATGATTCTCAACTGGGCATCGTGATGATTTTTGTTATCGTGGAACTCACCGACGAAAACGAGGCTCACATTTCTCAGGTCGTGCATCATTTCATCCAGGGTAATAAATTCCCCGCCGGAAACTTTCAATATGCCTTCCTTTTGCCGGGTGTGGGATTGTACAAAGAATGCGATTATTACTATTCCCGCGATCAAAACGAGAGCCGAGATCCTCTTCCCTATCATGGCGCCTTGCTCCTTCCCCGTAAACATTATGGTAACCGCTTTGAAAACCGCCGGGCAGAATACCTGTATTGCTCCTTTCTTAGATATTTCCCTCCGCGGTTTCGATTCATCCTCACAAATGCGGGTATTACGGGATGCGAGATCGGGGAAGATTCCCCCTTGATGAGATAACCCTTTATATATCTAACAACCTGGAATTATATTAACTTGTGTTGACTTAATCTCTCAGATAAAAGAGAATGAATAAGGTAATCTGGCGAAAGTTATGGATATTAAAAGCACATTCATCATATTCGTCGTTTCGGTGGGGATCTTTGCGGCTGCTCTCGCCTACAATTTCACCCTCTATTTGTCTTCCCGGCATACGCTGAGAGAAGTCTTTTCTGTAGAGAGAAAAACCACCGCTGGAAAAAACCAAGCGGCGGGAACGCCCGGGGAAGGGAAAAATGCGAACGGTATACTCTCTCTGACGAACCTGTTCTCCCCTCAGTCGGGCATGGACATTCCCGGCAAATGGAGAGACAAGGCCTCAGCGCCGATAGAAGTGAGCGGTATTTCATCAGAGTTTCGCCTGTCGGGCACCATTTTCTCCGACCAGGAGGACCTGAAAAGGGCCGTTTTCTTCTTCACCCAGACAAAAGAGGACAAGGTATTCAAAGAGGGAGATTATATCGATGAGAGCACAAAACTCCAGGAAATCCGGAGGAACTCGGTCATCGTAATGCTCAACGGTAAGAGGGTGGCATTGGCGGTAATCCCTGAAGAGAAGGTGGGAGCGAAGACAGAGCACGCGGAACAACGTACTGCCAGGAGCCGCAACGCGAGGCAGCCTGCCCAGAGAGCGGGGGAGCCCGATCTGAAAGTTTCCAAGATAGATGAATTCACATTTGCCGTCGACGAGTCTTCGGTGGACTACCTGACCGAAAATATCAATAAGGTCATCACCCAGGTGAGGATAATCCCCTATTTTGAGTCGGGAGAGGCAGCGGGATTCAGATTCGCCGCCATACGGCCGGGGAGCGTCTTTTCGGAGCTCGGGTTCACATCGGGGGACGTAATAAAACAGATCAACGGCGTGCCTTTGACATCTCCAGAAAAGATATATACTATCTTTCAAAACCTGAAGGATGAGAAGCGAATCGAGGTGGACATACTGCGGCGGGGCCAGAAGAAGACTGTAGGCTATGAGATCAGGTGATGGAGAGGGCATGAATCGATTGAGGATCAATACAGCGCTTTTATCATTTTTGCTCTTTACCGCTTTGGCTTTGACAGCCTCGTTCACCAAAGCCGCGTCGCAGGACAATGAAATCGAACGGTCGCGCAATCCTGTGATTATCACAACGAACAGCAGCTCCTATTTCCTCCAGGTGGGGATCTTTTCCGTCAAGAAAAATGTAGAAGACCTGAAAAATGCCCTCGACCAGAACGGCATGCCGGTGATGATCGAGCCCTTTGAGACCAAAAGAGGCGATATCCTGAGCAAGATACTGGTAGGGCCGTTTTATTCCGGTATCGATGCCGAGCGGGAGATGGACAGGGTTCGCGAAATAACGGGCCTGGATCCTCTCATCATAATGAGGGGGGCGGAGCTTGAAATGCCCGAAAAGGAGGGCCCCCTCATTACGGAAATACCGGAAATCGCGCAGCAAACCGCAGAGAAAACGGCGGTTGCCGTGGAGGAAAAAGAGACGGCAAAAGCAGAGGAAGCGATCGTAGAAAAACCCTTGGTCGTTGAAGAAAAGGAACCGGTATTGGCAGGCACGCGAAAACCCAAAACCATAGAAAAACCGGAGCCAAAGACATCGGCAGAGCCCGAACCGGTGGCGCCAGAAAAACCGGCAAGCCGGGCAGAAGAAAAGAAAGAGAAAGCAGAAACACCAACAAAGAAGCCGGTCGAGAAAAGAAAACCAACAGCGGCAAAGAAACCCGACGCCATGGTGTCCCTTGACTTCACGGATGTCGATATTTCGGTTCTCATCAAGTTTATCAGCGAGGTGACGGGGAAAAACTTCATCTATGATGAAAAAGTGAGGGGGAATATAACGATCATATCCCCCAAGAAGATTACCCAGGAGGAGATGTATCAGGTTTTCCTCTCTGTTCTGCAGGTGAAGGGATTTACTACCGTCCAACAGGGAAACGTGGTGAAGATAATCCCTTCCCGCGACGCCGTGCAGGAAGGGCTGAAAACATTCAAGAAGAGAAGATATCTTGCTACGGACGAATTCATAACCCAGCTGATACCGCTCAACTATATCGACGCCAAAGACGCCTCTCCCCTGCTCACACCCCTCATTTCAAAGGAGGGGCTTCTCACTTTTTACAGCCCTTCTAACACCCTGATCATCATCGACAGGGGGTCGAATATCTCGAGAATCGCCGACATTCTGGCCGAACTGGACATCGACACGGCGGCACAGGTCATCAAGCTGTACCAGCTCGAACACGCCCCTTCCGACGACGTGACCAACATTCTGAATCAGCTGTACACAAGCACAAGCAGACCAGTTGCCCCGCGCACCGCCGCACGAAGAGGCCGCCAGCAACAAACCAGAGCCGTCACCCCCGCCGCTGCGGGGGAGTCCAAATTCTTATCTGATGCGCGAACGAACAGCGTTATCATCCTCGCACCTTCAGAGATGATCGAGGAGATCGAGGAGATGATCGCAAAACTCGACATTCCCGCTCCCGAAAACGTGGGCAAGATCAACGTTTACTACCTGGAAAACGCCGACGCCGAAGAGCTGGCAACGGTTCTGAACAACTTGATCAGTGGAACGACCGCCGCCGGGAAACAGCCGCAACCGGGCACACCTTCGACGATCAAGGGAATCATCACACCTGAATTCGAGGGGCCCATTAAACTATCGGCGGACAAGTCGACCAACTCCCTCTTGGTCATCGCATCCCCCGTCGATTACCTGACGCTCGTGGACGTCATCAAGAAACTCGACATAAAACGCCGCCAGGTTTACGTCGAAGCCATCATCATGGAGATTACCCTTGACAAGGGGTTGGACTTCGGCGCTGAGTACCGGGGGGCTTTCGAGCCCACCGACAGCAGCGCGGCGATACTCGGTTCGAATTTTAATTTTTCGGGAAACGTCAACGATCTCCTCGTCGCACTCGCGGCGGGAAATCCTCTTCTTCTAGCCGGTGAAGGGCTCACCGCCGGGGTAATCGGTGGCACGGTCATTTTGCCTGACGGCACCGAGATTCCAGCGATCACGGCGATTTTGCGGGCTGCCCAGGTCTCCTCGAACACGAACGTCCTGGCCACCCCTCACCTGCTTACCACCGACAACGAGGAAGCCGAGATAATCGTGGGCGAAAACGTTCCCTTCATCACCAGCCAGGCAAGGGATACGACGAACCTGGCAAATATAATCAACACCGTGGAAAGAGAGGACGTGGGCACAACGCTCCGGATAATCCCCCAGATTCACGAGAGCGATTTCGTAAAACTCGACATTTATCAGGAGCAGTCAGCAATAAAGGAGGGCACCTCAATATTAGATATCAATCCCGTTGGTCCGACGACGACGAAGCGAAGCGCAAAAACTAACGTTATCGTAAAATCCGGGGAGACGATCATCCTGGGGGGCCTCATGCAGGAAAGGAGGACGAAAAGAGTCTCGAAGATTCCGATCCTGGGAGACATCCCGCTCCTGGGTGCCCTGTTTCGCTTCGAGTCGACCAACTCCCAGAAAACAAACCTCCTCATTTTTTTGACGCCGAAGATCATCAAAGACACGGCAGAGCTGCAGGGGGTCACGCTGAAGATGAAAGAGTCGATGAAGAAGTTCATTGAGAAAAACGTCGAAGATACTGACTCCATCGATTCCGAAGAATATAATAGAGTATTGGATCCGTATACCATTTCGACAGAATGAACCCGAAGGGGAGAGTTCGCACAGTGAGCATAAAGCCGGAAGCGGGACTCATGAGAAAGATACCTGCCGGATATGTCAAGAAATTCGAGGCGCTGCCCTGCACTTTTGAGGGCAACGGCAGGGTTCTGGTGGTCTCCACCAAAACCCCCCGGCACATCATCGATGAGATGATGCGGATCACGGGCATCGGAAAGTACGATACCATGCCGCCGAAGGATGTGCAAAAACTTATCGACGAGGCCTACGACACCTTATCGGGCCCTACCGATCCCCCGGAAGCAGCCCCCACAGACACGTGCGACGGGGAACCCTCCTCCATGATAGAAGTAGAGGGCTACCCCATGAAGGACTGCGACGAGGGATCGATCACCCAATTCGTCGACTCCATGTTCGAAAGAACTATCCGTCTCAAAGCGAGCGATATGCACCTCGAGCCCCACGAAAAAGAGTTCGTGGTGAGAAACCGCATAGACGGGGTGCTGCACAATGTGGTCAACCTCCCCCGGGAGTTGCACGCCCCGGTTATTGCCAGGGTCAAGGCCATGGCGGGCCTTGACATCGCCGAAAAAAGGCTTCCCCAGGACGGGAGAATCAACGTCAGCATCGGCGGGAGTGCAACTGACATGCAGGTCTCCATCGTCCCAACCTCTTTTGGCGAGCGGGCCGTCCTGCGGGTACGCAATAGAACGGGAATTCTCGGGGAAGTTGCACACTATTTCAAAAAACTTTTCGACGAGGAGGCATCGACACCTCCCACAGAAGAATCACCTCTGGCGAGGGAGGGGAACGTTGAAGACGTCCTGCGGGAATCATTTTCCCCCGATTCTCCTGCCGGAAAACCCGGTTTCGCACCCCCGCAACCGTCGGCAAATGATGCAGGCACCACCCCCCCTTCGGCTCCCGAGAAACAAAGAGACCGGGCCGATCCCGGAAAGGAGATAGTATCCCAGATTGTCCAGAAGAACATTTTCCGTTCCCGTTATCTGCGCCCGGAGGAGCAAAAGAGCGCTGCGCTTTCTTCCGTGAAGGGGATGCTGCGGA
>CAYFXN010000035.1:14712-17864 GCA_964347065.1 uncultured bacterium | reverse complement strand
CACGAGGCTCATTTCACCCCTGAGAACGTTTAACAGCTGGGGGAGTTCATCCAGACATATTTTTCGCAGTACCTTCCCGAAGGCAAATATCCTCGCGTCATCGCTGTCGTCAAGCTTCGTCAAGGGCTTTTCCGTATCAATGAGATCTTCAAGGTATCGCTCGTGACAGGAACTCTCGGCATCGCAATGCATAGTCCTGAATTTGAAAAGCGTAAAATGTTCCCCCCGGTAACCGATCCTCACCTGCCTGAACAAGATGGGCCCGGGAGATACAATTTTTATGAAAATCGCTATCGTGAAGATCAGAGGAGACAAAAATATCAGGCCTGCGAGTGCACCTATAAAATCTAACACACGCTTCCAGAACGGAAGTCCGGAAACATGAGGAGGCACCGAAGTCATTGAGTTCTCGAAAAGGGATTGCTGCTCATCGTCCTTGGCACCTCGAGGGAAGAGAACTCTTCCATCGGAGGCATTGTAAAAATTATTGGAAAATGGGGTCGGGTAGATATATATCTCGTGTTTGAATGAAAAAGCTTTGCGTGTTAGAAGCTCTTGAAAGTTTTCAGAAAATTTAGTCGCACTCTCCAGGCCGGTATGGGGGAGGATAACACCAACCCGATCATCGTCGTACCAACCGATTTCATCCGTCGACCTGACTCTTACGTTTAAGAGATCTACAAGATTCCTCAAAGACCCGTTTTGCCTATTGCCTCGAATCTCTTCAAAAACAAACAGCGATACGGGGAGTCCGGTGCGGTCAGAACGTTCCCGCTCTTTGAGAATAACCTTGTGAAATACCTCGATGGGATGGATATCGCTCAAAACGCGGCAACTTTTCGATCGCCCGAAAGAAGTGATGCGAGAAAAAAATATACCCAGCAATTTACCCCTCCTTATAGGAAAATGAAAGTATGTCCCCTCTCTTCACGACTGTTTTAATAATTCTTAAATAGATGAATATCCTATAAATAAAACTATATTCTCACAAACTAAGGAGGGGGGGGGGCTTCTTGCTGCTGTGGTAATAATAATATTGCTTTCCGTACTTTTGCATCTGCTCTTTTTTTGCTCTGTTGAGAACGACGCCGAGAATTTTCTCCTTGCCGATCTCATGTATCGCATCCTCCAGCAATCCCCTCGGGGTCTTTCCCGTATGGTAGGAAAAAATATATTTATCTATTTTTTCTTTGATTGATGCAGGATCAGGAGTGCTCACAACAGGGGGGAGGTCCACTATGACGAGATCGAATCCCCCCCTCATGTCGTTGACTAAATTATTAAACGTGTTTTTAATCAACAGGTCCGCCGAATTATCGACAGGGTTTCCGGAGGGAATAACGGATAGATTCTCCACACCAGTTTCCCACAGCGCTATCACTCCTGAATCATCTACCAGAATATCTGCCCCCTTCTCGTTCCCGTTCAGGAAATGGCTCAGCCCCGGTGCTCCTTTCAGCCCGAACTTACTCGTTATCGAGCATTTTATTAAGTCCGCATCAACCAAAAGGACGCTTTTGTCTCCACCCGTGCATATGGAAAGAGCAAGATTTATTGCCAGCGTTGTCTTTCCCTCATTATCTACAGCGCTCGTTATGCCGATCACGTTGCTCTTTGTTGAATCGATTAAATGAAGGACCCTCGAACGCAGAAATTTGATCTGTTTCGAGTACAGGGGATCATTGAATTTTTCAACCGGGTCCAAACTGTTCACTTTGTTTTCCATGGCTCCTTACCCTAAAAACAAAAATCTCGACAGTAACTTTGAGAGGAGTATTTTTATCTTGTCCAAATAGATACACGAAAAAGCAATGACGACGGTGCAATATAAAAAGACCCCTCCAGCTATCACAGCGCTTTTCGGGGATAAACCCCTCTTGTCAGTTTTCGCGAAAACTTCAGGGAGTGAGACCAGCATGGGAAGGTCGAATACCTCTTTAAATTCCCCGGGAGTTTTGATGCTTCTATCAAACTGTTCCAACAAAACAGCACCCCATAGCCCGAATGCAATCGAGATGACAGCAGCCATTAATATAATTTTCGATCTTTTTGGTTTATAGGGTTTCTCTGGAACATATGCAGGATCTATTACCTGAAACTGAACACTTTTCTGGGTTTGCTCGAGGTCACGGGCCATATCCGCAGAGTATTTCTTCCCGAGGATCTCTTCATACGTTACCAGAAGGTTGTTGTATTCTCTCTCGAGCTTGTTGAACTCCAGATCTCTCGAAGGTGTATTTTCCAAACGCTGGCTATATATCTCTATGTTTTCTTCAATCCTTTGCTTTTTCACCTCGAGATTTTGCAATTTTTCTTCCTCTAATTGACCCAGCAGAACAAGTTCATCGATCTGGCGATTTTTATTGCGACTGGTCCCGGGTGCTTGTTTTAACTCGTTTAACCGATTGTAGAAGCCAAGGATCCTTTCTTCGACTGCCCTTATAGAAGCAACTACAGATTGCAGCTCTTGTTGATATCGCGTGAGCATACCGAGGTTTGCCGTCCTCTGTTCAGGCAGCTCCCCGGAATATTTTGCTTTGTATTCATCCAACTCCCTTTTCTTTGCATTCAGCTGTTTTTTGATCGATTTCAACTTCCGGTTGATAACCTCCGCCGTACCCTTGGTCTGCTCTGCCCGTATGCTCAAATTCTTTTCCATGAACGTGTTGGCGAGTCGAGACGTTACAAGCATCGCAGTCTTTGGATCTTCGTAAACATATTCCAGGCTGAAGACGTTTTCGTAGCCTGGTCTTTCACCTATCAGCTCAATTGTTATACTTTTGGCCATTTGCTCTACGAGTATCTCTCGTGGAGTATTTTCCGGTAATTCAGGATAGAGGTTGAACTCCTCGATTACCTCCAATAAACGAGTCCTCGATAAAACTTGCTGTTTGATCGAATCGAGTCTATCCGATATTCGGTAGGTTGCCGTTGCTTTGATGTATTCTTCCGGTGTAGCCTGGGGGATGACGAGGATCGTCGTTGAAGATTTATACATTTCCTTTGCCACAACGCAATAAGCTGAAGCGATAAATATAATCACGAAAAATGAAAAGATCATGAACCACTTCCATCGCAAAACAAAATCGATCCAGTCACCAAAACTCATGTTTTTCTTCAATGCCATGTGTCTTTATCACTCCCTGGAATTT
>CAYFXN010000035.1:0-14702 GCA_964347065.1 uncultured bacterium | reverse complement strand
TGCATCTGTTCGCCCGATGGCGTGAAATCGCTATTCAGCTACCAAGAAGAACGCGAGTTCGCACCGATGATGCGGGAAACAACCCCTTTCACCAGTTGCGTATAATCCCTCAATGTACCGGGCAAGGTCTCATTTACACTGCCCGCGCGTCTTGCCAATGCTGTGACCCAACGTAACGCAAGTCCGCAACACTGACTTAATAGATCCAGTTACAACGGGCACGCTTCCGCCCCGTCAATTTTTAAAAAAGGATTTAAAATTAACAGGTTGCCTGCTTTTGCCGCTATGATACAGCTCAATAAAACAATAGCATTGGGCCGCCACCCGAAAAAGCCGGTGACATCGATCCTTAGATATACGAGTTGACTGCTTTCGGTTACCTAAGAGATCAGATCCTTTTTGTACGTTGAATGTATATTACAAACTCCTCCCAACTTTGTTGAAATCAACCAATATTTATGCCAATTCATTAATAGTTGAATATAAAGGCAGAGCCTAAACATTATCATTACCGATAATAATTATAAGACTTTGAATTCATTTATTATTTATAATTCAAAATTTTTTAAAAAAAATATTGCTCCGCCAGCCAAAATCAAATGTTGGAGGACATATGGGAAATTTATTTCATAAATATTGAAATCTTTTTCCCATTGTGGTCAGCTAATTATTCACACCTTTTTTCCCTGTCATGCAAATGAGATTATAAATACCGCGCTATTCTCGTTGACCTCTTTGTTCCGACTTAAGGTTACAAATTACCGTTCAGAACGATCCTCGCGCTCTCTCCGCGCACAATTGTTACTCCTATGTTATGTTCTTTATGTTACATTACACGAACGGATTAGCTTGTCAAGGAGATTTATTATCGGTAATCGTTGTTTTTTTCGACTATTTAACGTTTTTCTCGCAGGTGTCGACCTGTGCATCGTTTCTTTGCCGCGTTTACAGCCCGATCGTTCCTTCACCCAACGCTATGCGATATCTATCTGTCCTTCCCCCGATCCGGGATGCCTTCGAGCCTCTTGCGCAGCCACTTCACCGGAACAAGCATGGACACATTCTGCCTGTACTCTTCATAATGGGCACCGAACTTTTTAACGAGCTTTCTCTCTTCAAGATGGGAGCCGACGATGAAATAGAGGGTGAGGATCACGTTCGTCGCCATGGCCGCAGCGTCGATGTTCCTGCCCCAGATGACCATGATCCCTCCCAGGTACCAGGGGTGCCGCACGAATCCGAGCACTCCCTCGGTGGAGAGACGCTCCACGGGGCCTGAGTCTCGTTCCTCCAACTGACGCAGACCGAGGAACTCCTTCATATCGTAACCCCTGGCTCCCAGGTAAAAGAGGGTGAGGCCCCCTGTTAATAAAAATACCGGGATGACGATCCATATACCCCGGTAGCGATAAATCGGTTGTGAATCGATGGTGAAGCTGTAGAGCAGGATGGGAACGAGGAGGATGACGCTCAGGGCGTTGAAGAAGAGCCGGTAGTACCGGATCCTTTCCCTCAATAACGCTTCAGCCTTCTCCTTCACAGAATCGGCGATGAGCAGACTGTGGAGAGAGCAGTAGGAAATCCACATCAATGACAGAATTACCAGTTCTCTCCTCAAAATATCCTCCGTTTTCAATAAACGTCCTGGATCACCTATTTTAATATTGTATTTCGGAAGGGGGATTGCGGAATAGAAAACAGGTCCAGAGTCCAGGGTCCATAGTTCATAGGAAAATCAGTTTCCTTTTCACAGTTTACCGTTAAACACCTTGTACAAAACTGAAGTGTGCTGAGCTGAAGATGAGTTTATAAATCCTAAATGCTAAATCCGAAATACGAAACAAATACAAAAAGCGAAACACAAATGTCCCAAACAGATGAAGGTGACCAGGCCATGGAGTAAAAACCTTTTCCCCAGAGCTTTTGTTTTGCATTTTGTGCATTTGAATTTGTTTAGGATTGAGGACTTCATGCTTAGTGTTTACCAGAGAAACCCCCCTTTTATTTCTCATAGGAGTGTAAAGTGATCTCCAACTTTGTACACTATAGGTCTGGTTTTTCATGCCGCATTCGGAATTCCGAAATCCGCAATACCATCGTTAAAACATTACGGATTATGTCTCAATAGATCCCTTCATCCTGCTGCCCCACATGATGATAACAACGAAGAGAAACAGGAGGGAGGAAAAATGGATCACGAGAGCCCCGGGGGAAAGGGTGACGGCGGGGGCCAGGAAGATAAACCGCTCGATGAGTATCCCGAAGAGGATAAAGAAGGAAACGGTGAGAATGACCCGGGGGCTTGACTTCGCCCTCTGCGAGAGCAGAACCAGAAACGGGATGAAAAAGAAGTGGGCCAGGACCGCTATGGAAAATTCCCGAAGGGGGGAGGTGGATATCCGCTCGTGGAGAAAGACCGCCTCTTCAGGGAGATTTCCGTACCAGATCACGAGAAACTGGGAGTAAAACAGTCCCGCCCACAGGAGGCTGAAACCGAAGATGAGCGTGGCCAGGTCCTTCAAGTCGGACCTGCCTCCGCTCTCGACCACACCGTTGTCTTTCACGCGAAGAAAGATGTAGAGGATCGCCGACAGGGCTATGCCCCCGTAAAAAGCTTCAACGAAGAAGTAGGCGCCAAAGAGCGTGCTGATCCAGGGATAGGCAAGGGACATGACCCAATCGAAGGCTATTATGGTCTGAGAGATCACAAAGATCAACAGGTAGATCGCGGCGAAATAGCCTCTCCTTACGCCCTCCCCGGCCGATTCAGAGGCAAATTTCCTGGCAGAGAGGTAAGCGAGCAAGAGTAGAACGAAATTGCGGATAATGAAAAACCCCTTGTTGAACCAGAAACCCTTCCTGCCCACCCACGGGTACGAATCGACGAAGGGGACAAGGAGGAGGAACAGGATGGCAAAGAGAAGCAGAAGGGGATACACCGAAAGCAGCTCCTTCTTCACTGAGGATATCCACTTTGCTTTCACAATCTCACAGGCGGCCACGACAGCGATGCACCCTTCCACGGCTGCAACCCAGAAAAGGAGCGCCAGTAAGAGCGACCCGCCGTTTTCCGCCAGGGGGCTCATCTCGGTAAAAAGGATGAAGGCGCCAACGAGGACAAAGATGATGAGGAGGCTGTTTACTTTTTTAAGCATTGCCTTCATATCCCCTCCCTCTTCTCGACGATTATCACGAACTTGTTGCCATACTCCTCCTGAGATATTATGCTCTCCACCCTCGGCATCCGGGCGAGGAGGAGAAATCCCAGAAAGGTGGAGAGAGCCCCGAAGAGTATGGTGAGGGCGAAGGCGATGATGATGAAAGGAGGGATGGAAACAATGGGTTTTCCCCCGGTGATGAGAGGCCAACTCAACGAGGTGAGGATGGTGAAGGCAAACCCCGTCAATGTGCCCGAGGCTGCCCCCAAAAGAGCAAAACCCTTGACTTTCGAGCGCTTCAAAGGGAGGATCTCATCGACTTCGTGGACGTGGAAGGGGGTCTTCACCCGGATACTTTCCTTCGGCACTCCTTCACTGACCAGATTTCTCAAGCGTTCCAGAAACTGGCCCTTTTCATCATATGTATACCGCTCTTCCATCAGAGGTGCTCCTTGATTTCGGTGATGGACAGAACCGGCAGGACTTTCAGAAATAGCAAATAGGCCGTAAAGAAAAGGCCGAAGCTGCCAAGGGTCATGCCGATTTCGACAAAACTGGGAGTATAGGTTCCCCACGCATAGGGATCGAAATCCCTCGCAAGTGATGCAACGACGATCACGAAGCGCTCAGTCCACATCCCCACATTCACAAAAATAGACATGACGAAAAGGTACGCTATGCTCCGCCGCAACTTCTTCACGAAAAGCGTCAAGGGGATGAGTGAATTACAGGTTATCATGACCCAATAAAGAAATTTGTAGTCTCCCAGGGGACGATACCTGAACTGCTCTATTTCGAAGATGTTCCCGCTGTAATTGGCGAGGCCGAACTCGACGATGTACGCGTATGTAACGATGAGGGAAGTTAAGAGGAGTATCTTCGCAATGCTTTCGAAATGGTCGATCGTTATGTACTTATCGAGGGCAAGGATCTTCCGCAGGGGAACCACCAGGGTTATGACCATCGCCGTGCCCGAGAAGATCGCCCCCGCCACGAAATAGGGAGCGAATATCGTGGTGTGCCATCCGGGGACGATGCTCATGGCGAAGTCCCAGGAAACGACAGAGTGGACGGAGGCAACGAGAGGAGTGGCGAATGCAGCGAGAAAGAGGGTGAGCGCATTGTAATGGTTCCACTGCCTCTGGGATCCGGTCCATCCCAGGGAGAAGATGGTATATATCCATTTCGATATTCCCTTCTTGTATCTTCTCACAATCGCGAGGTCCGGGACCAACCCCACATAGAAGAAGACGACGCTTACGGTTAAATAGGTGCTCACGGCGAAGACGTCCCATATCAGGGGTGACCGGAAATTGACCCAGAGCTGCCGCTGGTTCGGGTAGGGTATGAGGTAGTAAAAGAGCCAGACCCGGCCGATATGGACGATGGGAAACAGCCCTGCCACCATTATGGCAAAGACGGTCATCGCCTCGGCCGCACGGTTGAAGCTCGCCCTGAACCGCGCGCGAAAAAGGTAGAGAACCGCCGAGATGAGGGTCCCCGAGTGGGCGATACCCACCCAGAATACGAAATTCGTGATGTAAACGCCCCATCCCACGGGATTGTTGAGTCCCGCGGCCCCCATGCCGGTCTTGATCTGGTATCCCCAGAGAACCAGGAAGAGGACAAAGAGCGAGAAGGTACATCCAAGGGCCACAAAGTAGATCAGGCCCGGTCTTTTCATGCCGGCGAGAACATCCTTTTCCAGCTGGGTTATCTTATCCGTGTATTCCATACTTTTTATCCCGCTTCCAGGTTTTTTTCCCGCTCAGGTAATAAACGGAGGGCTTGGTCCCGAGACCCTCAAATACCCGGTAAGCCCTTTCAGAATGTGCGAGCCGGTATATTTTCGAATCCTTATCCAGGAGGTTGCCGAACGTTATCGCACCGGTGGGACAGCTCTGGGCACAGGCAGTTACAACATCACCTTCCCGAACCGTTCGCGATTCGTCCTTCGCCACATCTTTGGCTGATCGTATCCGCTGAAGACAGAAGGTGCACTTCTCCATGACACCCGGACCGCGCGTGAGGATATCGGGGTTCAGCATCCTGTTCAGCGGCTTTTTCCACCGGTACTTGAACCAGTTGAACCGCCTCACCTTGTAGGGACAGTTGTTCGCACAATAGCGGGTCCCCACACAGCGGTTGTAGACCTGGACGTTCAGCCCTTCGTTATTGTGATAGGCGGCGTAAACCGGGCAGACCGTCTCGCAGGGTGCGGAGTGACATTGCTGGCACAGCATGGGAATAAATTCCGCTTTTCCCTCTTTATCGTAATATGGCTCTATCCTGATCCACGACATCTCCCTCCCCTTCAGGTGGTCCCTCTTTCCCACGATGGGCACGTTGTTCTCGATGTAACAGGCGGCGACGCAGGCGGAACAGCCGATACACGCATCAAGATCTATCGCCATGGTCCACTGGTAGGCGTCGTGTGCGTGGTCGGGATAGAGGGTTATCATCTCGTGGTGATGCTCATCTTTGTGGGCAGGGTCGGGGACGATTCCCCTCCCGTGCTGGGACAGTGACCCGGAGAGGATTGGGAGGGGGGCCCTTTTTCCATACTTGCTGATCTCTACCCCACTTATGTAGACGATCGATTCCCCCGTCACTTCGTCTGTTCGAATGGGCATCGAACCAGCCATATCTCGGTACATGAGGAAGATCCCGTCAGATAGGCCGGGCTGTACCTTCACCGGCAACACAACTGACCTACCAGGTGACGAAACCCTGACCCTATCTTTATCTCCGAGCCCGGTTTTCTTCGCTGTTTGCTCCGAAATGGAGAGCCAGTTCCCGTATGAGATGGTAGTTACGGGGTCCGGGATCTCCGACAGAAGGGGCAGGTTTCGGCTCCGGCCGTCGAACGTCCTGATCGAGGGCGATAGAACGAGCACGGGTTTTCCTCCCACAAACCCGTTTTGCACCCGGCTGAGCGCAGATACGACCGTGCCCGTATTCAGACTGATCTTCTTATCGGCAACATCATCCACAACGAACCCTTTCATCAAAAACTCTTTTACCGCCTCCTCCCCGTACCTGTTCCCCCATTCTTCAAAGAGATATTCCTTGAAACTCATCGGCCCGGCTCTTTCCGAATCGCTCACCTGCAAGATCCGTATCAATATTTCTCCCTCCGGGAGGGTACCTTCGAGCGGCCTGACGGCAGGTTTTATGAGTGATCTCACTCCCGTTCTCGGTTCGGCATCTCCCCAGGATTCTATGGAATGGGAGAGGGGGAGAATCACATCGACTTCTGTCATCGTTTCGTCGAAAAAATCCCCTATTCCCACGGTCAGCTTCGCTTTTTTCAGATTTTCCCGAAACGTGTAATCCGGTGGAAGCGCAAAGACGGGGTTCGTCCGGGAGATGAACATGACCCCCACGTCACCCCTTCCCAGCTCCCGGGACAGCTCTTCCATGTCCCGGAACGACCCTACGCTCCCGTAATTCTCATTCCGGGCATAATCGACAGTTACGCCCGTTGCGCCGGTCATCCACTGAATCAGGCCGCTCAAAACAGCGGTTTCCAGTCCCCCCCCATGTGCCGTGGATACTCCACCCGCTATTACGAGGGGTCGCTTCGCCCTCCGGAAGCGAATCGCTATATCTCTCAAGTCACTTTCCATTATGCCCGTCTCTCCCGATGCTACAGCGGACGATACGCGCGGGATGGCCTCTGCTATCTCTGCCGGAACCCTGTTCTCCGGCTCACGCCGCACCATGAGATCCCACAAAAGAAACGACAGGAGATACTGTTCCCGCCCCGGGTTCGTGACGAACCTCCTGTGGGCATTTGCACCCGTGAGAGACAGGTGGGGCTCCACGTGATACCACTGGAATCCATCCTTCTTTCTTGCCCCCGACAGCTGCCGTGCAAAGGATACGGGACTCACGAAGGTCTCGATGATATCGGCACCCACGGTCAGGAGGAAGTCGGCATCCTCGATCCGGTAGTGGGGCACCTCCTTCTCGCCAAAGAGAACCCGGTTTGCCTCTTTTAACGCGGAATGGGAATACACCTCAAATTCGGGGAGCCTCTCGACCTTGAGCTTTTCACAGAAAATATCGATGAACCGGGCGAGCTGGCCGGTCGTCCGCCCTGCGAGATAGACATTTTTGGCCCCCCTCCCACCGGTCTCTCCGAGGGACTCTGCTACAAGGGACAGGGCTTTCTCCCAGCTGACATCTTTGAACTTTCCTCCGCTGTTTCGAACCATGGGATTTTTGAGCCTCTCCGGGTGGTAGAGGCGCGTAAGAGAGGACTGGCCTCTGATACACAAACCGCCGTCGTTGATCGGATGCCCCGGGGTCCCCTCGAGCTTGATGGGCCACCTCTCCCTCGACTTAACGAGAATTCCGCACCCGGCGGGACACTCCGAGCAGGTTGAAGGGTGGTAATAGGCTTCTCCGGGGATGACCAGCTCTTCCGGGGGGAGTATGTACGATATCAACTTTTTGGATCTGTCGGCTGACCCGCAGGATGACATGAAGGTGGAGCCCGATAAGATACCGATCAACCGCAGAAAATCTCTTCTTTTCATACCTGCTTCCTCTATTTATGACAGGTGGCGCAGTCCAGAGGAGCACCCTTTTCCCTGTGGCAGGAAACGCACCACCCCATATCGAGAGATCTCACTTTCCGTATTTTCTCCATAGTGCCAACGTCACCGTGGCAGGAAGAACAATTCACCTTCGCCTTTACATGCCGCTTATGTGAAAAGTACACGTGGTCCGGAACCACGTAGACCTGATTCCATTCGATGGGCCGCTTCTCCTCGTAGTAGCGGGCTAGCTTCTGTATTTCCGGCTTGTCGGTAGCTATTGCGCTGTGGCAGACCATGCACGTCTCCACATAGGGTACGCCTGCATGCCTCGACTTATCCGCATAAAAGTGGCAAAAATGACAGGCAATTTTCAGCTTTCCCACGTGAACCGTGTGGGGGAACGCCATCGGCTGGTGGGGAGCCTTCTTCGTGCTGTACCAGTGGTATCCGAGTCCCGTCGTGAGCAGTATGAAGGCACCAAAATATCCTGCGATAACGATGATGACGAAAAACCGTTTCACCATCCTCCCCCGGGTTTCAATATCAATGGAAGCGCTTCCCTCGTCATTTTTTGCTCCCCAGCACATCGAGAACGTAGGAGGCAACCGATTCGATCTCCTCATCCGTCAAGCCCTGCTCCGGCATGGGCGGATAATCGGGATTCACCTTCACGGGCTTGCCGATAAAACCCCGGAGACCGTCTAAATTGTTCCGGTATTTCGGCAACACCTCATGCAGCGGAGGGCCCACGACCCTGCTGTCGAAACTGTGGCAGCCGCTGCACCGTTTTTCAAACACCCCACTGCCCATCTCCACAGCAGTAGCGTACCTGTCGAGAATGTACGAGGCAACCGATTCGATCTCCTCGTCCGTCAAGCCCTGCTCCAGCATGGGCGGATAATCGGGATTCACCAGAACGGGCTTCCTTATGAAGCCTTTGAGCCCTTCGGGGTTCTCACGGTATTTCGGTAAAACTTCGTGCAACGGGGGGCCGACGAGCCGGCTCTCGAAAAGGTGGCAGCTGCTGCAACGCGTATCGTATACTGTTTCCCCCATCTGCAATGAGGCTGCCGGCTTCTCAATTTCCGGTTTTCCCCGAAGCGCTTCCTGTTCGGCCTTTTTCTCTTCCGCCTGGATCCTCAGGGCAACACTTCGCTCCAAAAAAGCATTCCCTATAGCAAAATTGTCATTCACGAGCACGGCCAGGAATATCAGGATGTACAGCGTGAAAACGTATTTATGCGATCTCCCTTCCGGATTATTAAATGTCAGGGAGAGAATGACGCAGACAGCCATCGCCAGAATCATGATGGCTCCGGAGATGGCAAAAACTCCCCCGGAAATCGCGACATCGGGAAGGGTGACCAGGTTTCCCACGACGAGCAGGGGGATGAGCAGTGTTGCTGGAAAAGCAAGGATGGTTCCTGTCCTGCCGGCAAGTTTCCGGTATTCAGCGTCGGAAGTCTCTCCCCCCCGGGATCTGCCGTCGATAAAGAAAAGGATGGCTCCGCCGGTGATTCCGAAAAAGAGAGCCATGTAAAGACAGAATTTCAAAAATGAGTTCCACGAGAGGACGTGAATGATCTGTTTCTGCAGGAAGGGAAGCGTCTCAGGGTCAAAGATGATGCCTGTTCCCAATATGTAGAACAGAGATGCCAGAACCAGCATCAGATGTCCCATCGTCCCCGTCCCGAAAGAGATTGCAGGGAAGTCCGATTGAAAGGTAAAGGTGGCCCGGTAAAAAGCGAGGAGCGTGAAGCCGAAAAACAGCACCACGAAGACGAAAAGCCAGAACAGCCAGGGCACCGTGATGAAACCGGCGAGGAGTTGCTGGTAGATGAGGGCGACGGGAAGCAGGGGTACGAGCCCGAAGAAAAAGAGCACCTTTTTGTTCACCGTAACGGTCTCGATCAATTCCTTTGAAAAGCGCAGGTAAGCCTGATCTTTCTTCTCCCTCCCGAGAAAATTCATGACCAGGGAGACGGCCGATCCGCCGATGGCCATGCCGATAAAAGGTAGGTGAATAAGCAGGGCCAGTGCCAGGCAGTACCGCAGAAGGGTAAAAAACTCCGGCGACAGACTTTTTCCCTCTCCCAAAGAGCCCATGGAGTTCCCCTGATAAAAGGCGTTTTTCTCCAAGAACGAAACAAAAGCCACCGGCCGCAAGCCACCACGTGCCTTCCGGCTGGTCTGAAGCATCCGGTCAAACTATGTGTCTTGATATGTTACCTGATCTTAACTTTTACTACTATAAAACAAAATGCAGCTCCCTATTGATTTTTTTTGGCCGATTATGCCCGAATCATCGCACGGTCAAAAAAAGGAGGCCGCCCTGTGTGCAGCGGTCTCCTTTCTCAAATCTCATGCATGCTCCGGGTTGTGGAAGCAATTCCGCAAACCTGCGAATGAACGTCCAATTCCCGGTTTTACGCTGCTCTCACCTCAGATGTGCAGTGACCGCAGCGGGTGGCTTTTATGGAGATGGTGGAGAAGCAGTACTCGCACTCTCTGGTGGTCGGCTCTTCCGGGGGTGCCTCCTCCTCTTTTTTCATTTTGTTCATTGCCCGGATGACCATGAATATGGCGAATGCGATGATGATGAAGCTGATTACCGTGTTGACGAAAAGGCCGTAGTTGAGGGTAACGGCCCCCGCCTTGTTCGCCGCATCTATGGAGGCGAAGGGTCCGGGGGTTGTCCCCTCTTTCAAGACGATGAAGAGGTTCGAGAAGTCGACGTCGCCCAGAAGCAGGCCGATGGGAGGCATGATCACATCGGCGACGAAAGACTTCACGATCGCCCCGAAGGCCGCCCCGATGACGATACCGACTGCCATGTCGATGACGTTGCCCCGCATTGCGAATTCTTTGAACTCTTTGAACATTTTTCACCTCCTAACCTTTAAATAATAAAAGCGTCTCCGAGGAGAAAACCCGATTACCCCCGGATTCGTGGAACGGCCGAAATCAGTAATTTGCCACCAGCGTCAGGCCGAAGGTCCTGTCCGTATGCTTGAGCCCCATAACCGGTTCGTTGTCATATTGGACGACAAAGCTCGCCTTGAGAGAGAGAAACCCGTTCAGGCCCGATATCACCCCGGTTTCCGAGTTCAGCAGCCAGTTGTCGGTCTCATCGAAATCGAGGAGCCATTCCAGGGATTGGAAAAACTTGTTTTTATCGTTGAAGACATATTCGTACAGGCCAAAAACGCGCCCTCCCAGATAATCTCTGTCCGTGCCGTCTACGTAGTCTTCCCTCGTGTAGGTCAAACCCGCCTCGCCGAGGAGAAAATGCGTCGGCCCGAGAAGGAGCTTGTAACCGCCACCGGCACCCAGGTAGTAGCGCGGGTCGATGCCGGCGAACTTGTCCTTCAACCACCCCGCATTCCCGTAAGAGTAGAGCCGCTCCGAGTAGAGGTGATCCAGGCGAAACTCGGTGAAGTACCGTTCCGCACTCTTCACGCCGTCGCTCTTCCCATACAGGGCTCCCAGCTCCCAGGTACCGATCGTCTGGTTGGAGTAGCTGTACTTCAGCGTATTTTTCAAAGAAAAGGTCGTCACTTCCGTGTTTCCGCTCGTGTCGATGAAGGAGAGCTCTGCCTGATCACTCACCCTCTTGTTTTCCTTCTTTTCTTCTCCATGAACTGCCGAGACGGCTGAAAGGAGAAAGAATAAAACCACCAGTGCTTTTAGCCCTTTCATAGTGCCCCCCTTTCGAATCTGTACCCATCATTTGAAAAGTTAACCGCGAACAGCCTTTTCCCCTCGCACATTATTATAATCTGAATGGGCACTCACGGTAAAAGATACAAAAAACCTCATACGGGTTTCGTTTTTTCAAGAATATATAGCCCCATCTTTTTCCTTCAATCGGCAATCTCAATATATATAGACCGTCGCCGGAGATGATTACAGAAAGATATGTTGTTCCCCCTCCACGGGTGATATACACCGGGGACCCGCTCCTGCTATAATACAGTCACCATCCGCCGACATGAGCCATTTGAGAGCAACCTTCCGGGGAGCATTCTGCATGGCAGCACAGGTTGTGGAAAAAAAGAGTTACCGGGACAAAAGAAGGGTCTTCCGGGACAGAAAAGATGCGGGCTCTGTTCTCGGCGAGATGCTCGAGCCCTACCGTGGAAGCGGCGCCTCGGTTTTCGCCATACCTGCAGGGGGGGTTCCCGTGGCAGCCAGAGCCGCTGAGATGCTCTCACTGCCCCTGGACGTCTGTGTTGTCAGCAAAATAACCCTCCCCTGGAGCAGCGAAGCGGGATACGGGGCCGTTTCCTTCGACGGCACGGTGAGGCTGAATTCAGCGATGCTGCCCCACCTCAAGATGAGTTCCGCGGACGTGGAAAAAGGCATTGAGGAGACGAAACGGAAGGTAATGAAGAGGGCAAATATATTTCGGGGCCCCGCTCCCTTCCCCGACCTTTCGGACTGCACCGCCATCCTCATAGATGACGGACTCGCCTCGGGCATTACCATGAGCGTGGCAGCCCTCTCCCTGAAAAATGCCGGCGCAAAATCGCTGGTGATTGCGGTCCCGACGGGACACGCAGAATCCGTGGCCCAGGTTGCAGCCGAAGTGGATACCCTCTACTGTGCCAATATCCGCAGCGGCTTCAGTTTCGCGGTGGCCGATGCATACGAGATGTGGACCGATGTCACGGAGACAGAGGCCAGCAGCATTTTAAAGAGATTCCAGGAACCATGAGGTTGCAATTCGGAATGCGGAATAACAACAAGTCCATAGTCCATCGTCCATAGTTCAGCGTCCAAAGGAAAGCAGACAGCAGAAAAACCAAAACCCTTGCAGTCCGGGCAACAGAGGATCCGAAGCTTTGCAAATTCAGATGCTCGAACCATCTGTTTTCAAATGAGAAATTAGGAATGAGAAATTAGCAGTTAGCAGTTAGAAGGTATGAATGAGAAATGTTTGGTTTCCCTCTGGACTATGAACTCTGAACTATGAACTGCAGTTACGAATCGAGGGTCTCCCTCACACTCTTGAGCAGCTCGCCGGGAGAGACGGGTTTGGACAAAAGATGCAGTCCCTCTTCCACGAGCCCCTTCCTGTAGACAATGTCAGCTGCGTATCCGCTCATGAACAGGACCTTTACCTTTGAACCGATCAATTTCAACTCGTCGAAGACCTCTTTTCCATTCTTTCTGGGCATAACCACGTCGAGGATGAGCAGGTCTATGTCCCCCGAGTTCTCTGTGAATTTTGCGACGGCATCTTCACCATCAACGGCTTCAAGGACCCGGTATCCGAATTTCTCGAGCACGCTTTTTATCAGCCTTCTGACCGCCGGGTCGTCCTCCGCCACGAGAACCGTTTCCCGGCCGACGAGCGGCACGGCCGACTCCTGCTTTTTCACATCCTCCACATCCATTTCAGTGAGGGGAAGGTATATACGGAATGTGGCCCCCTTTCCCGGCTCGCTCTCCACGTTTATATAACCGCCGTGCTGCTTCACGATACCGTACACGATTGCCAGGCCCAGGCCTGTCCCGCTGCCCACCTCTTTTTTCGTGAAGAAGGGCTCGAATATCTTTTCCATCGTCTCCCTGTCCATTCCCATGCCCGTATCCGTGGCCGATATGAGGGCATACTCCCCCGGTTTCCCGTATCCATGGGTTTTAATAAAATCGGCGTTTTGCACCACATACTCTGTCTTTATCGACAGAACGCCCCCTCCGGGCATGGCGTCCCGCGAATTCGTCGCCAGGTTTACCAGAACCTGCTCCATATGGCCGCTGTCGGCCATGACGACCAGGTCCCGCTCTGAAAACTCTGTCCGAAGGTCTATATCCTCTCCTATCAGGCGCATGAGAAGGCTCCCCACCCGCTTAACAACGGCGTTTATATTCACTGGCTCCAGCTTGGTTACCTGTTTTCTGCTAAATGCGAGAAGCCCCTGCGTGAGGTCGGCGGCCCGCTCTGCAGATGCGAGTATGTTGGCCACATAGCTCTCCAGGGAATCGTCTTTTTGCATCTTCATTTTCAAAAAGCTCGCGTACCCTATGATCGCCGTTAGGATATTGTTAAAATCATGGGCCACACCGCCTGAAAGCTGGCCAACTGCCTCCATCTTCTGCGCATGCCTGAGCTGGTTTTCCAGGGCAATCTCGTTCGTAATGTCCCGCTTTACGGCCACGAAGTTGATTATTTTCCCGGCCGTGTCCCGGCTCGGAGAGATGGTGGCCTCCTCGTGGTAAAGGGTTCCGTCCTTCTTCCGGTTGATGAAGCGCCCCTGCCAGACGGAACCGCCGGTTATAGTTTCCCATATGTCCCGGTAGAAAGAAGCATCGTGCTTACCGCTCTTCAAGATCCGGGGGTTCGATCCGATCACCTCTTCCCTGCGGTATCCCGTCACCTCCTCGAAAGCCGGATTTACGTATTGAATCTTCCCGCCCGTATCCGTTATGAGGATCATGTCTCCCGCCTGCTCCACTGCCGTCGCGAGATGGAGGATGTTTTCCCCGGCCTTCTGCTGCCTGACGTTGTCCCTGAACATCCCGACCACCAGTATGATACCCAGCCCGAGAAATATGATGTGCGCGGCGTGAATTTTTTTGGCGCTGCTGTCGATGGCCTCTTGAAACGGCTCGAAGGAGAAGGAAACGTCTACGACTCCCCCGATGTCCCCCTTTCCGAACCCCCGTTTTCCGTGGCAGCCCAGACAGGTCTCGCCCATCTTCGTTGGGGCCATGTAGCGGAAACGGGAAGATCCCCCCGATCTGTCGATCGCTGTGTGCTCCGCTTCCCCCCGACGAAACTTTGCAAACGCCACCGTTTCCGCGTGGTCCGCCTCGTTTTTGGGGTTCAGCGGCCTCGGGCTCGCCAGGCGAATACGAATCCCTGACCCTTCCCCCAAAAAATCCCGTATGATCCCCTCCATGTAAGCGGGGTTGATCATCTTCCCGCCATCAATCGTAGTAATGTCCCTTTTGGGGTTTTCACTGTTGTGCTTGAACCCCTCTGCGCCGG
>CAYFXN010000034.1:0-17905 GCA_964347065.1 uncultured bacterium | reverse complement strand
TAGGAGCCCACAACCTATTGAACATCCTTGCTTCGGTTACGTATGCGCATCTGGCCGGACTGGGGCTGAATCAGGTTGCAGGGGGAGTTTCCGCTTTGACGGCTGTTCCCGGGAGGCTCGAACGGATTGATGCAGGGAAACCGGTTCATCTATTCGTCGATTATGCTCACTCTCCCGATGGGCTGAAAAATGTTCTGGAATCCCTCACTTCCCACAAAGAGAGGAAGCTTATGGTTGTTTTCGGGTGCGGTGGGGACAGAGATAGAGGAAAGAGGGCCCTGATGGGACGTGTTGCAGGGAGCCTTGCTGATGTTTCAATCGTAACGAGCGATAATCCGAGGACTGAAGATCCCTTCGCCATCATCGAGGAAATAGTACCGGGATGCGAGGAAGCAGGGGCCCGGAAGGTCCAAAAGAAGGCGCAGGTGAAAGAAGGCGATCGGATCTACCTCATCGAGCCTGACAGAAAAAGCGCAATTTCCATGGCGATCGATTTGGCCAGGGAAGGGGATATTATCCTCATAGCAGGGAAAGGACACGAACCGTATCAGATAATCGGGGAAAGGAAAATAGACTTTGATGACAGGGAAGTTGTCAGAAGCATCGCCAACAAGCAGAGTTCCTGAGATTTCTTTTTTTGGCGAGTCAGCTCTCCGGTTAATAGAGGACAGGGTAAATTTTCACCTTCTTGAGCGGGATGCTCCGATTCGCATAGTTATCGACTCAAGGGGGAATGTTGCAGGAGCCATCTTCGTTGGCCTTCCCGGGGAGAACCACGATGGTTCCAGGTTTGCCGAAGAAGCTCTTGATAAGGGGGTTCTCGGAGTGGTGGTAAACAGAGAGGTCTGGGAAAGCGTAAAAGTGAAGGCGAAGAGTTCGGGCAGATCAGCCATCTGCGTTGGGGATCCTCTTTTGTTCTTCGGCCAGCTCGCCTGGGAGAAGAGAAGACAGGCAGGAGGAACGAATTTTGTTGGCATCACCGGCAGTGCGGGCAAGACCACTACCAAGGATATGGTCTCGTCCATTCTTTCGATGAAGGGGGGCACCTTCAAAAATCCGGGGAATTTCAACAACCTCATTGGCCTTCCCCTCTCCCTGATGATGATTCGTGATGAAGACGAATACGGTGTGTTCGAGATGGGCACGAATGCACCGGGGGAAATAGGAAGATTGGCAGAAGTTCTCGCTCCAAATGTGGGAGTAATTACCAATATAGGGCCTGCCCACCTGGAAGGCCTCGGGGGTGTTGACGGGGTGCAGAAGGAAAAAGGAGCGCTTTTTAGAGAACTCAGCAGCGGTGATGTTGCAGTGGTGAATGAAGATGACCTTCGCGTTAAAACGGTGTCGGATCTGTGCAGGTGCAGAAAAGTATTCTTCGGTGCAGATAGAGGGGATGTCACGGGTGCGATTGTGGAGCTTCGCGTCGATTCCATGCAAATGCATTTCCGGTACGGCTCTGAAAAGATGGAGGTGTCAATGAGCTCTCCCGGCCTGCAGTTTTTTAGGAATGCCCTCTGCGCGTCAGGCGTGGCATTTGCCCTTGACGTTTCAAAAGAGCAGGTAAGCGAGGGGCTTTCCCGATTCCATCCCGACAGCGGCCGGTTTTCAATCTTCAAATTAGGGAATGAAGTTATGCTCGTCGACGACACCTATAACTCCAATCCGCTCTCTGTAGAAGTTGCCGTCGAGAGTATCAGTAGAATTTTCCCGGGGAGAAAGATCATTCTTCTCCTCGGTGACATGCTCGAGCTCGGCGAGGCCGCCGAGAGCTCGCATTTACGGATCGGAGACCTTGCTTCCTCATTGAACCCTTACCGGATCTACACATACGGTGAGCTTGCAGCGAAAATCAATGAGGGGGCTCTCAATGCGGGGTTTCCCGAGTCCCGGTGCCATCATTCATCAGATGTGGACGAGCTTGCGGAGAGAATGCTGAATGATACGGCTTCCGGATCGGTGATCCTGGTGAAAGGTTCGAGGATGATGAAACTTGAACGGGTCGTGAAGAAAGTTATCGAAAGGCTCACGCCGGGGAGCGAACGGGCATGATGTACCATCTCCTCTATCCCCTGAAGAGCATCGTGCCCTACTTCAACGTCTTTCGATATATTACCTTCAGGACCATTTATGCATTGATTACGGGGCTGCTCATTTGCTTCTTTTTCGGGAAACCGATCATAGAGATGCTCAAGAGGAAGCAGCTGGGACAGCCGATCCGAGACGATGGCCCCTCGGACCATATCGTAAAGGAGGGCACCCCCACGATGGGAGGGGTCCTCATTATCAGTGCAACGGTTGTTCCCTCCCTTCTCTGGGCAAAACTCGACAACCCCTACGTCTGGATCGTGATCTTCGCGACGGTCGTCTTCGGTCTCATCGGGTTCCTCGATGATTACAAAAAGGTGATTCGGATGAATTCGAAGGGACTCCCTGGCCGAATCAAGTTCCTGCTTCAAGTAGGGGCTGCGGTAACGGTCGCACTGATGATCTTCGCCTGGGCCGGGCGGGATTCCAGGATTATGGTTCCCTTTTTCAAAAAATTCACACCCGATATAGGATGGAGCTACATCTTCTTTGCCGTCCTCGTAATCGTCGGGGCCTCAAACGCCGTCAATTTGACAGACGGACTGGACGGCCTTGCAATCGGGCCTTCGATTATCTGCCTTGCCACCTATATGCTGTTCGCTTATATAACCGGGCATGTGAAGATTGCCAACTACCTGAATATAATTTACGTTCCCGGAGTCGGGGAACTGACCGTTTTTTGCGGAGCCATGGCAGGCGCCGGGATGGGCTTTCTCTGGTACAATGCCCATCCCGCCGAGATTTTTATGGGCGATACCGGTGCGCTCGCCATCGGCGCGGCTGTTGCCACCGTGGCGGTTATCATCAAACAGGAAATTCTCCTGGTGATCGTTGGTGGCGTGTTCGTCGTCGAGGCGCTTTCGGTCATCGTACAGGTGGTTTCTTACAAAACCACGAGAAAGAGGGTTTTTCTGATGGCTCCCATACACCATCACTTTGAAAAAGCCAGAGTGCACGAGGCCAAGATAGTCGTCAGGTTCTGGTTGCTGGCTATAATACTGGCCCTTATCGGTATTAGCACATTGAAGCTGAGGTGACGGGATTTGATTGGCGTGGTAGGAGCGGGAAAATCAGGAATCAGCGTCGCGAACCATGCGACGGGAAGGGGAGAGAAGGTTCTGCTCTTTGATGATATGGATCCCGGCAGGCTCCTCGAGGGAATTAGAAGCCTCCTTTCTCCCGGAGTCGAGCTCGTCCAGGGAATGCCAACGGAGGGTATGGCGGGTCAGTTTGACTACCTGGTCGTGTCCCCCGGGATCCCCCTGTGGAAACTCCCTCTTTCCCAACTGGGGAAGCGCGGGGTGGAGGTCCTGGGAGAAGTGGAATATGCGTTCAGAAACATTGAGGGTGAGATCGTGGCAATCACGGGAACCAACGGGAAATCCACCGTCACGGCATTGACCGGGATGATGTTGGAGAAAGGGAATTTCAAGGTGTTCACCGGGGGAAACTTGAATGACCCGCTGACTCTGGCCTGCGGGGGGGATTATGAGATCTATGTCGTAGAGCTTTCCAGCTTTCAGCTCGAAACGGTGAAGCGATTCAGGCCTCACGTGGGAGTCCTGCTCAACGTTGGCGAGGACCATATGGACAGATACAAGAGCTTCGAAGAGTATCGGCAGGTTAAGGGTAATCTATTTATCAATCAGGATGAAGAGGACTTTGCTGTCTACAGCGCGTCGGATCTTTTGACCTATTCACTTGCCGGCAAAAGCAGAGGAAAAAAGTACCGTTTCAGCGCTACGGAAAAGCTCGAAGAAGGCGCATGGATATCGGGGAATGAAATACACATTCAATGTGGCGGCCTTGACGTAAGTATCGATATGTCCGGTTTCAAGCTCGAAGGGCTCCACAACCGCGAAAACGCAGCGGCCGCATCTCTCGCCGCATCTCTCAGCGGAGCGACTGCGGGCTCGATCCGGGAGGCACTCATCGGGTTCAGGGGGTTGCCTCACAGGATGGAGTTTGCCGGAACGGTGCAAGGGGTAGATTTTTACAACGATTCAAAAGGGACGAACGTTCACGCCCTGTGCTCGGCACTCCGGGGGATCGAGAGAAAAGTCGTCCTCATAGCCGGTGGAAAAGACAAGGGATTGAGCTTCGAACCTGCAGAAGAGCTGATGAGAGATAAGGTGCGCCACATGATCCTTATCGGGGAGACAGCGCTGCGGATACGAGAGGAACTTGGCAAGACCATTCCCTGTAAGGTGGCGGGCTCTATGGAGAATGCGGTGCGCGAAGCCCTTGAGAGCGCAAATCCGGGCGATATGGTCCTGCTTTCACCCGGTTGTTCGAGTTTCGATATGTTTGAAAATTTCGAGAAAAGGGGCGACGCGTTCAAGGAGGCAGTTTGGAGGCTGTCGAAGAATGAATAAGAAGACTGAAAACATGGTATTTCTGGGGCTCTTATTCTTTCTGTGCATCTTCGGAGTGGTCATGTTGTACAGCAGCAGCTATGTCCTTGCGGGGTCGAACGGGGAACTTGGGTTCGACAAGACCTTTTACATAAAAAGGCAAGTAGGCGGAATGCTTGTGGGGCTCCTTCTGTTCCTGCTTGTTCAAAAAATTGATTATTACCGGTTAAAAAAGCTCGTTCCCCTGGTCGTGCTTCTGTCACTCTTGGGCCTTGTCCTTGTGTTCGCCCCGAAAGTGGGGGCGACGGTCAAAGGCGCAAACAGGTGGCTCAAGGTGGGGTCGATAACGCTCCAGCCCTCAGAATTTTCACGATTTGCGCTGATCGGCTATTTTGCCTATTATGCCGACAAAAAGGGGAAGATTTTTGGCAGCAAACTCGCCCACTACCTGCCCTCAGCCGTCATCTTTGCCCTCATGAACGTTCTTATATTTATCGAACCAGACTACGGCATGTCGGCCATCATCTGTGTCCTGTTTCTTTCCCTCATCTTCGTTGCCGGATTTCCCATACGGCCCCTCATCGGCATATTCGCCACCGGCGTGGTGGCCTTCGCGATTTTGCTCATATCGAGCCCCTACAGGATGAAAAGGTTTTTTGCATACCTCGATCCCCAGTCCTATGCGAAAACATCGGGTTACCAGGTTATTCAGTCTCTCGTTGGTTTTGCCAATGGCGGCCTTGTCGGCACGGGCATCGGGGCGGGAAAACAGAAGCTTTTTTATCTTCCCGAGATTCACACCGATTACATTTTTGCCGTGATCGGGGAAGAGTTGGGCTTTCTCGGGGTGTTCCTCGTCGCCACCATGTTCCTCGTATTATTGTTTTTCTCATTCAGGATATCGAGACGAGCAGAAGATCAATTCGGAAAATACTTCGCCTTCGGCACGGGGGTTTCTCTCGCCCTCTGTGCTTTCATGAACATGGGAGTGTCCCTGAAACTTCTCCCGCCGAAGGGTATGGTACTTCCCTTCGTGAGTTACGGGAGAAGCTCGATTATTGCCCACATGATTGCCATGGGGGTTGTGTATAAAATTTCCTGTGTTGCCAAGGAGAAACCTGAAGATGAGAGTGCTGATCGCTGGGGGAGGGACAGGAGGTCACGTATTCCCCGCATTATCGATTGCAGAGGCGATTAAAGCGATAGCACCCGAAGCCGAGGTTGCATTTGCGGGGAGAAGAGAGGGACTGGAAATGGATGTCTTTTCGGAAAAAGGACACAGGTTTTACCCCGTCAGCGCCGCCCAGGTTAGGGGAAAAGGGTTGGCAGTTCTCTGGTCAGCAATCGGCATGTTGAGGGGTGTTATCGATTCCGCCCGGATATTAATGAGGTTTAAGCCCGACATCGTCGTCGGGGTCGGGGGGTATGTGTCCTTTCCCGTCGGCATCGCCACGGTATTGCTGGGGAAAAAGATGGTTCTTCACGAACAGAATTCAGTTCCCGGCTCCACAAACAGGTTTCTCGGCAGGTTTGCGGTGAAAGTGTTTACCGGTTTCGCAGAAGCGGGCGCGTTTTTCAAAGGGAAAAAGGTCATCTACTCCGGGAATCCGGTGAGACACGAGCTGGTTGCGAGGGCGCTCAGAAAAAAGGCGGAGAGCGAGGGTACCTATAACATTCTCGTGCTCGGAGGTTCGGCGGGAGCGGTGCGGCTCAATGCCCTTGCCCTTGAACTGGTTGGCACGATCAAGGAGAGAGGATTGCCATTTAAGGTTTACCATCAGACGGGAAAGAAAAATTATGAGCGTATGGCAAAGGAATATGAGCAGTATGGTGATATCGTTCATTTCTTTTCTTTTACCGAAGATATCGGGGAATTTTACGATATTGCCGATTTTGTCGTGGCAAGGGCGGGAGCGGTGACGATCTCCGAGATCGCATGTTTCGGCGTTCCCGCCGTCTTAATCCCCTACCCCTACGCGGCGGACGGCCATCAGGAGAAAAATGCTCTCGTCTATGTTAGGAACGGTTGCGGGCTGATGATGAAAGAGGATGAGGTCAGCAAGGATAAGATACTGGACTTCTTTCTTGACCTGACACGGGACGATGGGAGGCTGAGGGATGTGAGCGCGAGAGCAAAAACCTTTTCCCGGCCGTTCGCCGCGGACGAAATTGCCAGGACCTGTATCGATCTTGTCTAAAGGGGAGGAATATTGTTCAGGAAAGACATAAAAATTCATTTCGTCGGTGTTGGGGGAATCGGAATGAGCGGCATCGCAGAACTTCTCCTGAATTTGCGGTACAAGGTTTCGGGGTCCGACCTTCGCAGGAGTGAAATAACAGAACGGCTGCAGATCCTGGGCGTTGATATCAGTTACGGGCATTCACCCGAAAACGTTGCGGAGGATGTGGACGTGCTCGTCTACTCTTCTGCTGTGAGAAGGGATAACCCTGAAGTGGCAGTTGCCCAGGACAGGAAGATTCCGGTCATTCCGAGAGCAGAGATGCTGGGAGAGCTGATGAGGATGAAGTACAGCATTGCCGTGGCCGGCTCCCACGGAAAGACCACGACAACATCGATGATCTCGATGATTCTCGCGGCGGCTGACTGGGATCCGACGATCGTCGTGGGAGGCAAGTTGAAGGCCCTTGGTGCAACGGCCAAGCTCGGGAAGGGCGAATTTCTCGTAGCGGAGGCGGATGAGTCGGATGGCTCATTTCTCAGGTTGATTCCCACCGTTGCCGTTGTCACCAATATCGACCCTGAACATCTCGATCATTACGGAGATCTTGGCACCTTAAAAAACGCTTTCGCAGATTTTCTGGACCGCCTCCCCTTTTTCGGTTTTGCCGTTTTGTGCCTCGATCATCCAAACGTCCAGGACCTTTTGCCCGGCGTGAAGAGGAAGGTCGTCACATACGGATATTCGCGGCAGGCGGATTACGTGCTGGGAGATCTCGAAAAGGGGTGGCTTTACGTGGACTTCGTCCCTCACATACGGGGAAAGCAGATGGACAGTATAAGGCTGAACGTACCGGGCGGACACAACGCATCAAATGCCCTTGCCGCCGTGGCAGTGTCCTCTGAGCTCGGCATTCCCTATGAGAAGATAAAAAAGGGTCTCGAAAGTTTTTCAGGGGTTGCACGAAGATTCGAGTTAAAAGGGGACAGAGGGGGGGCGATCGTCATCGATGACTACGGCCATCATCCCGAAGAGATCAAGCAAACAATACAGGCAGCGCGGGATGTGGCGAAAAACCGACGCATCGTAGCAGTTTTTCAGCCGCACCGTTACTCGAGGACCAGGGACCTCTTCCGTGAATTTACCATGGCCTTCAATGATGCGGACGTGCTGGTGGTCATGGATATCTACCCGGCAGGGGAGGATCCCATAAAGGGGACAACGGGGGAGGCGCTGTTTGATGGAATCAAAGAGCACGGGCACAGGGAGGCCTACTTTCAGCAAACACTCGATGATGTTGTGGATTTTCTGCAGGAGTTTTCTCGCGATGGGGACATGATTCTCACCCTTGGTGCCGGTGATGTCTACCGGGTGGGAGAAATATTTCTCAAAAAGGAGTGAGCAAATGGCCGAATTGGTTGGGGGAATTTTTAAGGGGATAAGGGGGGTGGAGGTGAGAAAATCCCCTGAGTTCAAAAAACTAACGACCATCGGGACGGGGGGCAGGGCCGATGCCCTCGTTCTTCCCCGATCCCGGGAATCCCTCTCGGAGGTCGTCAAGCGACTCTCGGGCGAGAAGGCGAGGTACTTCATTTTCGGCAGGGGGAGCAATATTCTCGTGCCCGATGAGGGTATAGATATGGTTGCAGTGGGATTATGTAAATATCTGACAGATGTCCGGTTCAACGGCACCGGTGTAATTGCCGAAGGAGGGACTTCCCTCCCGCGGCTCGCTGCCCTCAGCGCCCTGTCGGGACTCAGCGGTCTGGAAGAATTATCGGGAATACCCGGCGCCGTGGGGGGGGCGCTGAAAATGAATGCGGGCTCTTACGGAAGGGAAATGGGGGAGCTCATCCAATGGGTTGAGATCATAGACGAAAACGGAGAGGTAAATCGTGTTCCCTCTTCGATGATCGATTTTCAATACCGGAAGACAGTTTTACCCATACGGGGAGTTGTTTTCAGGGCTTACCTGAAGCTCGGGGAAAGTCAAGCTGAAAGGGTTTTCTCCAGGATGAAGGATCTGAACGTGAAGAGAAAAGAGGTGCAACCGTGGAGGGAGAAAACCTTTGGCTCTGTTTTTAAGAATCCTCCCGGAAAATCTGCGGGAGAGCTCATTGAGGAGACGGGCCTGAAAGGGTTCAATGTGGGTGGTGCCTGGGTTTCCGAGAAACATGCAAATTTTATCGTGAACCGGGGGAAGGCCAGGACGAGCGATGTGATCGATCTGATTGAGAAAATCAAGCGGGGCGTTTTTGAGAGGTGGAAGATCCATCTTGAACCGGAGGTGGAGTGTATTGGCTGATCAGCGGTTAGATGACATGAAGAAAAAGAAAATCGGTGTCCTTCTCGGGGGTGAGTCGGCCGAGAGAGAGGTTTCCCTCAAAACGGGCGGAGCAATACACAAAGCCCTTCTGAGGAAGGGCTATCAAGCCGAAGCACTGGATATGCAGGGGGACTGGGCGAGGATAATCGGTGAAGGAGGGATCGATGTGGCGTTCATCGCCCTCCACGGGAGGCTCGGTGAGGATGGAGCCATCCAGGGGCTCCTGGAGGTGCTCGGCATCCCTTTCACCGGGTCGGGGGTGGCTGCCTCCGCCATTTCAATGAGCAAGGTGATGACCAAGAAAATTCTTTCCGATTCGGGGATCAAGACGCCGAATTATGTTTATTTCGATCTGACCGAAGAATCGGATTTTGCCCCTCCCTCTACCCTCCGTTTCCCCCTGGTGGTCAAGCCGGATCGGGAGGGTTCGACAATAGGGATCTCGATAGTTGAGGACCCCGAACTGCTCAAAGACGCCGTAATGGAAGCTTCACGGTTCGATAAGCGGGTTGTTATCGAGGAGTATGTTCGGGGAAGGGAATTAACGGTTGGGCTGTTGAACGGCAGGGTCCTTCCCGCGATAGAAATAATTCCGCAATCGGGCTTTTATGACTACAAGGCAAAATATACCACCGGGGCTACCGAATATATATGCCCCGCCGAGATAGATGAAGAAATTCTCAAAAAGGGCTACTTCGCTACGACCGTCGCATCAAAGGTCCTCGGACTCCGTGGTGGGGCGAGACTCGATTTCAGGCTCGGCGAGGACGGTGAAGCCTACTTCCTGGAAATCAACACCATTCCGGGAATGACGGAAACGAGCCTCCTGCCGAAAGCGGCTCAGGCGGCGGGAATCGGATTCGACGACCTCGTGGAGCTCATACTCCTCGATGCGGAGTGTGGAAAATGACGATACTCGAGTACAAAAGATACAAGAAAAAGTCACTGAAAGGCAGCGGGAGGAAGCTGTTCTTCAGGAAGCGAAAAACAAACAGGAACATAGACGGAAAAAGCGGGGCCCGGGCCAAATATGTTCTTGGCGGCCTCGTCCTGTTGCTGGTAGTTGCCTTTATTGGAAAGCTCACCTATTCCTTCTTCAACACGTCATCTCTTTTTGCGATAGACGACCTGAAGGTTGTCAAGGAAGAGGGCCTGCAGGATTTTGATTTTGAGAAAGCGGCAAAACTCGATGAGAAGGAAAGCCTCTTCGCCCTCGATCTTGGAGAGGTTGCTGATGCTTTCCAAAAGAATCCCTGGGTTCAGAACGTGGCCGTGAGGAAGGTCTTCCCGGGCAAACTGGTGGTAATTCTCACCAGGCGCAAACCCGTTGCCATGCTCAATCTCGACGGGCTCTATTTCATCGATGACAGAGGGGGGATCTTCAAGAAAGTTTCCCGTTATGACAGTAAAATCTATCCTGTCATAACCGGTTTTACCCGGAAGGTGATCGAAAAAAAGGAGGGGAAGGAAAATCTTATCCGTTCCCTGGAATTGAGAAGTATGCTGATTGGTTCCGTCGTTGAGGGGAACGTGTCTGAGATCAACTACAATACGAAAGAGGGTTCTTCCCTCGTTCTGAAGGATAGCGGCCTGAGAATAAAGCTCGGGTCGAAAGAGGTACCCAGGGCTTTCGCCCGGCTCGAAAAGAACTACGAAAAGATCAAAAACTACCGCAATGATGCGGTTTACGTTGACCTGAAGTACCCCGGGAAGATATTCGTGGGCAGAAAAAAAGACAAATAACCGGAGGGGAGAATTGAATTACAAAGGCGATATTCTCGTTGGAATCGATGTGGGGACAACCAAAGTAGCAACGTTGGTGGGGCTGAAAAAGGGAAGAGATGTCGAGGTCATCGGTATGGGAACGGCTCCCTCTGAAGGTCTCAGGAAAGGGGTTGTGGTAAATATCGCGTCAACGGTGAACTCCATCCGGGAGTCGGTGGCAAGCGCCGAAAAGTCAGCAGGCGTGGAGATAAAGAGCGCCATCGTCGGCGTTTCCGGGGCTCATATTAAAAGTTTCAACAGCCACGCGGCCGCGGTCATAAAGAACCCCCGGGAAGTGAACGGCGGGGATGTGTTCAATGTTCTGGAAAAGGCAAAGGCAGTGGAGCTGCCGAACGACCGGGAAATCCTTCACGTTCTCACGCAGGAGTTTATCGTCGACGACAATGACGGGATCAAGGACCCTAGGGGTATGACGGGGATTCGGCTTGAGGCGAAGGTGCATGTCATTACCGACGATATCCCGAGCGCAAAGAATCTCGTTCGTTGTGCGGAGAGAGCGGGAATCGAAGTAAATGACATCGTGTTTACGGCAATCGCATCGTCGGAATCGGTGCTTTCCCCCGAGGAGAAGGAGGTGGGGGTGATCCTGTTGGACTTTGGAGGCGGAACGGCGGATATGGCCGTTTATTACAATGGTTCGCTGCGACACACGTTCGTGCTCCCGATAGGGGGAAATTACGTCTCCAGCGACATTGCCTTCGGTTTAAAAGTTCCCCAGAGCGATGCCGAGAACATCAAGCGTGTTGATGGTTGCGCATTGGTGCAAAAAGTCAAAAAAGATGAACTCGTGGAGATTCCCGGAGTTGGCGGGAGAAAACCACGTCTTATAAGGAGGCAGAGCCTTGCAGAAATGATAGAGCCGAGAGTGGAGGAGATATTCAGGCTCGTTTTCAGGGAGCTGCTTAGGTCGGGATTCGAGGACCTCATCGGCGCGGGGGTGGTGATCACGGGGGGGAGTTCCCTTTTGAACTCCGTGGATGACCTTTTGGAGAGGGTTTTCCGTCTCCCCGTCAGAAAGGCGAATCCGGCGGGGGTATCAGGGCTGTATGACCTTGTAAACCACCCTTCCTATGCCACATCGGTGGGGCTCATCCTGTACGGGGCCAGATTCGTATCGAAAGATCTGCGGCCTTCCGATAACGGGAGAAACAGCGGCGTTGGGAGAAAAATAATGAGACTACTCAAAGAATTCTTATAAAGGGGAGGTGTGTATGTTTGAACTGGTGAAGGAAAGCAAGCCGGGTGCGGCGATCAAGGTTGTTGGCATCGGGGGTGGAGGGGGAAATGCACTCAATACGATGATTGATATGGGTCTCGATATGGTTGATTTCATCGTGGCGAATACCGACCTCCAGGCCCTGGAATATAATAGTGCTTCAATGAAAATGCAGCTCGGCGTCAGCCTCACAAAGGGGCTTGGAGCCGGCGCGGATCCCGAGATTGGCAGGCAGGCGGCCCTGGAAGATATCGATATGATGCGGGAAGTCTTAAACGGGGCGGATATGGTTTTTATCACCGCAGGGCTGGGAGGTGGTACCGGCACCGGCGGCGCTCCCGTCGTGGCCCAGGTTGCAAGAGACATGGGAATCCTTACCGTTGCCGTCGTCACGAAACCCTTCAGGTTCGAGGGGGTAAAGCGGAACAAACTGGCGGAGAACGGTTTAAAAGAGTTACGGGAGGTAGTCGATACCATGATTGTCATTCCGAATGACAAGCTTCTCATAGTGGCAGAGGATAAATTGAGCCTCGTAAACGCTTTCAAGAAGGCCGACGAGGTGCTCTATCAGGGAGTGAAAGGGATTACCGACCTTGTTACGAAACCGGGATATATCAACCTCGATTTTGCCGACGTGAAAACCATAATGACGGGAATGGGGATAGCTCTCATGGGAACGGGCACTGCAACGGGTGAAAACAGGGCGATGGCCGCCGCTGAAAAGGCGATTTCGAGCCCCCTCCTCGAAGATTATTCTATAAGGGGAGCGAAGGGTATCCTCTTGAATCTTACGGGAGGGTCCGATATGGCGCTTTTCGAGGTGAACGAGGCAGCAGAGTTGATACAGAACGAAGCCGACCCTGAAGCGAATATAATTTTCGGAACGGTTATCGACGACGCCTACAAGAACGAGATGAAAGTGACGGTCATAGCGACGGGGTTTGACAGGGGATCGGAATTGCAAGAAATAGGGAAGCAGCGAAAGAAAGTGTATTCACTCGATGTGAAGGGGGGAAACCTGGACAGGCCGGCTTTTGAGAGGAGAAAGGAGATGATGCGCCTCGAGCCCGAAGAGGATATCGGCGTGGTCGATGACGTCATCGATATAGAGGAAATTGAAGAGCTCGATATTCCCGCATTTCTGAGAAAGAGAAGTGAATAATTGAAATATGTCATGGGAGATCAAGAAAAGGCTCAGAGAGATAGCGGGTGAAGAGGAAGGGTCATACAGAAAGGACCCGGGTGGTAGGATAAATATCTGCCTCGTGTATCCCAACACATACTATCTCGGCATGTCGAATCTTGGCTTCACGGGGATGTATGCATTTTTGAATGCGAAGGATGACGTCTTCTGTGAGAGAGCGTTTGCATCCCTCATGTCACAGTCCGCTGGCGATTCTCAGGTTCCGGTTTACAGTGTGGAAACACAGCGAAGAGTGCGTACTTTCGACCTTGTGGGATTTTCCGTTTCCTTCGAGAATGATTACCTCAATCTGGTGAGGATTCTCCAGGCGGAAAAGATCCCGACGCTTCGCACAGAGAGAGGCCAGGAAAGCCCCCTTATCTTTTGCGGAGGCTTCGCTCCCCATTTGAATCCGGAAGTTCTTGCGCAAATATGTGATTTTATCGTCATTGGAGATGGCGAACCCCCGATGGAGCAGGTTATCGCTTTGTTGCGGGAGAGCCCCCCGTCAAAGAGCGATTTTCTCGAGCGTCTCGCCACGATTGCAGGCGTTTACGTCCCGTCCCTCTACGAACCCGGTTATGACGGTGAGGGTGCATTTGTCGGTTTCAGGGGGGATTTCAAAGAGGTGGAGCCGGCCGTTTCCGATTTGAACCGCTATCCGGCTCACACGGCGGTTTTCACCAGAAAGACCGAATTCGGTGATATGTTTCTCGTGGAAATAGCAAGGGGATGCGTGAAAAAATGTTTTTTCTGTGGGGTTTCCCACAGCCCGTATGGTTTCCGTTGTCTTGATAAAGAGATCATCAAAGATCTGATCGCTTGGGGCCTTGAGTACAGGAAGCGGGTGGGCCTTGTCGGCTCGGCAGTGCTCGATCACCCCGATTTCCTCGAAATTGCAGGGTTTGTACTGGAAAGAGGGGGCGCCGTATCACCCGCTTCCATAAGAGCCGACATGGTGAGCGAAGAGGTGGCAGATATCCTCGGCCGGTCAGGTTTGAAAACTGCAGCCCTTGCTCCCGAGACGGGAGATGAACGGAGGCGGTTGAAAGTTGGAAAAGGGATTCGGAACGATCAGTTTTTCGAGGCTTCCCTGCTTCTCTATCAAAAGGGCATAGCGAACATAAAACTCTATTTCGTTGCCGGACTTCCGGGATCGCAGGAGGAGGAGGACGTGCACGACACCGTTCATTTTGTGAAAAAACTCAATCATCACATTCGGTCTTCCCGGAAGAAAAAGTCAGGGCCGAGAATAATCGTGAGCATGGCGGGTTTTGTTCCCAAAGGGATGACTCCCTTCCAATTTGCGTCCTTCCCGGGGGTGGAAAGGCTCCGTTCGACATACAGGAATATGAAAAAAGCCCTCGGGAGAGAAAAGTGGGTCAAGTTCGAATCAGACGTGCCGAAGTATTCCTACCTTCAGGCACTGCTCTCAACGGGTGATCGAAGGGTCTCTCGTGCCCTTGCCGCCTGGGACGGAGCCAGCGACGCCCTGAGTCACTTCAGGCGATCGCCGGTAAATCCAGATTACTTCGCCATGAGAGAGAAATCCCTCGAGGAGATGCTGCCCTGGGATGGGATATACGCTTCCTACGGGAAAGAAAATCTCTGGCAGCGATACCGGAAGTTTATTTCCCCGTGACCTTAACGAGAAGGGTCCTTGTCCTGGGGCCGTCGAACTCGCACAGAAATATTCCCTGCCAGGTGCCGAGCACAAGCCTTCCGCTTTCTATGAGGATCACCGTCTGGCACCCGATTATCGAGGACTTCACGTGGGCGTGGGCGTTCCCCTCAACGTGGTGGTATTTACCATCGGTGGGAACGATTTTTTCGAGGGCGGCAAGAATATCCCGCTGCACGTCAGGGTCAGCATTTTCATTGATGGTCACCCCGGCGGTCGTGTGAGGAACGAATACGATACAGCTTCCGGAACTAACGCCGCTGTCTTTTAAGACATGCTTTACTTTCGTGGTTACATCAACCATTTCCTGCGATCTGCCTGTCTTCACTTCGAGCCTTTTCACGATCATAGCTCCACACCCCGGAAGTATTGGACGATCAATTTCTTATCAGCTTGCCCCGAGCGCTTTGGCTGCTTTACTGACACTTTGTGGTTTGACCCAGAATATGGCCCCGTAACGTCCTTTGCCGGAACTAACGGCGTTCATGGCTGTTACGTTGATCTTGGCATCGGCGAGCTTCGTTAAAATTGCTGCTATTGCGCCGACCTTGTCTTTCCCCTGGACCAGAAACCCCGTCTTTTTCTTGCTGAATTTCAAACCCGCTTTTTTCGCTGCTTTCCTGAATGCCGCTCCATTTTCGGGGATAAAGTCCATTTGTGTGCGGCGGCCGCGGGGAAAGCCGGTGAAGGCCACCAGGTTAACATTACCCTCTTTCAACGCGCCGAGCACGCGTGCGCCTTCCCCCGCTTTGCTCGATGTCTCAATTTTGTAGTAATCAACTTTTTTGACTCTATCAGCCATCCCTCCCCTCCTTGTGCGAAGTTCAGTTCTTTCTCCGGTAAGATACCAGATAGAAAATTTTGCTGTCAAACGAAAAAGCAATGCTCGAGAAACGCCGATGCGGGTCACCCGTAGTTTCTAACAGCGGAAACACAACCCCGGTCTTTTCCCTGCCTCCGACGGACAATGTTTTCGTTTTCCGGGTGACTCTTCGGCCCTTTCATCCCTTGCGCTCTTTTTTCTCTTCTCCCGGGGGTGATTCGTCGAAGAGGGTGTTCACTTTTGCGGCCATGATGAAGTCATTTTTGTGAAGGCCGGCGATTTTATGCGTGTAGAAGATGACAGAGCAGTATCCCCATCCGAAGGAAATATCCGGGTGGTGCCCCTGTTCTTCTGCCAGAGCAGATATCTTCTGTACAAACTCCAGAGCCGAGAGGAAGTCCTTGAACGTAAAGTTCCTTCTGATTCTGGAGGAGATGTCAATGAGGGACCAGCCTGGTGTCTCCGATAGATATTCTTGTGCCTCTTTGATGGTCAATGGGGCGATGTCTCCCCGGCAGGGGATGCACCGCTCTGATAAAAGGCTCACAATCCCACCCCCTTTCAGGACAAACATGTCCTGGAGCCCCACCTCTCTGTCCCGGGGCGAAGGCGTAACAGCCGTAGATATAAGATTGGTGACAGGGGCGCTTGAATTCAAAAAAACCCGGTTTTTCTCAATCTATTTCCCCGGGTTTCAGGCTATAGGCTAGGCGCCGGGATACGTGTCTCCCGGATTCGTTCAGATCCCCGCCCATCCTTGGGCGTTACCAATTCTGCGGTTCCAACGGACTACCCCGGTAAATCCCATCCTACCGTGCTTCGTTGCTGTGCATGTGTACGTCTCTCTGCGGGAAGGGAATAGTGATACCTTCGGCGTCGAATCGCTGCTTAACCGTTTTTACCGCATCGAAGTAGAAACTCCAGTAATCCGGGGTTTTCACCCAGGGTCGGACCGCCAAGTTGACGCTGCTGTCGGCAAGTTCCAGGACACCGATCGTTGGTAGTGGGTCGCCGAGCACCCTCTCGTCATTTTTGAGGATGTCTTCCAGAACGCTCTTCACCTTATCAAGGTCATCTGCGTAGCTTACTCCGAAGACGAGGTCGACCCGGCGCGTTTCCTTCGCGGAAAAATTCGTAATGGTATCTGCTGTGATTTTTGCGTTCGGGATGAAAATGGTTTTGTTGTCTGGCGATCTGAGCTTCGTCGTGAAGAGCCGGATTTCCTCCACTGTCCCCTGGGTGCCGGCGGACTGGATAAAATCCCCCTTTGCGAAGGTTTTGAAAACTATGAGGAGGATTCCCGCCGCAAAGTTCGAGAGAGACCCCTGGAGGGCAAAACCGACGGCAAGGCCTGCGGCTCCGAGAACGGCGATGATCGATGCCGTTTGAATTCCCAGCTGGCTCAGTATCGCTACTATAATGAATACAAGGAGGACTATGTATACGATATGCCCGGTAAACGATATGAGCGTCTCATCGACATTGCCCTTTTCCATCCATGTTTTCGTAAAATTGGCCACTTTTTTAGCGAACCACTTCCCGATGAAAAACATTGCGATTGCTATCAGCACTTTCAGACCGTAGAGCGCAATAAGATCCCCGATAGGTATTCCTGCGACACTCATGTTCGACCTCCTTTACCGTTATTTCGTTGAGAAGATGGTATCGGCCGGGTATCTTCGCGAAAACCAGCTGTAACGAAAATGCTCACATCAAGTCGTAGCAAGTGTTCTGGAGTTACCGGCCGTTCACTTTACCATATCATAGTGTGTTTTCTTGTGTTGATTTGAAAGGAAAAAATGAGTGGGGTTCCAGGGAGCGGCGTGAAGAGGTATGAATGGATGCTATATGGCTTGTCAACCGAAGCTGGAAGATGATTGAATGACTGAGAATGGTTTAGGCCCGCCTTCGTTACGCTTTCGCGTAACTTCGTCGGGCAACCTTCGCTTAAAATGCAATATGGCTTGCCAACCGAAGCTCAAAATGCCGTTAGGCATTTTGAGTGAAGGTTGGTGGAGAGGGGAGGAGTTGAACCTCCATGGCGAGGCATGTGGTTGTCCCCTCACAAGCCGAAGCCAATCGAAATCCTCTCCACACGTTTTGATCAATTGGAAAGCAACAATTGTGCCCCGGGTATATACTGCTGATTTGCTTAGCTTTTTTTATTATCTGCTACCACCACAGGGCTCCTTTTTTCACATAATTGGGAACTTTTTACCCTCTGAAATCGTGAAAGGGCCCACAGGGGAATGAACGTCCACATTTCACCTTT
>CAYFXN010000033.1:8410-18316 GCA_964347065.1 uncultured bacterium | reverse complement strand
ATCCTCATATCCGATCCCCCTCCCTTCGAGCGCCTCTTTTTCCAGAAATGCGAGGAATTCCCTCATAGCTCCCCCCGTCCGATACATGGAATTTCGAGAATTACTTTCGCAGGAGAACACTCTTCTATATAATCACCCTTATATATTTCCCAAAACGGACGGAATCTGTCAACCCAAAGAAAATCTTTTGGTTGACAATCATTTTATCTGCCATCAGGCAAAACGAACGGGAGTTTTCTATGAAAAGGAGCCACAAGAGACAAAAACAGCAGATCGTTTCGGAGATGCTGCGGGCAATATGGAAGTTCTCCCTCGTTTCCGAGGGAAGTCGCATACTCGTCGCCTTATCGGGGGGAAAGGACTCGTCCCTGCTGGCGTATCTTCTCAAGGACATGCAGGCCTGGCATGAAAAACCCTTTTCCCTTGCCGCTATAAACGTGAAAACGGACATCACCTGCGGCGGCTGTGCGAAGGAGGAAAGGATCAGGGAGTTCGCCGAAAGCATCAACCTTCCCGTCGAAATACTGCGCATAAGGATCCGGGACCATCTGAGGGAAGGACAGAAACCCGACTGTTTCGTATGCTCATGGAACAGGAGAAAAGCTATTTTTCAGTACGCAACGAAGGAGGGGTTTGACAGGGTAGCCTTCGGCCACCACCGTGACGATTTTGCGGAAACGGCACTCATGAACCTCTTTTTCAACGGTGAATTCGTCTCCATGGCGCCGAAACAGGTCATGTTCAGAGGCAACCTGACACTCATAAGGCCCCTTATCTTCGTTCCCGAGGAAAAAATCTCCGCCATGATGGACAAACTCGGATTCCCTTACTCTCAATGCCTGTGCCCCTACGGGGAAAACTCTAAGAGATTGTGGGTAAAAAAATTCCTCGAGAATGCTAAAAAGGAGACAAGGGACATCAAAGCAAACATTTTCAGAAGCGCCCTTGAAAAAATGCTCACTATGGAGGGAGGATTCACCCCCAAGCGGCGGCCCAACCTCATGAGGGAAAATGCCTGAGATAAGCCCCGACCAGCTCGGGATACTCGTTGTGGACGATGAAAAAGAGGTAGTTGAGGAGGGCGGGAATCCTCCCCAAGCCCTTTAAACTAGAGGAACTCAAGAGCGCTATTTCCCGTGTCACCCATCCGAGAGGAACGTAACAGAGCCCGTGAAAATCGATTTTTCGAAAATACCGGCTGCGAACGAGTATCATCGCTTGATCTGCTCCTTTCCTACCGGGGATTGCATCGGCGGGCAGGGTCCCGGCAGATGGTATATACTGTTAGCATCCGACGGCCTCTTCCGGCCGGATGAGCGTGAAAAGAAGAGACAGGGCAAATTTTTCAGGCCGCGCGGTATGGACAGTTGAAGGGAAAAAAAATACATAAGAAACTCATCATATTCGACCTGGACGGGACGCTCATCGATTCCGGCCGTGACCTTGCGAATTCCCTCAACTTCACCCTGGAAAAGCAGGGAATCGCCCCCCTACCCCCTGACGAAATATTCTCCGAGGTTGGCAACGGTGTTTCCATGCTCGTTCGGAGGCTTCTCGGCACGGAACGGGATCACCTCTTCAGCGAATCGCTGAAAATATTTATCCGCCATTACGAGGAACACCTCCTGGACAACACATCGCCCTACCCCGGCGTGAGCACAACGCTGAAAAAACACAGTGGAGATTTCCGCTTCGCCCTTCTTACCAACAAGCCACTTTACCTCACCGAAAAAATCCTCAAAGACCTCAACCTGGATCCCTTCTTCGAGGTGACACTCGGTGGCGACTCAACGGAGATGAAAAAGCCCGACCCGCGGGGGATTTTGAGCATCCTGGAACAAACGGGCACGGGAGCCGGCGACGCAGTCATCGTCGGCGACTCCATCAACGATGTGCTCGCAGGAAGAAACGCCGCCGTCGAAACTGTGGGCGTCACCTACGGACTGGGATCCGACGATTTCAGGATCCATCCTCCTGACCACGTAATCGACACGTTCCCCGACCTTTTCGAGCTGGTCCATCCCGTCTAAAATAATAGCAATGTCAATAAAGGTACCCGAAAAACTGAAGCCCTTCTTCATATGGTTTGCCGTGATGGCAGCAATTAAAGCGATCTCTCCCTCCTTTTCGGGCTTGAGCGGAAACCTTGCCTCCCTCTTTACCGGGGTCATCCTCATCTACACACCCTGCCTCTTCTACTGGTACCGAAGGGAAAAAATGGCTTTTCTGCGGGGAAAAACCCTTACGCAATCTCTTTTCTGGTTCCTCGCAGTGGCACTTGTTTCATCCATCGCCTACGTCATTTTTCTGAAACTAATCGGCGGGAGGTTCCTATCGGAGAAGATACGGCTCCTTTCGAACGCTCCTTCCCTGAAGTTCTGGCTTTCCTCCTTCATCGTCGTTGCCCTGCCCGAGGAGTTTTTTTTCCGGGGTTTTCTCTATGAAATGATAGAGGGAAGCGCCTGGAAAAAAATCGTTGTAACGTCGATCCTCTTCTCCATCACCCACGTGGTGATAGGCTATTCGCTGCTTCGCCTCCTGACCGTTCTCCCCGGCATCGCCCTGGGATATTTGCGCCACAGGACCGGGGAAATCTTCACCCCGACAATACTCCACAACTTTTTCAATCTGATACATTGGGCAAGCAGCCTATAAAACCCGTTCATAGTTCAGCGTTCAGCGTCCAGAGGAAAGCAGAGAGCAGCCACACAGCCAGGGTGGTAATGCGGATTGCGGAATTCGGAATGCGGAATAGAAAACAAGTTCCGAGTTTCGCGTCTCGAGTTTCGAGAAACCGGGAATGGGGAATGGGAAATATTGAATTTTGAACGGTGAACTTTTCGCTGTGAAATTTAATCTATTAACTATGAACTGGGAACTATTGTTTATGGTAATGGAGAATTCTGATTGCGGATTGCGGAATGAAAACCAGAAACGAGATAAGGCTGTATGGGGTCAGGCCCTGCCTTCTGACCTTTAGACCAGCATCAATATATAGTTACCAAAGAAGGTCAGAAGGCAGGGCCTGACCCCAGGTTATTTGAGGGCCTCTATCCCCGGCAGCTTCTTCCCCTCCAGAAGTTCCAGGAAGGCCCCGCCGCCGGTGGACACATAGGACATCCGGTCGAACATCCCTGTTCGGTGAAGGGCCGTGTCGGTATCTCCCCCACCCACCACGGTCAGCGCATGAGATGCTGCGAGATCATCGATGAGAGCGTACGTCCCCCGCGAGAAAGCATCCACCTCGAAAGCGCCCATCGGACCGTTCCAGACGATGGTCCTTGCGTCGGCAATCGCCTCCCTGATTAGGAGCCTCGTAGCGGGCCCCGTATCGAGAGCCATCATCTCTTTCGGAATTTCCTGGATGGGCCTTACAAAATTCGGCACCCTGTCATCGAGCCTACTCGCTACCACCACATCGACAGGAAGGTAGAGCTGAACCTTTCTTCTCTTCGATTCCCGAAGGACCTTCGCAGCCACAGCCACCATCTCCTCCTCGTAAAGTGACCCCCCCACCTCATATCCCATAGCAACGAAAAAAGTGTTTGCCATCGCCCCGCCGATTATTACTTTATCCACTTTTTTCATGAGGTTATTCAGGGCCTGAATTTTCCCTGATATCTTTACCCCGCCGAATATGGCCACCAGGGGACGCACCGGACTTTGAAGGGCCCTCATGAAGTAATCTATCTCCTTCTGCATCAAGAACCCTGCCGCCTTATCCTTGAAAAAAGACGAGGCGGAACTGTTCGAAGCGTGTGCCCGATGGGCTGTTCCGAACGCATCGTTCACGAAAACATCGCCGTAGGATGCGAGCTTCTTCCCGAAGGACATATCGTTTTTCTCCTCACCATCGTAAAATCGCAGGTTTTCCAGGAGGAGAACCTCACCCGGTCTCAACGATCCGACCTCAGCCTCAACCCGCTCCCCTAAGACATCTCCCGGGAATGCAACTTTTTTTCTCAACAGTCTGCTGAGCCGCTTCGCCGCGGGAGCGAGGCTGAGATCCTCCTTCCGTATCCCCTTAGGCCTCCCCAGATGTGACATCAGTACGACGGAACAGCCCTGGTCGAGCAGGTATTTCAGTGTCGGAAGAGAAGCCCTTATCCGGATATCGTCGGTGATTCTTCCCTTTTTGTCGAGTGGCACGTTGAAATCGACTCTCACGAGAACTCTTTTCCCCGAAACGTTCAGGTCAGCAAGCCCTTTCATTCCCATACCCCCCTCTCAGCATTGAATTTTTAATGAACCGAGCGTATAACATCGCGATGGTAATGAAGTTAACTGAATCGGGAAAACCTGTCGGTTGATTGAAACGCGGAATGTAGGCTGCGGGTTACAAAATCATCCCACAAAAGCACTTACGGCGAAAGACAGTGTTTGACAAAGAATTGGGTTTTGCTTCCGCATTCCGAATTCCGCAATGCAATCTTTCCTGAGAAGTTCCTCGCTTCCCGATACCATCACTTCCACTGGTCCCTATAAAACCCATTCTCAAGGGGAAACCAGTTCTCAAGAGCGCTCCCCCTGTCTGCCTATGCCGCGTAGCGAAGCGAGGCCGCCACCCGGGTAGTTTCCGGCAACGTCCACCTGGATACGAACTTTATCTCCGCACCGGTTTTGAGAGCAAGACGAATAATCATTTCCGCCACGTTTATGCGGCGCTTCATAGCCGCTCCGCAGATCGGGCAGGCGTTGGCATCAGGGGAAGTGAGCAGGCAGCTCTCGCAGAAGTTGAACGCATAATCGGCACCCCTTTTCAGAACCACCTTCCGGACCTTTCCCTCATGAAGAGCTTTGAGAATCTCGTCGATGCGCATGAGCGGAGAGGTGCCCGTTGCACCACCCTCGGTCACGGAATGTATCTCTTCCATATCCCGCTCGACCCTGACTTCTGCCAGCAGCTCCCTGATTGCACTTTCGGCTTCTTTCCCGGTGTAGTGGGATATCTCGGCATTTTGACATCTGACGAAGAGATCAGAAAAATCCCTCTCCAACAGCTCGGCGGCGAGTGAGTAAACGTTCGACGAGGCGAGCAATATCAACCCTTCAGGCCGCTGTTTTCTCACCTCTTCCTGGCACCTGGCGACAACGTCTTTCACGAGCTTTTGTTGGTAACCCTCCACGTGTCTGGTGATCCGGGATGACTCCAGCCCGTACCATCCGCCGTACTTCACCTTTTTCGGCACATCACCCTTTTCCTCCCAGAGCCAGGTGAGCGTGTCATCCCTGTAGAGTGAGAGCTTCCCCCCGCTTCCATCGAGAAAGAGGAAAAGATACGGATCAGCGTCATCGAAAGCCATGAGGAGGGGAGAGAGAACGGGCAGCGTATCAACGACACCGAGAGGAGGCAGTTCGGCATTGATCTCGAAGCGCTCAACCCCGGGAAAACGCGGGGAAAGAAAGATGACGTGCGTCAGCTGACCTCTCTTGTCAAGAACGATTTCGTCGAAGATATCGTAGAGGACCAGCATGCCCTCTTCGATGGACTTCAAATCGAACCCGCGGGATGCAGCCCTCCTGAAAATCTCTTTTGCGATGTTTTTCGAGATCTTTTTCCTTATTTTTCGCGAATCTTTTCCGTGGGGGACGGGGAAGTAGACCGAGATAACGGGGGCTCCATCTTCGACGTTATCGAGCATTTTCCTGAGACGAGATATTCCACTCATAGGTTCAATCCTCCTTTATCTCCATATCCGGTAACTTCTCTTGTTAGATTACGGATTACCCTTCTCCGTATCAAGGTCCCCTCCACTTCGATCACCCCTTCCTGAAGTAGACTTCCCCCCAGCCGGGCGGGGTCATCTTGAATTTATCGGGGGGTACCCTGAACATGACCTGGGGAAGCGCCTCCTGAAGTATCTTTTCCCAGGGGCCTTTGTACGACTGGCTCAAATACCAGTCGACGCCCGAATAGTAATACCAGGTTCCTCCATAGAAGAAAATATCATCCTGCGCCTCGGGGGCGTAATAAACCCCCACTCCCCTGATGAGAACCAGGCGGGGAGGCTTTTTCACGTGCACCGCCTTTGCCTCCTGATCCCCCTCCGGAGGTGGAGCGTACTGACCGATTTGATGACATGCCGCAATGAGTAACGCTGCGATGGCGAGGAATACTATTTTATTTTTCATCTTAGCCCTTAATCTTCCGTCCAGGTACCTTCCTTTTTCCTTCTCTCGATCTGTTCCAGAACCATTTTCAGGTGCCTTTCCTCCTCCTCGATGAGCTCCCTGTAGAGCTCCTTGCACCTCTCGTCGGTCGCCTGTTCGTAAAACCTGGCATAAAAAGAGACACCTGACCTTTCGTGCTCGAGCGCCCGGAGCAGGTTCCTGTTGAGCTCGATTATATCGGCAGCCCCCTGATAATCGACGGTGTGCTTCACCTTTTCGCTCTTTTCAAGGCCCCCGCGGAACAGTTTTTTGATTAAACTCATTGATAATCATCCCCGTATCGCATAGTCAGGTCAACGAAGAGGGAAAAAACCTGCGCAGCCCTTTTCGGGTTTCGTTCTCATCGTCTATTTATTATTGTATAATCTTTCTCAAGTGGCTGAAACTCATAAATCCCGACAAAATTGTTCCTCAACCAATCTCAAAATCACGGATAAGCGGGTGGACATGGAAAGATACGACGCCGAAAAGAGGATCGAGGAGCTCAAAAAGATCATCCAACATCACAACCACCGTTACTACTCACTCCAGGACCCCGAGATATCGGATGCCGAGTACGATCTCCTTCTCAGAGAGCTCGTGGAACTGGAGGAAGAGTTTCCCCATCTGAAATTGTCCGATTCCCCCACCATGAGGGTTGGCGCACCACCCGTATCCGAATTCGCCCGGGTGAGGCATTCTCTGCCCATGTTGAGCCTGCAAAACGCCTTCGGCGAGGACGAGATCTTCGAGTTCGACAAGCGGGTCAGGAAAATGCTCGCCCTCGATACGGTCGAGTACGTGGCCGAGATCAAAGTGGACGGTATCGCCGTGGAGGTGATTTACGTGGACGGCGTTTTGGAAAACGCCTCAACCCGGGGAGACGGGTACACCGGGGAAGACATTACCAACAACATCAAGACCGTGAAGGATGTCCCCTTAACGCTCGCTGAGGAGGGAAAAAACGGGGTTCCCCGGATTCTGGAGGCAAGGGGCGAGATTTACCTGGGAAAGGATGCCTTCCGGTGGTTGAACAACCAGCGGGCGAAAAACGGAGAGCCCCTTTTCGCCAACCCTCGAAACGCCGCATCGGGATCACTCAGGCAACTCGACCCGCGGATAACGGCGAAGCGGCCTCTGAAAATGTTCTTCTACGGGGCAGGTATCATCGAGGACGCAGCGGTGAAAAGCCACTGGGAAATCCTCCACATGTTCCGGGCGCTGTGCCTTCCCGTGAACGAGAAGATGAAACTCTGCAGCTCCGTAGACGAAGCGATCCGCTTTTACCGGACCGTGGAGGAAGGCAGGGAAAGCCTGCCCTACGAGGCCGACGGAATCGTTCTGAAAGTCAATTCCCTCTCCCATCAGGCCACGTTGGGGCAGATCTCGCGAAGCCCCAGGCACTCCATAGCTTTCAAGTTCTCCCCCACACAGGGGACCACCGTGGTGGAAGATATCGTCGTCCAGGTGGGAAGAACGGGCATCCTCACGCCCGTCGCTCACCTGAAACCGGTGAAAATAGGGGGAGTGGAGGTGAAAAGGGCCACGCTCCACAACATGGACGAAATCGAGAGGAAAGATATACGCATAGGCGACACGGTAATCGTGCAGAGAGCCGGCGACGTGATCCCCGAGGTGGTCAAACCGGTCCTCTCGAAGAGGGACGAGGAGGGGGAAGCCTTCGTCATGCCCGAGTCCTGCCCGGTCTGCGGAGCCCGCGTGGAGAGGGTCGAAGGCGAGGCTGCACACCGGTGCACGGGCGACTCCTGTTTCGCCAAGATGAAGGAGTCGATGAAGCATTTCGTCTCGAGAAAAGCTCTCGATATCGATGGCCTCGGAGATAGGATCATCACCCTCCTGATCAACGAAGGGCTCGTGAGAAATCCCGCAGACATCTTCCGGCTCACCGAAGAGGACCTGAAGGACCTTCCCCGGTTGGGTGAGAAGTCCGCCCGAAACCTCGTCATCGCCATCGAACAAGGCCGGAATACAACGCTTTCCCGGTTCATCCACGCACTCGGGATAAAGAACGTGGGCGAACACCTCTCCAATCTCCTTGCAGATGCCTTCGGTTCGATGGATAATCTCATGGAGGCCTCCTACGACGATCTCCTGCGAATCAAGGAGATCGGTCCGGAAGCGGCGGGGAGCATCCGTTCCTTTTTCTCAGCGGAGGGCGGCAGGGCTTTCGTGGCGGACCTAATGTCTGCGGGCATACAGATAGAGGAGCGGGAGCAGACGGCAGGGAGCCTTACGGGAATGACCTTTCTCTTCACGGGAACCCTGAAGTTTATGTCCCGTGCCGATGCGCAAAAGCGCGTGGAAGATCTCGGCGGTCTCGTAGCGTCATCGCTTTCCCGGAAGGTCGATGTCCTCGTGGTCGGCGAAGGTCCGGGGAGCAAGCTCGAAAAGGCAAAAAACCTCGGGTTGAAAACCATGCCGGAAGAAGAATTCTTGAAATTGGTCGATGTGAGAGAAACAAATGGCAGTTAAAGAAGCCCTCGTCACCGTCTCCGGCAGGGTCCAGGGAGTGTGGTTCAGGGCTTCGACAGTCGAAGTCGCCAGGGAAGTCGGAGCCAGAGGATACGTGAGAAACCTCCCCGACGGCAAGGTGGAGGCGCTCGTACAGGGAACGGAAGAACAGATCGATGCGGTCATTGAATTTATGAAAAAAGGCCCTCCCGGAGCCCTGGTCCGAAACAGCGAGGTCACCTGGCGCACCCCCGTGAGAGAATACGAAACCTTCGCCGTATCGAGATAACGCACACCGGAGGACACCGTCTTTGAAAGAAGCGGCTTATTACGAAAAGAAAAACGGCACGGTCAGGTGCATCCTCTGCCCCCACTATTGCGTCATCCCCGACGGAAATAAGGGAATCTGCGGCGTGCGGGAGAACGTCGGCGGAACGCTCTACGCCAGCACATACCGCAGGGTAGCCGCTATAGCCGTCGACCCCATAGAGAAAAAACCCCTCTATCACTTTTTCCCCGGCCGGGACATACTCTCCGTCGGCTCGACGGGATGCAATTTTCGCTGCCCCTTCTGTCAGAACTGGCACCTTGTTGAAGGGGGAATTTCGCTGAAAGAGGTGTCCATCGAGGACCTGATAGGTCTCACGGTCACCAGCAGATCTCTGGGCATTTCCTACACCTACAATGAGCCCCTGATACAGTGGGAATTCGTCTACGACTGCTCGAAAAAGTTTCACGAGAAGAATTTCAAGAATGTTCTCGTAACCAACGGCTTTGTGAACCCCGATCCGCTCAAGGAACTTCTCCCCTTTGTTGACGGGATGAACATCGACCTTAAATTTTTCACGGAGGAGAATTATAAAAACGTATCCCGGGGCAGCCTTGCCCCGGTAAAAAACACCATAGCGATAGCCGCGAAGGAGTGCCACGTGGAGGTGACGACACTCGTCGTTACGGGGCTGAATGACCGGGAGGATGAAATAAGGAGCATCGTGGATTTTATCTCTTCGATCAATCCGGAAATCCCCTTCCACATATCCCGGTATTTTCCCAGCTATCGCTTCAACGCACCGCCCACCGACCAGGCATTCATGAAAAAGGCCTACAAGATCGCGAGGGAAAAGTTGTACTCCGTATATCTCGGAAACATTGATGTGGCCGGGACGACCAATTCCTATTGCCCGGGGTGCGGCAACCTCCTGGTGGAGAGGTCCGGTTACCGCACGGCGGTGAGGGGCCTCAGCCCGTCTCGGCGTCGATCGCGACGACGTCGTCGCGCAGCAC
>CAYFXN010000033.1:0-8400 GCA_964347065.1 uncultured bacterium | reverse complement strand
GAGGGGCCTCACGGGCCGGTCGTGCTGCAACTGCGACAGAGAGCAGAACTTCGTCACCGAAACGTAAAGAACGCGCAGAGGGAAAGAATGACATGGAGAGATACCTATGATAATAACCATTGACGGGAAAAAGAGGGTTTTTAAACGGGCGAAGGAAAACAACCTCAGGGCACTTCTGGAAATTATCTACGAGGAGATCCGAAAAGACGGGAGGATGGTTCACCGGATTTCCATTGACGGGGAAGAGATATCCCCGGAAAAAGAAGAGGAACTGGGTTCGACAGAGATAACCGAGTTCAAGAAACTGGAAATAGGAACATCTTCTCGCCAGGAAGTCGCAAAAGAGAGCATTCGAGACGCTCTCGCCTTCATCGACTATCTCGTTGGACAGCTGAGGGGGGTCGTGAACGGGCTGCGCAAAAAGGAAGGAGAGCCGACGGGGGGGATGTTGATGGCATCCCTCCAGGATCTGAGTGACTTCGTAGAGCTCTTTTCCAGCATCAAACAAACATCATCCGTGGATCCCCGGGATATCATCGTAGACGGAAAGAGGGTCGATGACCTCGAAACACTCATGCTGTCTGCGATCAAGGAAACCGTTTCCACCGACCAGGGCGAGGGGGACGATCACACCATCAATTCGATCGAGATGATTCTCATCCCCGTGCTGGGCCTCTTCCGGAAGTGCATCATCGAAATCGACAGGTTGATGGACACGGAAGGTTAGCGGGTGCGGGCCTTCCCTCCATCCGGGTATACTGAGGGCATGTAAGCACCTGACAGAGCTTTCCGTGAGAGGAGGAATTATCACGCATGCGCCGCGGAACCTGTATCGTCATAACCGTACTCATCACGCTGGTGGTTCTGCCAATGGCTCGGAAAAAAAGCGCCGGAGCCGTAGCGGTCGTTTTCTCTCCTGGACATACAACCGGCAAAGTCATCAAGGAAGTCGAATTGGGGTATGCAGCCACCGCGCCCTCCCCCGAGAGGGAGACGAATGTCGTCACCACCGGTGATGAATACAAGAAGATACGGCGCAGGTACAGGTTCCTCGAATTTTTCTCCCTCGGATTTCTCCTCGTCCTGGCCATCATCGTCCTGTTCTACCTGCTCCGCCTCAAGAAGAAAAGCGAGGAAGCACGGGGGCTCAGGTCGGAAACCTATTCCGTCGAAGAGCTCGACAGCCAGTCCTCCATCGCGAACCACTTCGGCATGCTCATCGAGAAAAAGACCGAACTCACCGCCCGTTTTGAAGGAATCTCCAGGCAATTCACCACGACGCCCCGAGGATTCCGGGATGAAGATAAAATCTTTATCTCCGACGCACTCATTCCCTCCCCGGGTAAGGGGCTTCCCCTCGAAGGGGCGAACGTCAAAATAGAGTACCTCTACAGAGAAATTCCCTACTCCTTTCTCACCCAGCTCCTCTCTGAACCCGGGAACCGGGATGATGAGGTCGCCTTCCGCAGCCCGGAACTGATAAAGTACACCCAGAGGAGACACACGTACCGCGTGAAACTCCCGGTTCTCGAGCAGGTTACGGCAACATTTACGCTATCGGGAAAAATCCTCAAAGAGTCGGTCCTCGATATATCAACGGGAGGTTTTTCATTAAAAAGCGCAAACAGATATTTGCCGGGGACGACGTACAGGGAAGTCAAACTTATCCTGCCGGGGAAAAAGCCTTTTAAGATGGACGCGAAATGCATCTACCGCCTTCCATCATCTCCAGGTGGGGAGGAAAAGATCGCCCGGTTCGGATTCGCCTTCGTCGGCCCGGGAATCACCCAGGAAAAGACGCTCATGGGATTCGTCTCCGATCTGAAGGGGAGGATGGAAGAGAGCTGACCCGGCAGGGAGATACTTTCCCGTAAAGATTCCCTCACGAATTTGAAACTGCTAACTTGTCAGTGTTATTCCGGGAATCCGGATAGCGAGCGCCAAGGCCTTGAATTTTTGACCGTACTTCCTCTCCTCGGGGGGCGGCTCAAAAATCGATATATTTTAACGCGTCTTCGATAAGCTTTGCGGCAACCTTCTCAGAATCAACCCGGTATTCTCCCCGTTGAACCAACTCCTTTATCGTTTTCAGCCGCTCTTTTCTCAGCTGAGTTTCTTTTCTCATCTCTTCCAGGTAATTCTCCATTTCGTTTCTATCTGCCCTCTTTTATAAATTTACCCTTTGAACCTTCTTCCATCCAGCCGGGCACATCTGCTTCCCGTCAGCCTTTTCACTTGGGGTGTCGAAGGAAAGTCCGGTATCTCAACGTCTCCGACCTCGTTCTGTATATCTTTATCGGTTTTTTTTCCCGCCACTTTAGCCTCCGCAGCGGTTTTTTTCGATCAATTGGCGCTTTACAATAAGAAGACATACCTGATAATCTTTTTGATAAACAAGGGGATATCAAGGGAATCGATGCTATGAAGCTATTGATAGCAGATGACGAAGACCACATTCTCACCATTCTCGATGAGGTATTCCGGGGTTCTCCCATGGAAATACACCTCGCCCGCTCGGGAGAAGAGGCAATAAAGAAAATCGAAGAGACGAAGTTCGACGTCATCCTGACGGACCTGAAAATGCCGGGGTGCGATGGCATGACCGTTCTCAGGAGCGCGAAACAGCTGCAGCCCAACTGCGAGGTCATAATGATGACCGGCTTCGGGACGATAGAAACGGCCATCGAAGCGATGAAACTCGATGCGTTTCACTATATTACGAAGCCCTTCAAGATCGATGACGTGCGCTATCTCGTCCAGAAAGCAATGGAACACACAACGATCAAAAAAGAAAATATCACCCTGAAAAAACAGGTCAAGAACAAGTATCAGTTCGAGAATATCATAGGTACCTCAAAAGCGATGATGGACGTGCTGTCCCTGGTGGAGAAGGTGTCGGACACGGATTCAACGATACTGATCCTGGGGGCTTCAGGAACGGGAAAAGAAATGATCGCCCGTGCCATACACTACAACAGCGCACGGGCCAACAACCTTCTCGTTCCGGTGAACTGCGGTGCGTTACCGGAAGATCTTCTCGAAAGCGAGCTCTTCGGACACGTCAAGGGCGCATTCACGGGTGCGATCGCTCCCCGGTCAGGAAGATTCGAACTTGCCAATCATGGAACCATCTTCCTCGACGAGGTGGCAGACATGAGCCCGAGGCTGCAGGTGAAACTTCTCAGGGTCCTCCAGGAGAAAGAGTTCGAGGCGGTGGGAAGCGAAAAAACCATCAAGGTCGACGCCAGGGTTATCGCGGCCACAAACAAGGACCTGGAAGAGGAGGTGAGGAAGAACACATTCAGGGAAGACCTGTTCTACAGGCTGAACGTCATTCCCATAAAGATCCCCCTCGTCAGCGAACGGAAAGAGGACATCCCCCTTCTCCTCTCCCACTTCATCAATAAGTACAACCGGGAAAAAGGGAGAAACATCGACGGTATCAGCGATGAAGCGCTGGCGATTCTGACCGATTATACCTGGCCGGGAAACGTGAGAGAGATTGAAAACCTGGTGGAGAGGATCGTCGTGATAAAGGCAGAAGGGGTGATAACCCTCAAGGACCTTCCCGAAAAGATCTCCAGGGGAGGAATCCAGCCGGAAACTTCCCACACAGCAACCGAGCAGGACAGAACGGTTCCCGCCGACCTGAAAGTGGCCGTCGAGAAACTCGAGACGGAGATGATCGAGAAAGCGCTGGATATATCCGGCGGAAACAAGGAGATGGCCGCCAACCTTTTGGGAATAAAAAGGACGACCCTGGTGGAAAAAATTAAACGGAAAAAATTAAAAAATTAGTTCCTCAGTCAATTTTTTGTGTCAATAATTTGACGATCTCGGTGTTTTTGACGACTTCCTGAAACACAAAATCCCCGCCCCAATTAAACTATCCTTTTAAAATCAGTTGTTTACAAACATCTCCCGGCTGGCACACATCTTGATAACCTCTCACCTTACGAATCAATACAAACTACCCGGAATCTTGGATGGCTCGCTAAGAAGCGGTGAATTTTCAAAGGGACGGGAAATTGAGAGTTTTTTCGATTACCAGTGGAAAGGGAGGCGTGGGGAAAACCCTTTTGAGCGTCAACCTCGCCTGCGCTCTCCGGGACCTGGGAAAAGAGATCCTCATCATCGACGGTAACTTCGGAAACGGGAACGTGGATCTTATGTTCGGCGTCTCCCCCGTAAAAACGATCTTCGACGTTCTCCGGGGGGACAACTCCCTGAAAGAGGTCCTCGTGAACGCCCTTCCCGGAATACACATTATACCTGCCGGGTCGGGTATTTATGAGATCAGCGCACCGGAGTCCCACCACAAGCTCTCCCTCTTGAGTGAGCTCGACACAATCGACGATCTCGCCGAGATCGTAATCGTGGACACGCCGCCGGGCATCACCCCCAACGTGATGTTTTTCAACACGAGCGCCACCGATATCGTCTTCGTAACCACGCCCGAAATCACCTCGGTAAGCAACACGATCTCCTCGATCAACGTGCTCAACAGCAAATTCGGTGAGAAGGAATTCAAACTGATCGTCAACATGGCCGAAAACGAGTACGAAGCTGAATCCACTTTCAAGATGATCGAAGCAGAAGTGGAGCGCATCTACGACGTCCGGCTTTTAAATTGCGGATACTGTCCCTTCGACGGGAAGTTGAAGGTGGCACCGAGTCTTCTCGCAACGCACCCTGAAAAGTCATCAAACGGGAGGTTGCTCGAACGGTTCAATCAGATCGCGAAAAACCTCATGGAGAACGTTCCCGGGAAAAAATCGAGGAAGGGCCACCAGTTTTTCGCACGGCGCATACTCCAGGAAAAACACGACGAGGCGATAATCCAATCCCTTAAATAAAAGAGGTCAAAAATGAAGAATGCTGCTGTAAAACCGACAAATCGCAAGAAGAAAAAAACGGCAATGAACCTCGAAGAACGGGAAACCCTGATAGAGGAATTCCTTCCGAAGATCAAATACACGGCCCGGAGGCTCTCCATGAAACTCCCGCCTCACATCGATGTAGAGGATCTCATCAGCTGCGGTATCACCGGGTTGCTGGACGCCATCGACCGCTTCGATCCCGGTAAGAACGTCAAGTTCTCCACCTTCGCCGAGTTCAGGATCCGCGGAGCGATGCTCGATTACCTGCGGGAGATCGACTGGTGCCCCCGTTCTGTGCGACAGAAGGCCAACAATCTTCAGAGCGCCTACAGTTACCTGGAGAATCTGCTCGGAAGGCCACCGAAGGAAGATGAAGTAGCCAGTGAGTTGAACATCTCCGTGGATAAGCTGCGAAAAGAACTGTCCCTGATAAACGGGATCTCCATATTCTCGATCGATGAGATCGAATCGGAGGAGGAGCCAACCAACTTCACGCACAGGAAGATACTCTCCAACTACCTGGCGGAAAAAAAGAATGACGAGGACTTCCTCCTCGATCTCAAAGAGGTTTTTGCCGAGGCTATCGAAGAACTCCCCGAAAACGAGAAGCTCATCATCTCCCTCTACTATTACGAAGAGCTAACGATGAAGGAGATAGGGACGATACTCGGCCTCACGGAGTCACGAATCTGCCAGATCCATAACCAGGCAATTATTCGTTTGAAAGGCAAGGCGGAGAAAAAACTGTTCATAGCCCCGGAATCCAGGTAAAGACTCGCCTTTCATCATCGCTGCACCCCTGACCTGCACTTTTTTGCGAGGAAAGCGATCGTTCTCATTTTTATTGCTCTACCGTTTATCAATAAGCCCACACCGCTCATTTTCCCCGCTAATCCGCCTGTACTGCACAGCATCGGGCATCGGCTGATTTTTTCCGCAATCTAATTATAGATACTCGAAACGCTCAAAATGGTTTACTATTCGTTAAACCATAACGCCGCGGGCAGAGTGGCACCTATGGGTCTGGAGATCGCAAAATATTTCGACACCTTTCCCCTCGTCATCGGTCACCGGGGGGCCCCGAAAATTGCAACCGAGAACAGTGCGGGTGCGCTGCGCGGTGCCATCGACTGCGGAGTCGACATGATCGAGGTGGATCTGCGAACGACGGGCGATGGGGTAATCGTCCTCTTTCACGACAAAGACACGGGACGCTTAGCCGGCGTGAGAAAGGTCGTAGGGGAATCGACCCTCGCGGAACTGAAACGGCTTTCCCTCAAGGGGGGTGAGTCGATAATACGTCTCGAAGAGGCCCTGCAGATCGTGGGGGGGGCAATGCCTCTGAACCTGGAGCTGAAGAGCCCGGGGTCGGGAAAAAAGCTCGCCGCCTTCCTCCGGGAGAACCCCTATGAAGGGGTCCTCATCGTCTCCTCTTTCATGCCGGGAGAGCTCGATGAGCTCAGGGAAAAAATGCCCCACATCCCCACTTCGGCTCTGGTTGCAAATCCCTCTCCCGATGACATCAGGGCCTCCGGCCGGAGGGGGCACCTGTCGATCAACGTAAATGTCAGGTACCTGAAGAGCTGGATGGCAGAGGAGGCGAAAAAGGAAAATATCCCGCTCTTCGTCTATACCGTCGATACCAGGAAAACGTTCACGGACCTCGTTCAACGAGGCATTTCAGGGTTTTTCACCAACGACCCCGGGCAGATGGTTGCGTGGAGGGACGGCATGTGAACCGGACAGATTTGGTCATAATCGGCGGCGGTGCGACGGGATCGGGAATAATCCTGGAGGCGGCATCACGGGGGCTCCGGTGCACGCTGCTGGAAAAGAATGACTTTTCTTCCGGAACCACCCAGGCCTCCTCGAGGCTCATTCACGGCGGCATCCGCTACCTCGAACACTTTCACTTCGGCCTCGTTACCGAGTCGCTCAAAGAGCGGTACTGGATCTCTCGAACCTTTCCCCACCTCTTGAGGCCTCTTGCGATCCACATCCCCGTTTACGGCAGGGGCAAGAGGTCGCCCATCGTCGCCGGGATCGGCGTCAAACTCTACGATCTTCTCGCCGGAAGGATGAAAATCGAAAAGAGCCGGATATACTTCAGCAAAGGGGCGCGCGAAATGGTACCCGAAATATCTCACGACGGGCTCTCGGGCCTCTTCGTGTTCCACGACTACCAGATCCTGATGCCGGAGCGGCTCGTCCTGGAAAATATATTTGCCGCCCAGGCGCTCGGCGCCCGTTGTGAAAGCTACACCCAGGTGAAAGAGATCGAGAGGGCCGGCGCCGGGTATATCGTCAAGGCCAGCAACGGGGAAACGGGGGAAACCCTCACCATCTTCGCGGATGCAGTCATCAACGCCGCAGGGTCCTGGATCGACGAGGTGAGGGAGAAGGCGGGGTTCCGCGGAAGGCTTCTCCGCCCGACAAAGGGTGTCCACATAGAGGTGGGGAAATTGACGGAGAGAGCGCTTTTCGTCGAGGCCGGGACCGACAGACGGCTCTTCTACCTCCTCCCCTTCTTGAACCACACGCTGATCGGCACAACGGACACCGACTACCGGGGTTCACCCGACGAGGTATGTCCCCTTCCCGAAGACATACGCTACCTCACCGATAACGTCAATCGCCTCCTCAGAGGGATCAGGATCGATCCTCCGGCGATATTCTCAGCTTATGCAGGGCTCCGGCCTCTCATAAACGTGGCGGGAAAAAAGGAATCCGAGGTTCCGCGGCGCCACCGAGTCGTATGTGAAGGCCCCGGGGGAAGGTTCATCTCCATTACCGGCGGAAAATTGACGACCTACCGGAAGATGGCCGAGGACACGATCAAAAAAACCCTGAAAGTCCTCGGGAAAAAGATGCCGGGTGAAAGCGGCCCGGCGCGGTTTCCCTGCGCCATACCAGACCCAGAAGACAGGGAGAGATTCACGAGCCACCTCGCCTCTGAGTACGGAGTCGAAAAAGAGACGGCTTCTGCCCTCTACACCGTGCACGGCACAGGGGCCGAAAAGCTGCTCGAGTTCGCAGGAAACGATCCCTATCTGAAATCCCCCCTCTCCCGTTACACCTATGAAATCCCCGCGCAGATTCTCTACGGGTATGAGAGGGAATCAGCCAGGCGACTGGAAGATATCGTTCTGAGAAGAATGCTCCTCGGAAAGTCCCCGACAAAAGGCCTGGATGCGGAGGCCTCCCTCCGGGAAGTTTTCAGCCGATACCGGGGGATGAGCAATCGGGAGGCGGAGGAGCGTATCGCTTCCTTCCGGAACAACCTTTCCCGGAGGTTCCTGTTAAACCGCAGAAACATAAAATAGCTGTAACAAAATTGTTCGTTCAGAGTTCAGAGTTCAGAGGATAAACAGAAACCAGAGCAACAGAACCGCAGAAGTTCAGAACATCAGAACGTCAGAACAACAGAAAATCAGAACAACAGAAAGCAGAGAGCAGAGAAACCGGGAACATCAGAACTTCAGAACAACAGAAACAAGAGAAATCGGAAACAGAATGGTTC
>CAYFXN010000032.1:0-18541 GCA_964347065.1 uncultured bacterium | reverse complement strand
CCGGATTTAACGGCGATTATCGGTTTTTTTCTGCTGAGCCGCCTCGCTATCCTGCTGAAACTTTTGGGATCTCCAAAGGATTCCAGGTAGAGGAGAATTACATCGGTATTCTCATCATCCTCCCAGAACTCGAGAAGGTCGTTGCTCGATATGTCCATCTGGTTTCCGATGCTCACAAAGTGAGCGATTCCGAGGTTGTAATTTTTCACATGGTCCAAGAGCGCGAGCCCCAGCGCTCCACTCTGCGTCCCGATACTTATGCTCCCTGTGGGAGGCGAGTAGGGCGAGAACGTGCCATTCAGGCGTATTTCCGGGTCGGCGTTGAGTATGCCGAGGGAGTTGGGGCCGACAGCGCGCATGCCATAAGCGATTACCTTTTCCCAGAGTTTCCTTTCGCGCCTCTTTCCCCCCTCACTTCCCTCGCCAAAACCGGCCGAGATTATTACAAGGCCTTTGACTCCTTTTTCCCCACACTGATCTACTACATCGAGGACCCTGTCCGCCGGAACGATGATAACTGCAAGGTCCACGTCCTCGGGAATGTCAATCACAGAGGGATAGGCATGGACTCCTCCGATGGATGGGGCGTTCGGGTTTACCGGAAAGACAGTTCCCTTGAAGTTCCCGCTCAGGATGTTTTGAAAGAGCGCTCCCCCGATTCTATTGGAATTGCGGGAGGCACCGATCACTGCGACGTTTTTGGGGTAAATGACTCTTCTGACTCCTGCTGAGCGGCTTACGTGTTCTCGCAAAGTCCGTCGTTTCAAAAAATCAGCTTTTTCCATGAGATCGAGATTGACGCAATGGATACCGTCAGCGAACTTCTTCGTTACCGTGAACCCGCTGTTTTCAAAGACATCCATCATGCGACTATTTTCCGGAAGGACGTGTGCGATGAAAGATCTAATGTTGTATCCTACCGCTTTTATCGCCAGTTGTTCGAGCAGGGCCGTTCCAACACCTCTCACCTGTATATCTTCCGACACCATGAACCCAACCTCTGCTCCCTCCGGTGTAAGACCCCACGAGCCAATGGCCACGATCTTCTCCTTATCTCCCTCACCCATGGTTGCCACGTAGGAAAATCTTTCAGGGGGGTTGATTTCAATAATTCCAGAAATTTCTCTTTCGCTTATCCGTTGTTTTGGTGAATGAAACCTGAGGCGCCTGCTTTCCGGGCTCAGACGGTAGAAAAAATCTTCCACCCTCTGCTTGTCATCAGAGGTTGTGCTCCTTATGAAAAGACTCTGCCCGTCCCTTAAAATAATCTTTATCTGAGAGAAGCGATCATCACTGTTACCAGAAAACTCTTTCCCTATTACCCTGTTATTGTTTACATATTTCACTTGTCACCCGTCCCATACTTAATCGTTACTCCTCAGATCGATTTACGTTTTTATGAAGCGAAAATAGAGATCGCCCTCATGTTGGCCCGAAATTCTTTGATCTTTCCCTCATTCACAACGACTTTTGTTCATCACTCCGGGCTCCCGTTTTACCCTGCACTTTTTTTGCTGGAGAGCGACACCCGACTTGGCGGCATCCTCAAAGCTCTCTGCCGTTGAAGTACTGATTTCAACAACGCGTGCCACTGTAATAGGAGCTCATTTTTCTCAAGTTTTTTTTCCGTGAAAATAAGAGCAACTGCGGTAAGCGATTAAATGATAAAAACATCTGCTTCGATCTGTCCACAGGGCTCACGAGAATGTACGAGGCACATCACTTCCTTTCCCTTCAACATTCTTTCAAGGAACGGTTTGGGGTGAGGACCTATCAATGTGGTTATTTCACTTTGTTTCAATCTGTGAATATGAATTTTTTCTTCATAGCCGTATGCGTACCTATTTTTTCTCCCCACCCGCATAACCTCCATTTCGAAGGTCTCGTCATCGAGGATCTCAAGGACATTTCCGATTAAAAAGTCGCTCTGTGCCATTTTGTCCCTCCAACTCGAAGGTATTCACTTCACCTTTGATATTGAAAGCAGAGAACACTAACTTTCATCTTATCCCTCTCTACAGCAAGAACACTTTTCCCGCGATCTCCCCGTCTGCATTCCGGGAATTCACGAGGCAGGTAACCCCCTTTCCCAAGAGAATCTTTTCTATCAAGGATTTCCAGGAGTGATGGTTGTTTTTCACGTACAGGAAGGGTCGAATCCCGAGAACATGAACTTTCTCTTTTTTGTTGTAGTTATAAAAATTCTTTCGGCCGATCTTTGTTACATCCATCTCGATTGTTTTTCCATCGATGACGTTCGTGACAATACCTTTGATAAAATCATTCATTGCTTTTTCCTCCTCTTTTATTAATGCCCCTTGCATGGAATACAACTTCTTGCATCCTATTTACACATTTCGTCCATATATCTGGCTCCCCCGGGGGAGCAGGTACACATCTGCCTCGATACATCCACCAAGGTCCCTATCCCTGATGAGGCACAACACGCCTTTTCCCTTTAGCTTAGACGGGGCGAACTCTTTCGCTCCCGGTTGTTCTACCCCTTCAAAGGCCTCATATTTCAATTCCCTGATGAGGACTTTTTCCTCAAGATCGAAGTGGTGATATCGGTTCCTGACGATCTGAGTAACGTGGATGACAACCCTTTCGTCATCGATAACCTTCGTTATTTGACCGATAATTAAATCCCTCATCTCAAGACCCCTATTTATGCCTCTTTCAGCCTTTCCGAGTCTTCTCCGTGATCTCCCCCTTTTAAAAACATGACATAAAGACATCCGCTTCGATCCCTGACCCTGCGGAGAGGGAATTTACCACGCACATTACCTCCCTCCCCATCAACATTCTCTCAAGCTGATGTTTCGAATACATACCATGCAACGAAACGAACTCAACGGGTTCCAGTTTATTGATATGTATTTTTTCCCTGTCCCCGTAATTGTGAACATTGTTTCTCGCTACACGAATTACCTGAAGTTCCACTGTTTCCTCATCGATGACGCTCATTACATTGCCGATAATCAAATCTTTGAAACCCATTTCGATCCTCCCTTTCCCTTACCGAACGGAGCGAATGGCACCGAAGGATTAAAAGTCCCGAATTTCCCTTTGATAGGAAACTTTTTCCTTTCGTGCCCTCTCTGTTTCCCCACTTTTTCCTATCTCGACTTGCACCTATGCATCTTTATCTTCGTTTTTCGATCAGCCCGAGGAGAAACTTCTCAAGGACCATGGCATTGAATGGTTTCTCGATAAAACCATCGATTCCCATCCTGTCCGCCTCGGAAGCCAGTCCTTTGCTCCCGTAAGCTGTGATGAGTATCTTTATCGCAAGGGGATGGGATCTTTGAACCCGTTTTATAAATTCAATGCCGTCGATACCCGGCAATTTATAGTCGAAGATAATGACGTCATAGGGTTGGTCTCTGAGTTCCCGCAAACCCTCCTCCGCTGTCTCCAATGCAGTTAAACAGCACCCCTTGCATTCGAAGAACTTTGAAAGGGAATCTCTTACCCATTCATCATCGTCGATGAGTAACATTTTCCTTTCCTTGAGTACCCCGTAAAGATCCATGACCCTATCCCCACAACCCTCTTCTCTTTTGCACCTCTTTTAGAGCAAAGAGCATGCCCGTACCGGCAGATTTCCACATAAATGTTTTTAATTCAGCTATTTAGGATTGTTTCTCCTCGTCACACCGTTCTCGTAAGAGTGAAAAATGGAAAAATTTCCACTGATATCCTGTGCAAAATTACCATCATTGGAAGAAATTCCATTGAAGGGTCTTCCCATGGATTATCGAATGCCGTATTTCGATGGGGATATTTTCCGGAACACAACGATGTTCGTGCGAATGCACTTTCTGTTTCAATGGGCGGGAGTCACTCTGAGAAGGAGGATTTCCTATATCTTTAGTTTTTTCCTCCGGTAACGGAAGGTATAGTAATTCAAATTGAGAAGCTTAGCAGCCTTGGTCTCACGGCCTTCTGCCATTGCAAGGGCCTTTTCGATACAAACCCTTTCAAACTCCCGTTGTGCCGAGGTAAGATCGATACCCGTCGGGGAGAAGGCGGGAAAGCCGGCTTCCCCTCCCTCCCGCGTCACTTTCTCCCCCTTCTCCATAATTTCCAATCCAAGGTCTCTTACGCTTAATTCCGGCCCTTTGCCGGTTAAGACACCCCGCTCGATCAGATTTTTAAGCTCACGAACATTTCCCACCCAGTTGTGCGAAACGAGGGCTTTTTCGGCGCGGGGAGATATGCAGGTGAACTTCTTTCCGAACTTGTTATTGAATTCCAGAAGAAAATGCTTCGCGAGAGGAATGATGTCCTCCCTGCGTTCGTTTAATGAGGGTACCTGCACCTTGATCACTCCCAACCGGAAATAGAGGTCCTTCCTGAAGAGACCCTTACCTATCATCCTGTCGAGGTCTTTGTTGGTTGCAGAGACGACCCTCGTTTGGACTCCATATTTGCCCGTTCCCCCGACTCTGTAAAATTCTCCCTCATCGAGAAACCGCAGAAGCTTTGCCTGGGCTGCCAGGCTCAGGTCTCCCACCTCGTCGAGGAACAGGGTTCCATTCGCCGCCTCTTCTATCAGTCCCCTTTTCCCCAAATCGCTCGCCCCGGTGAAAGCGCCTTTCTCATATCCGAAGAGCTCGCTTTCGATGAGGTCCTTCGGTATGGCGGCGCAGTTCACCGTTATGAAGGGCCCTCTGAAGTTGGGGCTCCGGTAATGGATGGCGCTGGTAAGCAGCTCCTTTCCTGTTCCTGTTTCACCGAGAATGAGAATTGGGGTGTCGGGACTTTTGGCCACGATCTCTATGAACTCCATCACATCCTGGATCGCTTTGCTTTCCCCGACAAAGTAGGGAAGGTTATCTTTAATGTGCCTTTCCTGATATGCCTGCACCTCCTTTCTCAGCATGATGGTTTCCAGGGCATTTCGTATGGTAACCTTCAAGCTGCTCATGTGCAGGGGTTTCACCACGTAATCGTAGGCGCCCATCTTCATCGCCGATATCACTGTGTCGATATCCTCATAGGCGGTTATCATGATAACCAGCACGTTCGGACACTGCGCCTTCATTTCTCGAAGAGCTTCGATCCCATTCATACCCGGCAACCCGATATCGAGGAGGACCAGGTCAGGGAGGCTATCTGACATGGCATCGATTGCGGGCTCGGCCGAAGAGAACACCTCCACGTTGTACGCTTCTCCCAGGACCATGGATATCCCGTCCCTGATGGCCTCTTCATCATCGACAACATATATGGTGTATTCAACCAAGCCTGGATTTCCTCTCTTCGGCGGGAATTGCAATCACGAATTCGGCCCCGCCCCATCTACTTTCGCCTATTCCCATGTGTCCTCCGTGATCGGTGACAATCCTGTTGCAAATGCTCAGGCCTATCCCCGTGCTGTCCTCTTTCGTTGTGTAAAAGGGATCGAATACCTCTGCCTGCACATGCTGAGGGACACCGGGTCCCGAGTCCGACACCCTCACGATAATTTCGCTCCCCTCAACGGATGACGTTACCTCCAGCTTCATCTGACCTTCTCCGCTCTCCATAGCATCGCTTGCGTTCGTGATCAGATTCAGGATCACCTGCTCGATGAGGGAGGAATCCAGTCGACACTTGGGCAGATCCCCGGCCAGGTTTTGCTCAACCGAAATACCTCTTTTTGTCAGAGAGACCGATGAGAGCTTTATGGCTTCGGCTATCGGCTTGTTGATGTCCGCCAGGACCAATTTCGGCTCGCTCGGTTTGGAAAAATCCATCACTCTGTTGATGACTGATTCGATCTTGCCGGAAGCCTGATAGATCTTCTCGAGGATCTCTATCGTCTTGTCCGGGACATCCGCCCTATCGAAAATATCTCTCAGAGCATCCGTATATATGTTGATTCCCGAAAGGGGATTTCTGATCTCATGAGCAAGCCCCGCGGCAACACGCCCCAGCGAAGACATCTTATCCTGAATTCTCAAAAGCCTTTCCATTTCCTTGGCCCAGGTGATGTCCATCATATTGATTAATATAGCATCCCTTCCCCTGTATTCGATCGAACTCCCCCGGCAGTAAACCCATTTTATCTCCGGTGGGCTCTTGGATTTTCCCGCGGGTAAAAACCGGAATTCCAGCTCCACCGATTGAAGCTTACCCGAGGCAATATTCAGATACTGCTGTTTGACAGTATCCCTGTCCCCGGGGTGGATCCCCCTCAAATGCGTCAAGCTGAAGGACCGGGAGATGGGACCGGTGAGCCTTTCCAGCTCGGGGTTCTGGTAAACGATATGGTCATCTTGAATAATCATGATGCCCGTGGGTGAGTTCTCCACCAGATCACGGAAGCTCTTCTCGCTCTCTTGAAGCGCCTCCTGGATACGTACTCGCTCGGCAACTTTGCCCAGCCGATCCGCTATCGCATTCAAGAGGTTTCTCTCCTCTTCGAAAAACGGCCCTTCATCCCGCTCCTCCCTTTCTTCGAGAAGGCAGACTTCCAGAGAACCATGTGGTTTCCCGTTTATGGTAATCGAACGCCGCTGTTTCCATTTCGCATCTTCGAAGTTGGCCGTTCTGAATTCCCGCTCTCCCAGCACTATGCGCGCGCAGGTGATTTCCGGATATCTCCAGGCAGAGGGGATAAGATCGACCGTTCCCTGGCAGATTTCCTCCAGCGAGATACCGGGTAGCTCCACGAAGCTCGAAATTGCATAGAGACAGTTCAGCTCTTTGACACGTTCACTAAGCATTTCCGTGCTCATTTTAAGATTTTCCTTCGCCAGCTTGTGCTCGGTAATATCGATGGCAATTTCCATGCGAACCAGACGTCCGTCAGGCCAGTTGATTGCCCTGTCGATGCACTGATGCCATTTGCCCGTTTTGATATCCTGAAACTCGCGGATCACCGGAGGATGCGGCTCCCCATCTCTTCCCACGAGGAGATGGTTCGTGCAGAAAGAGCATGGTTCCTTATAATTATGGAGCGTCTCGTAACAGCATTTTCCCACAACGGGGGAGCCGATTTTTATTTCGCAATATTCGTTCGCTGCAAGTATCTCGTAGGTCTCTATGTCGGAAACGTATACCGCCCCGTCCAGGCTGTTGTATATGGCAAACATCTCCTCCATTTGCCGATGAATCGCTGCGGATAACTTTTCCTGAAGCTCTTCGGCCTTTGCGGCTCGTTGGGAGGCAACGATGACCGTTCCGATCAGTCCGAGGGCTACGACGAACAACAGCATGTTTATCCCGTGAACCAGCTTACCCAATCGCTTGAGTATTGCGGTGATGTCATAGTAGATCTCGAAAGCCCCGATGAAAATACCATCCCTCATTATGGGGATATATGTTTCCACAACATCGGTTTTCTGGGTCTCACCCTCAAGCGTTTTGGCATTTTTCCGCGCCACGACCGCGTGGTTCTGCCCTTTGGCCACGATATCGCGAAAATAGCTCCTCTCGTTCATCGTACCCACATCAGCGGGATCGGTGGAATAGACGATCTCACCGGTGCTCGAAAAGACTTTGACTTTTTTCAACGTGAAATGCTCTCTGATCTCATCGATATGAGATTTCACTTCAGAGGGGAACGAATCCCTTTCGAAATGAAGAGATTGCGGGATGAGCACGGATACGAGGTGGGTGGCCGTTTGAACGGCTTCATCTTTTGTCGTTTCCAGGATAATATCAATAACCCTGGGGTATACGTAAAAATAATTGATGAGCGGGAATGCTATCACTGCTGCAAGACATACCAGCAAGGTGTTTCTTAAATGTTTAAATTTGAATATTTTCAGCATAGAATAAAACCGACCGCTCACTGTTTATCGATTATCTATCTTACATCGGAAAATTGCGTCATCCCCCGGTGACACTTCGAGACAGACTCACCCGTAACAGCATATTAACGATAATACCGCTTCCTCAGAAAAATGAAAATACAAGTCATGGGGCAATGATTGTTCCGAGAGATTCATTCGCAGGTTTTTCCCGGCATTGGGCACGGTTTCTGGTAAACGCGTTTCGTCAATTCCCGGTTGCGCAAACTCGCTTGATCCTTACCTATCGTGCAATTCCGATCACACAGCAGGACCTCGAGTACTTCATCATTATCGGTTTTCGCAAGAAAATCCCATCTTTTACCGCATATCAAGAAAAAACAACAATCGGGAAAGCACATACTGGAGGGGAATTAAAATAGAATGTGAAACCAGGGGTGACAATGCCCGATACCGGCCTCACCGAATTCCGTACCAGGGTTTGCCCCCCATTCCTCTTTTCCCGGGGGTAGCCCTACAGCTTAGATCTCCTCCCCTGTCTGGAAAAACTCCACCACCAGCTCGTGCCACTGTTCACCGTAGAGAGCGCGGGCAATACCGGATACGGGCTGTCCACCGTCGTGGTACACAGGCCCCAGGCCTCCCCCTACCCTCTCCCGCAGAAATTCGACGATCCCTTCGACCCAGTTTTTCGCCAGCCTTCCCGAGAGGAGGTTGGAGGTGTTCGCCGGGAGCCGCGATGGCCTGACTTTCATCAGCCAGCCTCTCCCGTAGGGGTCCTGATTGACCAGCTCGGGAAAATCCACCACTTCACCGTTCACCTCCACGACTTCACCGTCTATGGGTGAGAGCATCTCGATCGTCTTCGAATCCACGTTGAGGCTCCACCCTGCCTCTCCCTGGTTCACGGTCGCACCCGGCTCGGGCAGCCAGAAATAATCGGCCCTTCCGATCAGTCTCTGGGCGAAATCGTCCAGCCCCACCGTCACCAGGTCATCGCCGGCTCCCTTCACCCAGCCGTGCCCCTGGTGGAAGTAGTAACCCTCAGGGAGGTGAAACCATTCAACCATATCCGGCAGGGCCCTCTCCTCCGCAGTTTCAGGACCGGGAATCCAGATGAGGCGCCAGAAAAATATTATGGTAAAGAGAAAGGCGATGACGATGAGGTACTCAACTCCCTTGGTCGCATAGATATCTACATATGAGAAGCCTTCCATTTTACTACCTCCTCTTCCTTTACCGTCTCGTTTTCAGGTTCCCTGTACTTCCTCAAAACGGGCATTCTATTTACCACCCACCGGAAGACCCAGATTTCCAGGCAGATCACCGCGAGGGTAACCTCTACCTCGATCCAGGAGGGATAGTACCGGACCGGCTCGTACCACTTGAAAGCGATGATGGAAATGTTGAGCCGGTTGAGTACGACCCCGACGGCAGCGAAAATAGCCGTGATCTGCACCATCGATACGCTCTTTTTCCGCACCGCCGTGACGAAGAGGGCGGCAGGTACGACGACGAAACCCACCGTTTCCACCAGGTACCAGTACCCCATCGGCGAGTCGATCTCTTCCCAGTGCCTCCCGTGGACGAAATCTAATATCTTGAGAAAAATGTAAACGAAGAGGGCGCAGGCAGCCCCTTTCCCGAGTCCCAGGACGATGTCCCCGTGGGAATCGCGGTGTTCGGGATCGATCTGGTTGTTGAATATCTTGTGGGAAATGGAGCTTTCTATGATTACCATGGAGAGGCCGGCGAAAATGCTCGACACGAAGAAGAGGACGGGGATGTTCGCCGAGTACCAGAGCGGATGGATCTTCGACGGTGCCATGAGAAAGAGCGCTCCAAGTCCCGACTGGTGAAGGGTCGACAGCGTTATGCCGAATATAACCGCCCCCATCGTGAGGCTCGAGACGAACCTGCGTACCCTTTTCCAGTTCAGCCATTCGGCCACGGCGGGCGCAAACTCTATGAATTCGCATATCATGTAGAGCATGAAGTGCCAGGCCACGAGGAAGAGTACCGAGCTGAGGCCGAAAGCCTTTCCGATGATGGGGTTGACCACGTTCCAGGGACGTCCCAGATCCAGAAGCAGCGCGCCCGCGTAGAACACGTAGGCCAGGAAACCGTTCAAGACCGTAGCGCGAACGATGGGCTCGTATTTCTTGAACCGGAGGACATGGACAACGAAGGTCAGAACGTAGGCCCCCCCTGCGAAAGCCACCCCCGTCACCACATCGAACCCGATCCAGAGCCCCCAGGGGTAGTCCTGGTTCAGGTTCGTCACGGCGCCGAGCCCCTTCGCGAATCGGATGACGACCAGGACGGCACCGAGCAGAATGATCGCACCGCTTATCACGTTGAACGGCGTCAGCACTCTCCCCTTCGGTTTGAGCTCAGCGAGGATGAAGCGGAAAAATTCACCGATCTTGCTGGACAACTTCGAAGCTGGCCCATTCGATGTCACCGCTCTATTACTCGTTTTCTCCATTGCTTCCCTCCCCGTTCTTTCTCGTAAAATAGTTCAGGGCAAGCAGCATGGATGGCCACAGGACGAAAACCAGGGGCACCCCGTAGAGAAACCCTGCCGTCAGCTCCGGATAGGGCTTCGTTCCCAGATCGGTCCTGAAGCCGATCAAGTCGAATGGCACGGCAGACAGGTAGAGCCATCCCGTACCTCCCACCTCGTGCTCTCCGTATATGTGGTGGACGTAACGGCCGGGGTTTTTGTAAATACGCTCTCGTGCCACTTCCAGAAGCTCCCTTCTGGAACCGAAGAGCGTCGCCCCCGTCGGGCAGGCATCGGCGCAGGCCGGAATCTTCCCCGCCATCTGCCGGTCGAAGCAGAAGGAGCACTTTTTAATATAGGGCAAAGGGCTGTCGTACTCGAACTTCGGCACATCGAAAGGACAGGAGATCATGCAGTACCTGCACCCCATACATCGTTCCTTGTTATAGATGACGGGCCCCAATCTGGTTTTTTCTAGCCCTCTCACCAGGCACGCCGATGCGCAGGCCGGCTGATTGCAATGCATGCACTGCCTCCTCACGAATATGGGATTTTTCGGATCTTTCGGGTTCGGATATCGGTTCACCACAGTATAGGCACCCGGCAACGTGTCCCGAATCTCTTCGAACACGCTCTCCTCATCAAAGGGAACATCCGGCCGGGGGAGCCTGTTTTTCTCGTTGCAGGCCTCTTCGCAGCTGCGGCACCCCTCGCACAGCGTCGTGTCGATGAGCATCGCAGAAAATTCCCTCTCCCGCTCATTTGCCCCTGCCCTTCTGGCTCCCAGCAAAGATGCCCCCGCGAAGCCGGCGATCTTGAGAAACTCTCTCCTTTTCAAGCTCATTGCCAAGGCCTCCTTTCTTCCCGTTTTGCAGGTTCCACCGCCACAACAGGCTGTGCCCCCTCCCGGTGCGAACAGATCAAACCCTGAAGAATGTTCTCGTCAGTTTCTCAAAGAGAGCATCATCCATCTCTTCGACGATTCCCGTCAGGTAGAGCCCCCCATCGCGTGCGGTTACGCCAACCTCTGCAGGACGTTCCATGTTCCGATCGATGAATTCCGAAAACCGCTCAAGCTCTCTTTCGAACCACTGGGACGCCTCAGCTCCAACCCTCAGACGCCTGATGTTCTTCAGGAGCTTCGTCGGCCTGATCTCCAGGATCCACCCGGCCTGGTAGGGGTCTCTGGTGATTCTCTCGGGAGACAGAGCAACGTAGTCGTTGACAACCTGGACCACGCCGTCGAGAGGAGAGGCCACATCCATCTGTCTCTTCCCCTTGACCAGGGTCAGTAACTTCCCTCCCTGCTGCACGCTCGAGCCCTTCCGGGGAAGCAAAACACCGTCTACCTTCCCCATGATCATCCGGATGAAATCGTCGATGCCCACTCTCGCTTCACCGGTCAACTCCAGGTGTGCCCAGGTGTGCCCGGGGTGGAGAAACACTCCCCCCGGGAGAGCATAGCCCCAGGAAGCGGGAGACACCCGCGGCGGAATGGACATCACGGCAGATTCGGTTCTCTGTCTCAGCGATACCTCAGCTTTCTTCCTCGCCCTGTGTTCCAGGGCAATTTCGATGAGGATGAAACAGGCGAAGGTCAGTATGACCAGGATTGGTACCATCGTTCTCACCCCCTTTACGGGTTTGCACGTACGCTTTTGGTGCAATGCATATATCTACTCCAGGAAGAGTTCCGCTATCCTGCCCCACTGATGATCGTTTAGCCGGGAGCTTATATCGGGCAGCGTTTCTCCCCCGTTCGTCGCCGTGACACCGCGGCTCGCCGCAAACATTCTCAGGAGGCGCTCCACTTCCCACTTGAGCCAGTTTTGTGCCGAGCTGCCGTAAAAGAGGCCTTTTATCCCGTCCCCGGTGAGCCTGACCTTCAGCACCCACCCCTCACAATACGGATCCTCGTTGATGATGGCCGGGTGAGACGAAAGTGCCTGATTTACCTCCACGACGATCCCGTTCACGGGGGCGATCATGCGAACCTTTCGCTTACCGGCATGCACCAGGAAACAGACGCTTCCTTCCTTTACCGCCGTATTTTCGGGGGGGAGGGAGATCCGGTCAATTTTCCCGATGATCTTCTGTGCGAAATCGTCGATCCCCACACGTACCTCGCTGTCGTTGCCTTCCGGGAAGCAGACCCAGAGGTGCCTCGGGTGATAATAGAAGTCAGATTTTATGAGGGTACCCCGGATACTCTGCATCTCTTTGTCGGCGCAGCTCACCTCCTTGAAAAGGGCGCACTCCTGGAACTGAGAGGTCCCGCAGAGCCCCTTCGAAGATGATTGCCGCTCAACGGGTATCATCTTCTTCACCGGGAAGGCCTTACAATATATGACCGTTTTTACTTCAAGAAACGGACATGTGTCCCCTTTCATGGTTACCTCCTTTCCGCCCTTTGCTGGTACCTCAGGTAGCCTCATTTCCGAAATCAGAGAGCCATTCTCTAAGGAATGGAAACTTTCAACGGTGAACCGGCTTCCCCAGATTTGGGCCTTGTTGCCGATACCAGCCAGACGATGAAATATGTGAAAAAGATGATCGCGTAACCCATGTTGTCCTCCTTTTCCCGCATTGATACTCTCTTATTTCGCAACGAACGTGCCAGGGTTGGAAGCTTTTGCGGTTATGGAGTAACCCTGCGATTCGAAACACGTTTTTTTAACGGAAGACCAGGCCGGTTCTGCAGGTGAGACGGAAATAGTGTGGACTCTTTCAACACTTTCCCGGCGATGGAAAATTCCCTTTGAATATCAGGGAGTTAACGGGTTGAAGAATTCAACGGCGGGATCTACTTTTTCAACAGCATCCGATCCCCCTCCGAGAGGGGAGGATCACCGATTCCACTTTTCAGCCCTTTCCTTTTTCAAGTTATACTTCTTGATCTTGTTGTACAACGTACCCCGGTCGATGGAGAGAATCCGTGCCGACCTGTTGATGTTCCATCTATTTTCGAGCAGGACCTGTCTGATATATTCCTTCTCTATGTCGGAAAGAGACTTTCCAGGGGGGGCGGCACGCCTTCCGGCGAGAGGAAGGGTTATCTCCGATTCCGTGATGGACTTCCCCTTCGTCACTACCATCGCCCGCTCGATCACATTTCTCAGCTCTCTCGCGTTGCCCGGCCAGTCATAGTCCATGATCAGCCGCATCGCCCCTTCGCTGAGCCCCGTGACGCCTTTTTCCATCTCCAGGTTGAACTTTTCGATGAAATGCTCCACCAGGGGAGGAATGTCCTCCTTCCTTTCCCTGAGCGGGGGAATGTGAATCGATATGACGTTGAGCCGGTAGTAGAGGTCATCCCTGAAGAGCCCCTCTTCGATCGCCTTTTTAAGGTCTCTGTTGGTGGCTGCGACGATACGGGCATCGATACTGATGAGTTCCGTTCCTCCGATCCTCCTGAACTCCTTCTGTTCGAGCACCCTCAGAAGGTCCATCTGTAATTTCAGGCTGATATCCCCTATCTCATCAAGGAAAAGCGTTCCTCCCTGGGCGAGCTCGATCTTCCCCTTTTTACTTGACACGGCACCGGTGAACGAGCCCTTTTCGTGACCGAACAGCTCGCTCTCCAGCAAAGATTCGGTTAGGGCCGCGCAGGAAACGCAAACAAAGGGGCCATCCTTCCGGTGGCTCTCGGCGTGAATCGCCCGGGCAAGAAGCTCCTTCCCCGTCCCGCTGTCTCCCTGAATCAGGACGGTTGAGTTGCTCTTGGCAATCGATTTGACGAGGTCGAAAATCTCCATCATCCGGTGATTCTTGCTGATCAGATCGTGCAGCCGGTACTGTTTCTTCAATTCTTTGCGGAGGTAGAGGTTCTCCTCGATGAGATTTTTGTGATCTATGATCTTCCTCACCGTCATCGACAGATCCTCCGGATCGAAAGGCTTAACCAGGTAGTCATATGCTCCTTTTTTTATCGCCTTCACGGCCGTGTCGACCGTGGCGTAGGCGGTCATGATGATCACCATCATGTCGGGATCGATCCTCTTTACCTCATCGAGAAGCTGGATCCCGTCCATGCCGGGCATCTTCAGGTCGATGAGCAGGAGAGTCCAGTCCCTGGATGGAAAACGCTCCAGCGCCTTCGGGCCGCTCTCTGCGGCTTCCACGGTATATCCGTCTTCCCTCAGCCAGCTCGTCAGGGATTCACGGACTATCTCCTCGTCGTCGACGATCAAAATATTTACCTTTTTATCCATTCCTCAGCCTCCTGCCTCTATTTTTATTTGGACCACAGCATTGCAATCCCTACAAAAAAGGCTCCCTTTCCTGTCCACGTCGAACACGGTGTTTGAAAGTCTCATGACACAATCCGCGATCGAACAGTGGCTCAGTCCGAAGGTGTGCCCGAGCTCATGGAAGCTCTCCTTGCGAAGGCGCTCGAGAAAAATCTGCCGGTTCGGCTCAAGACCATAGAATTCCTGACGCAGCCGGGTAAGGGAAACGAGAGCACAGGCACCGCCGAGCTGTGCCTCTCCGAAGACGTAGGTGAGAATTGGGATGGAGATGTCTCGATCGATCACCCCGAGAACTTTGCCCGCATCGGGGGGAACCTGCCGTGTGATCTCCCCCAGTATTTTCGTGGAGTTGTACTGATTTCTTCCCTTTTCGAGACAGCGGGGCGATACCGCCATATTTGCCATCTCTCTCACCTCCAAGCCAAGAAATCTGCCGATGTCATTTTTCAGCCAATCGATCACGTCGCCATCAACAGCCCCTATGGGCCTGATGTAGATCACCATTTCGGCTATCTATCCCCCTTCTGCCGGAAGCCGAAATCTCATCTGCGTCCCCTTCCCCACTTCGCTCTTCACCTCGATCTTCCCTTCGTGCCGGGTAACGATCCCGTATATGACCGAAAGACCCAGCCCGGTTCCCTTGCTCTTGGTGGTGAAAAAGGGGTCGAATATTTTCGACAGGTTCTCTGGCGGAATCCCGACACCGGTGTCGGCTATCTCCACGACCACCATATCGCTCGCGGCATGATGGTACGAGTGTACCGATAGCGTACCCCCCCCCTCCATCGCCTCGCAGGAGTTCACCATCGTATCGATGAACACCTGCTGAATCTGGGAGGGATCGACCATGATTTCGGGAAGGGGATTCAGCCTCTTTTCCAGCTCGATGTTTCTCACGGTAAATTCATTCGATATGAGCTTCAACGATTCTTCGATGACCCAGTTTAAGTCTGTGCGCTTCCTGACCGGCTCCTTGGGGCGGGTGAAATCCAATAGATCCCGAACGATGGATCTCGTGCGATCCACTTCCCTGCTCATGGAAGAGAGATATTCCCTGAAACTGCCAATCTCCTTCTCCCCCGCGTTTCCCTCTTCGATCTTCCTCTGCATCAGCTTTATATAGGTGAATACGCCACTCAGGGGGTTGTTGATCTCGTGGGCAACGGTAGCGGCGATTTTCCCTACGGCGGCAAGCTTCTCGGACTGGAGGAGTTGAAACTGGGCCTCGTTCAACTCTTTCGTCCTCTCTTCCACCTTGATCTCCAGGTTCTTTATCCACTCGTGGATCTCCTGGTTCGCCTGCTTCAGGTTCCGCGTCATACGGTTGAAAGACTGGGCGAGGTACCCCATCTCGTCATCCGTCGAAATCGGGATGCTGTAGTCCAGGTCACCGGCTGCGACTCTCCTGGGCCCCTTGATGAGCTCTCTGACGGGCCTCCCGATCAACCGCATGAAGATGATGGCGATGATCGACGACACGGCGACGATGGAGAGAACATTTGAAAATATGATCTGATTTCGGGTAGCGGCGACTTCCTTGTCCATGTCGGCGAGAGACATGGTGATATCGATGACGCCGAGCACCTTCTGCGACTCGGGGTGGAAGTGACATGCGGCCGACGAGCACTCGCTCTCATTGGAGAGGGGATTTATCATGCCGAGAACCCGGTAACCGCCGGATGAGGTGAAAATGCGGTTGCGGTCCGACGTGGTGAGCCGCTCCAAGGGCTTTTTCTCGGAGTGACACCCGTAGCAGGCTTCGGCTTTCTTGTCCACCATCCTTCCGAATTCCCTCTGATCTGTGGAGAATATGATTTTCCCCTCGCTGCTGTAGATCCTCACCCGCTCGATCCCCTCCTGGCCCGCGATCGTCTCCATAATCCGGTAGGCGTTCTCCTTCCTGTTTTCGATCATATCGAACCTGATCGATTTCTTGATCGTTTCGCTCAGCTGGGAGGCAGATCTGAGGATGGTGGCGTTTAAGTGCTTCTCGTGGATGGTGAGTCCCAGATACCCGAAAAAGCCGTTCACCAACACAGCGGTGACAGCCACGGAAAGGACAGTCTTGAACCCGATGCTCCTGTACCAATGAAGGTCACGCACGATTCCTTCTCCACAAGCGATAGCTCACTGCGATCGTCGAAAAAATCGTCCTTTAACAGCCTTTCAGGAAATACGGTTCACAGCATCCTTCTCACAATTAGTATATCGGAATATTTGTATACTGTATACAAATTATGATCCCACAAATCCCTCATTTGAATGAGCTTTTCGAGGGACCTTTTGATGGGTTATTCCACATCTCGCTTGTAACATATTATAAAATTTCTATCAAGTTTCCGCCAGCTCCTTTCCAGCGGGCGTGAAAATGCCTGAAAATGGTGTAAATTCCAACAACCACCGATTTCGCCGGGGTCTCATTTCCCCATCATCTGAAAACCGGCCGTTTTCCGGAACTGTCGTGGATATAAATGGCCGTCGATTCAGCCTCTTCCGCACTCACCGGCAGATGAACCCTTGAGTTACGGGAGGTTACCGAATGGAGGTGGTGACGTGACGAAAATATCCGGTAGGATAGCCCTATTTTCCCGAGACAGCCCTCGTTTCCAAAAATTTCATCATATTGTAGACGGTGAGGTTAATGGGGGTGGGGCTGTTCACCTGCCTGCCCAGGGTGACGACGGCCCCGTTTAAAAAATCGATCTCCGTCCCCTTTTTCGCCCGGATGTCCTGCAGCATCGAAGAATCGTGTTTCGCCGTCGGCGGGAGCAGCTTCTCGTAGAAAACCGCCAGGTAATCGCCGGGCGATTCCCAGTGGGTGGCGTGACCGGAGCGGTCCATGACCAGGTAGACTTCCTCGATGATGAGTTTCATGACCTCCCTGGTGTACTCCCACTCTCCCAGGACCCCGTAGGGAACCTCGAAGATGGCCCCGAGAGCGTTGAGGGCGCAGTTATAAAGCATCTTGGCCCACAGGTCCCTGCCGATCTCCTCCGTCGGCTCGCAGGGGATCCCGCCCCCGGCTATCGCGGCACAGAGATCGGGCAGATCATCCACCGGACCGGAAAAGAGGCTTCCCACGCGTATGGCGTCGGCGTGAACAGTCACTTCAACGCGGTTTTTTTCCGGCCTGACAAAACCGGTTATCACCCGGGCATTGAACACGCGCTCCTTCGGGAAAAAGGAGGAAAATATCTCGGCGCCCCCCCATCCGTTCTGAAACAGGACGATCTTTGCCTCCCCCTCGAGAAAGGAGGGATTGGAGGACAGGTCCCGGGCCGCATCCATCGAATCGTGTGCCTTCGTGCAAACGAGGATGTAATCGTACCGGGTTTCGGTAAGGTCTCCGATGGTGGAATAGCAGCGAAATGACCCCGGGGCCGCGCTGAAAGCACCGAAGATGCCAACTCTTTCCAGGCCCACCTCACTTAAGGCTCGTGCCGTGTCCGGCCGGGCAATGATATCCACCTCCGTCCCGGATTTTATGAGGCAGCTGGCGATGCCGAGCCCCACCGCCCCTCCACCAAAGATTAGAATTCTCATGGCGTCACGCAACCCTCGAACATATCATCAATTCGCACTTCGCTCCGCAATAGTCTATTATAGTGCAAAACCTCTCCGGCGGGCGGTGCGCAGCCCCTTTATCAATGGATCGGGAAAAAAGAGCAAGAATCGGGTTGAGTCCTTCCCCTTCCTCCTTCATTATTGAATCATGAGGAGGCAGCAGCCATGAGAAAAACCCTTTCGCGGGATTACGAGCGGATCGAAAAGGCGATTTTATACCTGGAGCGAAATGCCGGGAAACAGCCATCCCTTTCCGAGGTGGCAGAGAACATCGGGCTGAGCGAGTACCACTTCCAGCGCCTCTTCCGCCGCTTCGCCGGCGTCAGCCCGAAACGGTTTCTCCAGTATCTCTCTGCCGAGCACGCCCGCCGCCTCCTGCAGGCATCGAGGACCGTCCTCGACGCGGCATTCGAGGTTGGGCTTTCGGGGCCCGGGCGGCTCCACGACCTCATGGTGAAGGTTCACGCCATGACACC
>CAYFXN010000031.1:0-18770 GCA_964347065.1 uncultured bacterium | reverse complement strand
AGGAGGATCTCGTTCTTGGACCATCTGAAAAAGTCGCTTTTGATGACTCGGGAAACCCGACGAAGGCCGCGGTTGGGTTTGCCAAATCATTGAACCGGAAAGTTGAAGATCTGAAAATATTTGAAACCGAAAAAGGCAGATATCTCGGCTTTATGAAAAAAGAGAAACCATCCCCGGCGAAGGAACTGTTGCCGGGGATTCTTACGGGATTGCTTCCTGCGCTGCCATTTAAAAAGTCTATGCGGTGGGCTGACCTCGAAATTAGATTTGCCAGGCCAGTTCAATGGATAATTTCCCTTTTCGGCAAAGAGGTTATCAATATTTCCTTCGGGCATGTACAGTCCTCCAATTTCACCTTTGGACACAGATTTTTGAAACCGAAAAAGATATCCATAAAAGATGTTTCTGAATATGAAAAAAAGTTGAAGGAAGCATTCGTCATCGTGGATTTCGATGCACGGAAAGAGCTCATCAGAAAACAGCTCAAAGAGATAGAGAAGAAAATTGGGTTCAGATGGGTTCAGGATGAAAGCCTTCTGGAAACCGTGACAAACCTCGTCGAGTATCCTGTTACGGTTGTAGGAAAGTTTGACGAGGAATATCTTGAATTGCCAAGAGAGATATTGATAACGACGATGAAAGAGCATCAAAAGTATTTCGTTTTCGAGGATGAGTTGGGAAACCTCTTTCCCGGGTTCGCAGCGGTTTCAAACATTATCACGGAAGATATGGATGTCATAGTGAGGGGGAATGAACGGGTCTTGAAGGCGAGGCTAGCTGACGCGGATTTCTATTACAAGGATGACCTCAAAGAACCATTGATCAGCAAGAAGGATAAGTTAAAAGAGGTTATTTACCAGTCCGATCTTGGAACTTACTTCGACAAAGTGGAGAGGGTTGAAAAGCTCGCAAGGAAAATTGCCGAGCGGGTGGCTCCCGATATGGTCGAGATGGCAGCACGGGCAGCAGCCCTTTCCAAGATCGATCTCACTACCGGTGTGGTCTACGAGTTTCCCGAACTTCAGGGAATCATGGGGAGATACTACGCTATGAAGACAGGCGAAGAGCCGGAAGTTGCAGAGGCGGTCTTTGAACATTACCTGCCCCGGGGGGCTGCGGATATCCTCCCCGCAACAGAGACCGGTGCCATAGTATCGATTGCCGATAGACTGGATACCATCTGTGGTTGCTTCAGCGTTGGTCTCATCCCGACGGGGACTCAGGATCCCTATGGACTACGAAGGCAATCGATAGGGGTGATGAATGTGATTCTGGGCAAAAAATATGATCTTTCTCTCTCAAGTCTCGCTAAAGAAGCGGTGAAGAATCTCAAAGATCGCATAAAAGGGGATGAGAAGACGATTATCTCCGACGTGTTGGATTTTTTCAAAGGAAGGCTGCACGGAATCATATCGTCTGGAGAGTCTGACCAGGAGGTTGTGGATGCGATAATCGATGCAGGATTTGATAACGTCCTCGACGTGAAGGCGAGGGTGGATGCTCTTTCCAGATTTAAACAGAGCGACTCCTACGAATCCCTCATCACCGGTTTCAAGCGGGCCCAGAACATTATACGGGGAGCGCAGATACGCGGGGATATTTCTGAAAAACTCTTCGTTTACGATGAAGAGCGGGAGCTTTTCAAGGCGATAGGCGAAGCGAAAGAGGCGGTTCATACTCTTGCGGCGAAGAAATCCTATTTTGAAGCCCTGGAGAAGCTCGCATCCCTCAGGGACTCGGTGGACTCATTTTTCGAGAAAGTACTCGTTATGGACAAGGACGAAAAACTCAAAAACAACAGACTTGCGCTCCTCTCTGAATTGACGGGCCTATTCAGCTGGATAGCCGACTTTTCCAAGTCTGGTAAACATTGATTAATTTTTACCTATCGGGAGGGATTGGAGATGACAAAAAAGTATGTATATTTTTTCGGGGGTGGCAAGGCAGACGGCAGAGCCGATATGAAAGATCTTCTCGGCGGAAAGGGGGCGAACCTTGCTGAGATGACCAACCTCAAAATTCCCGTTCCTCCGGGATTTACGATCACCACTGATGCCTGCAATATCTTTTATAAAAACAGGGGAAGGATCCCGAAAAATGTGATCGAAGAGGTGGGGAAAAACCTCAGAAAACTGGAGAGACTTTCGGGGAAAAAATTTGGCGACCCTTCGAGACCTTTGCTCATTTCCGTTCGCTCGGGCTCAAAGTTTTCCATGCCCGGAATGATGGACACAGTTCTCAATCTCGGGCTCAACGATAAAACCGTCAAAGGGCTCATGAAATGGTCGAATAATGAGAGGTTTGCTTATGACTCCTACCGGCGCTTCATAGCCATGTTCTCAGATGTCGTCCTCGGCATCTCCAAGGATTTTTTCGAAGAAACTCTCGAGAAAAGGAAATTGGATAACAATGTGGAACTGGATACGGAATTGGATGCCGGAGACTTGATTTTTCTCGTCAAAAAGTTCAAGGACATCGTCAAGAAAAAGATGAAGAAACCCTTTCCGCAGGGACCGGACAGCCAGCTTCGCATGGCTATCGAGGCTGTCTTCAAGTCGTGGAACAACCCGAGAGCAAAATATTACAGAAAATCCCACAACATCCCCGATGACCTCGGGACAGCGGTGAACGTTCAGTTAATGGTCTTTGGGAATACGGGTAATGATTCGGCAACGGGTGTAGGGTTTACCCGAAATCCCTCAACGGGAGGGAAGGAGTTCTACGGCGAATATCTCGTTAACGCTCAGGGCGAGGATGTTGTGGCAGGGACCCGAACGCCGTTGTCACTGAAGGATTTGAAAAAAGACATGTCGGGAGTGTTCAATCAGCTGATAAAAATTACGAACAAACTCGAAAACCATTACAGAGATGTTCAGGATTACGAGTTCACCGTTGAGAATGGCAAACTTTACATGCTGCAAACCAGGTCCGGGAAGAGGACGGCAACCGCAGCAGTCAAAATCGCAGTGGATATGGTGAAGGAAAAACTGATAACCAAAGAAGAGGCAGTTTTCCGGGTCGAGCCGGGTCAGATCGATCAGCTTCTCCACCCCGTTATCGACCCCAAGGCTAACTACGAAGTTGTTGCGAGAGGCCTTCCCGCGTCGCCCGGGGCTGCCACAGGAATGGTGATATTTACCGCCGATAGAGCCGTCGAGATTGTCAAAGAGGGACATCCGGTCATTCTCGTGAGAAAAGAGACGAGTCCCGACGACATTCACGGGATGGATGCTTCAAAAGGGATTTTGACGGCAAAGGGGGGGATGACCTCCCACGCCGCAGTAGTGGCGCGGCAGATGGGGAAGACGTGTATCGCTGGGTGCGAGGATATCGAAATTGATGAGATGACAAACAGGTTTTCTGTCAATGGGAAAACGGTTTTAGAGGGAGACTTCATCACGTTGAACGGGTCTACGGGGGAAGTTATCCTCGGGGAAGTTCCTCTGATGACCCCTGAGCTAACCGGTGCGTTCGGAATCCTCATGAAGTGGGCGGATTCTTTCAGAAAGATCGGTGTTCGGGCAAATGCCGACATACCGAGGGATGCTGAGGTTGCCCGGAATTTTGGTGGAGAGGGGATAGGGTTATGCAGGACAGAGCATATGTTTTTCGGCGAAGACAGAGTCAACATAATGCGAAAGATGATCCTTGCCAAGACGTTGGAAGAGAGAGAAAAGTACCTCGACATGCTCCTTCCGATGCAGAAAAATGATTTTATCGGACTTTTCAGGGCCATGAAAGGCTTTCCCGTTACCATCAGACTTCTGGACCCTCCTCTCCACGAATTTCTCCCCAAGATGGAAGATTTGATGGTAGAAGTGACTAAGCTGGAACTTCTCCATGCAGATAGAGGACTCGTCGAAGAGAAGAAGAAATTGCTAGCCAGGGTGGAGGAGCTTCATGAGTTCAATCCGATGCTCGGGCTTCGTGGGTGTCGGGTAGGCATTCTCTATCCCGAGATTACGAGGATGCAGGTGCGTGCAATCATGGAAGCAGCCTGCCAAGTGGCGAAGGCGAAAATCAAGGTATATCCTGAGATCATGATACCTCTTGTCAGTATGAAGTCCGAGATGAAGGCACAGAAAGAAATCGTAATAGAGGTGGCCGAGCAGGTTCAGAAAAAATTCAAGACGAGGGTTAATTATCTCGTGGGGACTATGATAGAACTGCCGAGGGCTGCAATACGGGCAGATGAAATTGCAGAAGAAGCGGAATTTTTCTCTTTCGGGACCAATGATCTCACACAGACCGCTTACGGGTTTTCGCGGGATGATGCAGGCAAATTCATCATGGAATACATGAATAAATCTGAGCAGTGTTCTCTATGCGGGGGAACACTCGAGAAGGACCTCTCCTGTCCTGACTGTGGGACCGTTTTCGACAGAAGGGCCGATAACATCCTCGACTTTGATCCTTTTCAGACTCTCGACCAAAGTGGCGTGGGTGATCTGATAAAAATCGGTGTCGAACGCGGCCGGAGCAGGAGGAGAGATCTTAAAATAGGCATCTGCGGAGAGCATGGAGGCGATCCGGCATCGGTTGAGTTTTGTCACTTAACCGGCTTTGACTATGTAAGCTGCTCTCCCTATCGTATTCCCATCGCCCGTCTTGCCGCAGCCCAGGCGGCTTTGAGGGAAAAGATGAGGCGGAGAGATGCCCAGCGTTCCAAGCGTAGGGGTGAGAAAAAACAGGCTAAATCCTCGTCATAACTGTTGTTTTCACTAATTCGCCGTGACCGGGTGATCCTATTCCGGGATCACCTTTTTTCTCTTTACATTTTCCTGATTACACAATATATTGTATTATCAAATAAAGCACATACACCATATTGATGTTTTTTTACTAATTGGAGATTGAGAATGAAAATTAAATCACTGGAACTGGTAGGGTTCAAATCCTTCAGCGAGAAGACCACCATTCATTTTTCGGACGGCGTGACTGCCATTGTCGGGCCAAATGGCTCGGGCAAATCAAACATCGTGGATGCAATGAGGTGGCTGGTGGGAGAAACAGCCCCGACCATGATAAGGACAAAGCTGCTGGAAGACGTCATTTTCTCAGGATCGGAAAGTGCTCCCCCGATGGGCATGGCAGAGGTGAATCTCGTCTTTGATAACTGCGACGGCTCCCCTCCGGTTGGATATGAAAATTTTTCCGAGATCCAGATAACAAGAAGGGCGTACAAAGATGGAGAGTCAGAGTTTTTCATAAACAAAACTCCCTGCAGGCTAAAGGATATCGTAGAATTATCTCTCGATGCAGGGTCGGGAGCCAGGGGGTACTGCATAATCGAGCAGGCAAAGGTCCAGCAAATTATAACGGGAAAACCTGAAGAGACACGGATGCTCATTGAGGAAGCAGCCGGCGTTGCAAAGTACAGGATGCGAAAGAAAGAAGCTCAGCGAAAGCTTGAGACGACACGACAGAATCTCTTGCGGCTTGCGGATATTTTGCTCGAGGTGAAGAAGCAACTCTCTTCTATAGACCGGCAGGCGAGAAAGGCCGCCCGATACAAAAAACTGAAAGAGGGATTGAAACAAATAGAGATAGAGGTTCTGCGGCGAAAAGCGATAAAGGAGTGCGAGGAGGAGAGGCTGTATGCGGGCCGCTTGCAGGAGATGGTCCAGAAGGTAAAGGTGTACGAAGAGACGCTGCAGACCCTGAGAATAAAGGAACAGCAACTACGAAACGAAATTTTCTCCCAGGAAACAGAGATTGACGCGGTGAGACAGCAGCTGGGGAGCACGAACGAGGCATTTTACCGGCTTGATACGGAGCATGGCGGGGTGACGAGAGACATGTTGGGTATTGAAGAGAGGATTTCGGCGCTCCTTGGCGAAGGCAGGAAGGGAGAACTGGAGCTGGTGGAAATGAAGGAGAGGATCGCTGAGCTGGGAGAATCGATGAGCGAAGCGGATATTGAGCTCGCTCACTTCCATTCCGAGCCCGACCCAGAAGCAGGAGCGCGGGATGAAATCGGAAAAAGGGTTCATGCGTTAAAGGAAATGCAGGAGACAAAAAGAGAAGCTCTCGTCGACATCATGTCGCGACTTGGAGGCCTTGACAACTCCATCAGCATAAACGAGAAATGGTTCTACGAAACAGAGCGAAAGGGAAATCATCTTGCCAGAGAACTCGATCTGATTCAGGCCGATATATCCAGGGCGGAAAAGGAACTGAAGGATGAAATTGCGAGGGAAAAGGAATTGATGGAAAGCTTATATCGGTCCACCGAGGAGATCCAGCGGGTTACTACCGGTATCTCTCAATGTGAGAGGGAAAGGGAAGGGCTCAACGCGATCATCGAACAATCGAGGAAAGAGAAGGAAAGGGCAGGATCACGGCTCGTGGCTCTCAAGGAGATCCTCGAAAACTATGAGCTTTTCGGTGAAAGCGTTTCATATATTATGAATGAGTTTCGCTCTATAAGCGATGGATCCGAAATACTTGGCGTGCTGGGAGAGCTGATAGGTGTCGAGAAAGGGTATGAGAAGGCTGTAGAGGCGGCTCTTGGCGAAAGCCTGAAATACATCGTTGTCAGAGATTCAGATGATGGTGTCGTTGCTCTTCGCGCATTGAAAGATACGGGGAAGGGGAGAGGGTCCTTTGCGCCGGTAAAGTTGCGAAAAAGAGGGGAGAGGAGTCTCGAGATGCCAACGGGCGAAGGAGTTATCTCGAAAATATCGGGAATAATCTCGGCCCCGGGAGAATGCAGGGATCTGATAGAAAATCTTCTCGGAGATGTTCTTCTCGTAAATTCGGTGGAAGATGCAGTGCGGTTATGGAAGACCAATGGGCACTGGGCTACTTACGTAACGCTTGAGGGGGATCTCGTTCTTCCAAGCGGAATTATATCGGGAGGGAGCTCAAAGGGAGAGGAAAGTGGGATTCTCAGTAAGAGAAGTGAGATGGCTGAACTCGAGTCCACGCTGCTCAATATGGAAAAAGAGATAAAGATCAAAGAAGGACAGCTGGACAAGGTCGTGGCCGAACTGGAGGGGAAGAGAAGACGCCACAAGGAGCTCAGTGATGAGATAGGCTCACGGGAAAAGGAAAAACATTCCGCTACAGTGAGCATCGAGTTTCTCGAAAAAGAGCTGGAGAAGCAAAAGAAGCGAAAGACGTGGAGCGAAGAAGAACATTCCCATCTCGTTGCCGAAATGAAGAGATTCGAGATAACGAATGAGGAGTCGAAAAACCTTCACAAGGAGAGCTCAGAAAAGGTTTCGGCTCTGGAAAAAGAGATAGCGACTTTGAAGGAAGAAATACAGAGGAGCGAGTTGGGTTTGAGAGAGCTGGAGGAGAAGATGAGCAAGAGGGAGCTTCAGAGAGTGGAGATCCAGGAGAGGAGAAACGGGCTGGCAGCCGAAGTTAATTCGCTGAATAAAATTCTGGAGGATAAATACATCTACAGGGAAAAAATGACCGGTGAGATAGAGGAACTGAAGAGGCGGAAAGAAGAGCTCTCCCGCCAGAAAGAGAAGATGATAGCACAGGTGAAAGCCCTCGCTGATGAGCGGGGAAGTCTCGAGAAAGTGATGGCGGAGAAGACCGAGACCCTCTCCAAGCTAAAAAATGATCTTGCTGAGGCGAATAAGGAATCGGCGGGCCTTCTCTCGTCCATGGAAAATACGAAAGAGGACATCGCCTCACTGCGGGAACGGCTCGCGGCGGTTAAAACGAGAACTGAGAATATTGACGCTGTTGCCCGCGACAGCTACGGTTTGGGCGACATTGCAATGTACCCTGAGGAAGAGAGATTTGCGGGGGTTGACGAGGCAGCCCTTGGAGAAGAGATCGATATGATGAGAGGCCGCCTGGAATCTCTCGGAGAAGTGAATGTATCTGCCATAGAGGAGAGGGAAGAACTGGCCAAGCGGTATGAAGACCTCTTGAAGCACAAGGAAGATCTCGAGAAATCGATGGGGGATCTGGAAAAAGTGATATCGAAGATCGATCGGGAATCAAGGGACAGGTTCATTGCGATGTTCGGCAGTGTGAATGAAAAATTCATGGAGCTTTTCCCCAAACTGTTTAGCGGAGGCAAGGGATATTTGAAACTTACCGATGAGAACAATCTCCTCGAATCGGGGGTGGAGATAATTCCCCAGCCGCCGGGAAAAAGATTGAAGAACCTATCCCTTCTTTCGAACGGGGAGAAGGCTTTGACCGGTATCTGCCTCCTTTTGTCCTTGTTCTTCCTCCGTCCCGGTCCATTTCTTTTCCTCGATGAAGTAGATGCTCCCCTCGATGAGGCAAACGTGGACAGGTTCAACCGGCTGATACGCGACATTTCGCACAATTGTCAGGTAATCATGATCACCCACAAGAAAAGGACGATGGAACTTGCCGACTTCCTCTACGGCACGACCATGGATCGGCCGGGAATATCCCGGATCGTATCGGCCCAGTTAAGCTAGTCTTCCACCGATTGTCCCCACACCCAAAGTTGCAGATCAACAGGATTGTCCTGTGCTATAGTTATCATCTTGAAGGAATTCAGTAATTGGAAGAAACCTGAGGCGAACACATGGTTGCCTTTCTGTCAAAAGTGAGAAAAGGGCTCTCGAAAACGAGAAGGACAATTCTGGGCAGGTTTGATGAAGCGGTTCGGTCAGGAAGCGAAGGAGCAGCGTTTCTCGAAGAACTCGAAGAAATCCTCATACTTTCCGACATCGGTTTCAATACTTCCGCATACCTGGTTGATCAGTTGAGAAAATACCTAAACGGACAAGAAAGCTTTGATGCCCATCAGATCTTAGGGAAAATGGCTGAAGTAGTGAAAGATTTGCTCAGCGGGGTTGAGAAACCGCTTGAGATTTGCCCCCCATTACCGTTCACCATCCTCGTAGTCGGGGTAAACGGCTCGGGGAAAACGACGACCATCGGAAAGTTGGCCTATGACCTAAAACGAAAAGGATATTCCGTGTTGATAGGGGCAAGCGATACGTTTCGTGCAGCAGCAATCGACCAACTTGAAATCTGGGGCCAGCGGGCGGGAGTTGAGGTGGTGAAACACAGGCCGGGAGGCGATGCGTCGGCGGTTGCCTTCGATACGATTCAATCTGCGCGATCGAAGAAAAAAGATGTGGTGATAATAGATACTGCAGGAAGGCTTCACACGAGGAAAAATCTCATGGACGAACTTGAAAAAGTAAAGCGGGTTATCAGTAAGGAACTCAGCCATGCGCCTTCGGAAATTTTACTCGTTCTGGATGCCACAACCGGCCAAAATAGCATAAATCAAGCGAAAAGTTTTCATGAGTCCCTCGGGGTTACCGGTCTGGCCGTAACGAAGATAGATGGCACCGCCAAGGGGGGCGTTCTCCTCGCTATTACGAGGGAGGTTGGGATCCCTGTTCGTTACGTTGGGGTTGGTGAGGGGATAGACGACCTGAAACCTTTCAATGCCGAGGATTTTTCCAAGGCTCTCTTGTTCGATGAGTGACCTGTTGCTCATAAAATTTTTGGGTGCAGTTGCATTTCTCCTCCTGGGTATCCGCCTCTCTGGAATGGGATTCGAGTCAGCCCTTGGAGAGAAAATTCGGGTTGCATTCAAGAAACTTTCGAACCGTATGCTTCCGGCTTACCTCGCCGGTTTTTTCGCAACGGTATCACTCCAGTCGTCGGGTGCAACGGTTGCTCTCCTTTTATCTCTTTCCGCCACTAACCCGATCTCTTTGCCGGCTTCGCTTGCCATTATTCTAGGAGCTGACCTTGGTGCAACGGTCATCATTCAGCTGATATCCTTCAAAATCGCTTCCATATCGCTGCTCATTATCTCAGTGGGCGCATTTATCTATCTCTTTGCGCGCAACCTCAGGAGAAAGGCCATAGGGCAGGGGATTTTGGGCTTCGGCTTCATTCTTTTTGCCATCCTTATTGTCACAGACCTCTCCGCCAGTGTCGGTCAAATTCCCGGACTTCCCATGATCCTCGAGGGACTCGACAAAGCGCCCCTCATATCATTTGCAGGCGGGTTGATATGTGCCCTTGTATTTCAGTCTTCAACGGCTGTTCTCGCGCTCATAATCGGTTTTTCATCGCAGAATCTTGTGAGCATCGATTCCTCCATTCCTGCAATTTTGGGGGCGAACCTCGGTGCAACCGTTATTGCCTTTCTATCAGCATTCGGGGGGAAAGAGAGGGGAGCCCGCATAGCCTGGGGGCACCTTTTCTTCAAGTTTATGGGTGTAATTATTTTTTTTCCCCTGATCGGCTATTTGCCGTCTTTTCTGGAAAGAATCTCCTTTGACCCGGCACACATGGTTGCCAATATGCATACGGTGTTCAATCTGGCAATCTCCTGCATTTTTCTTCCTTTTACCGGAGTGGTTTCAAAACAGTTGAATATACGACTTCCCGATAAAGAAAATCGAGACGAGTTCAGGTTGAAGTATCTTGATAAATCGTATTCAGTCTCCTCATCCCTTGGCGCTGCTCAGGTATCGAGGGAAATCATGCGAATGGCAGATGTTGTTCGTGGAATGCTCGCGGACGTGGAAACGGTTATCAAAACGGACAATATAGACATCATCGATGATATTTCGAATAGAGACGATATCGTCGATTACCTCGACAGGGAGATAAAGAAGTTTTTATCGGAACACAGCCAGTTCGATGCCGGTCAAGAAGGTGGAAAACGGAACGTTGAGTTTATCTCCGTGATAAATTACCTGGAAATAGCCGGGGACATAATAGATAAAGGTATAAGTGAACAATTAAGTAATAAAATACTGAATAATTTTTCTTTTTCTGTAGAAGGAGAGCGGGAGATACTAATGTACCACGGGAAGATAGTCGAGATGTTCGATGAATCTCTTGTCTCCTTCATGCGGGTGGACAGAGAGCTTGCCAACAGGGTTTTGAACAGGAAAAAAGTTTTGGGTAATCTGGAGAAAGAGCTAAAAAATGCCCATATTCGCAGGCTGAACAAGGGAATGAAAGAGTCTCTCGAAACGAGTTCGATTCATCTCGATATACTCTCATCGATGCGACGAATCGTGTCGGTCTGCGCGGGGATCGCCCATTGTGTTGTAGACTTTGAAGAATGATGGCAATATATGGCTTGCCCTGATGCTTGCCATGGTATTATAGTTATGAATATCTCAATATTTCTTGACATTTTGGAGGAAAATCATGACCTATCGCTTCTCAAAAGATATCTCGGGCTGCGGACTATCAGGAATAATTAACACGAAGGGGAAAATGATAAGTGGTGAGAAAATCGTGAATTCGATAGTCCTCCAGACGGATAGGGGAAATGGTCTCGGTGCGGGGTATGCCGCCTACGGAATTTATCCCGACTATGCCGACTACTATGCTTTCCATATCATGTACGACGACTTTGCTGCCAAGGAGGAGACGGAGGCTCTCCTTGAGAAGCTTTCAGACGTGGTATATTACGAAGAAATCCCCACACAGACGACAGAAAGAATAAAGATATCCCCCCTCCTGATGAGGTACTTTCTCCGGCCGGTTGTAGAGAAAGCACCGAGAGAGCTCCGCCTTCTCAAGGAGGACGATATTATCGTGAATATCGTTATGCGGATCAACGGCTTTGTCGATGGAGCCTACGTTTTTTCTTCCGGGAAAAATATGGGTGTTTTCAAAGGGGTAGGATTCCCGAAGGATATCGCCGAGTTTTACAGGATTGATGAGTATGAGGCCTACATCTGGACAGCTCACAATAGATTTCCGACGAACACACCGGGCTGGTGGGGAGGAGCGCATCCTTTCACGCTTTTGGATTGGTCGATAGTCCATAACGGTGAAATATCATCATACGGGATCAACAAGAGGTATCTCGAGATGTACGGATATCAGCTGACGCTCCTGACCGATACCGAGGTTGTCGCCTATCTGCTGGATCTTCTCATCAGAAAAATGGGACTGGACATAAAATCTGCTTGTGTGGCGCTTGCATCCCCTTTCTGGAAAGATATCGATAACGAGGATGGAGCGGTATTCAAGGCAATTCGGATGATATTTGGAAGCGCACTCTTAAACGGCCCCTTTGCCATCCTTTTCGCTTTCTCTGATGGAATCGTCGGGCTAAATGACCGGGTAAAACTCAGACCACTCGTAGCCGGAATAAAGGGGGATTTTGTTTACATGGCCAGCGAGGAGGCAGCAATTCGAGAGGTTTGTCCAGATCCGGAGAGGGTGTGGGCTCCAAAGGCCGGGGAACCTGTTATCGTCAAGTTGGGGAAAGGAATAATGCATTGAGGTATGGCAGCGATGAAACTGGAAATTGATGCGCAAGGAGTTTACTTCAGAGATCTGAACAAGATGGTTCGCAATGCCGTCGGTGAGGGCTACAGCGAGATAGTTCTGAAAAATGTGAACGGGCAGTATTACATCGGAGATGGAATAAATAAAGACGTGACCATAATTATTGAAGGAGTTCCGGGAAACGACCTTGGCGCATTCATGGACGGTCCCCACATTATCGTGAAAAAGAATGCCCAGGATAACGTTGGGAATACGATGAATGCTGGAAAGATTGTCATCCATGGCCGGGCGGGAGATGTATGTGGGTACGCTATGAGGGGGGGGAAGATCTTCATAAAAGGCGACGTCGGGTACAGGGTTGGAATACACATGAAAGGTTACAAAGATAAAATACCGATCATGGTGGTCGGAGGGAGGGCTGGTGATTTTCTCGGCGAGTATATGGCGGGGGGTGTCCTGATAATTCTTGGCGTCTCGGCTAACAAGGGCGATGGGAGGCCCATCGTGGGGGACTTTCTCGGTACGGGGATGCACGGAGGCGTTATCTATCTGAGGGGAGAGCCTGATATGGCAAATGTTGGTGCCGAAGTCGGCATCGTCCCGATCGAGGAAGCAGACACACGGATCCTTCAGATCTCTATAAAGGAGTTTTGTGATGAGTTCGGATACGATTTCAATGAAGTTATGAAAGAATCATTTACGAAGCTCGTCCCTGTAACGAACAGACCTTATGGAAACCTTTACGCGTACTAAATGGGAGGGGAGATGGTTGAACAATTTATCAGCAAAATGGAAACGAAAATTTCACGGTTCATCGAAATCATCGAAGGACTGAAAGAGGAGAATCAGGAACTCAAGGGAGAGTTGAAAAGAAAAGATGTGGAAATCGAGGAACTGAAACGGAAAGCAGTAGAGCTATCAAAGGAAAAGGAAGAGGTGAAGAAAAGCATAGAAAAACTCCTCGGCAAACTTGAATTAATTGAGTTGTGATCGAATTTATGTATAATTGAGTTATGAAAAAAGTATACGATGTTCATATTCTCGGATACAAGATTTCGATCTCGACAGATAAAGAGGAAGGATACGTAAAAGAGCTTACAGCATATTTAAACGAGAGGCTGCGAGAGATAAAGCGTGGTAACAAATCGATTACGAATATGGATCAGCTGATATTGACTTCTCTAACGCTTGCCGATGAAATACTGAATGTCAAAAAAGAGTTTGAGAATACTCGGGGAAAAGTAGAGCAGTTGAATAAGCTTCTGGATGAGAAGCTTGCACATATACAGAGTTGAAATGGGCGTTCCCTTCTGTGTTGGTGACTGACGAAATGTTTGAGCCAACAAAATGTTGAACGGGAATCCTCCCTGGCGGTGAAGAGCAAACCCCAGCCCGGGGAAGCCAGAAGCCGTTACAAGGGTACCCACCTATCGGGATGGGGTTCAACATCAATCGTCAGCACGGCATCGGCGGGGAACATTATATGTCCGTTTTTACATAGATGTGGGATTGATACAGGGTTTTTTTAAGGAATAAGGAAGAATTTACTATAAAGCCTTGAACACACCCGATATTTTACGGGAACAGAACCCAGAGAAACCTTATTCCCATCCTGCAATAATCCCGCGATAATTTGTGTTGTGGGATTTTTTTATGTCAAATGAGAAAGAAATCGTACGATTGAGCATGCTGAAATTGAGGGAGAATGGTATTTCTTCCAGGGAAAGAAGAGAGAAGAGTTCACGCATAGCATCTTCGCTGATAAACGATCTTCTGTTGCCAGCCACGGTGAGGTCAGTAGGGCTATATTATCCCGTTATGGGAGAAGTGGATACTCTTTCGATTTTCGATTTCTGTAGAAAAAATTCCATTACCTCCATGTTCCCGAGAATTGTATCTGACGATGAGATGATGTTTCTCCCGGTGAATTCAAAAAGGGAACTGGTGAAGAGAAAATACGGGATTTACGAGCCCGGCGTTGGCGCCTACACCGGAGAAAAGGGTTTTGTGCCCGATATCGTTATCGTGCCCGGTGTCGCATTCGATAAGAATAATTTCAGGATCGGATATGGAAAGGGCTACTATGATTTGTATCTCTCGAGGCATAGACCAACGCTAATGGTCGGGTTCGGTTACGCGTTCCAAGTTTTGGAAAGTGTTCCGGTAGACCAGTGGGATGTGAGGCTCGACCTCGTTCTCACTGAGAATGGCTGGCAGGGAAATTACAAAAACATCTTTGCCGGAGGTTCACAGTGAACAACCTACCATTAATAATCACTATTCTTGTAGCGATGGTAATTCTTCTGGGGGCGCTATCTCTCTATCTGTTAATAAACAGGAAGGCAGGGGATCAAAAGGCCAAAAGAGCGGAAGAGGCTGCGGAGGATGCCTTAAAGAGGGCGAAGAGGGAATCGGAGAGCATCCTCAAGGAGGCATCGCTCCATGCCAAGGATTATATGCTTCAGGCGAGGGCAGATTTTGAGAGAGAAACCCAGGACAAAAGGAGCGAGCTCCAGAAGCTTGAGCGAAGACTCCTTCAGAAGGAAGAGCTTCTCGACAGGAGGACGGAGTCGCTCGAAACAAGGGAGACGGATTTCGGCAAGCGGGAAAAGCAGCTGGATCAGACGAGCAAGCAGCTCAATGAAAAGATTGAATCCTATAAGCAGCTAACAGAAGAAGCAAAGGAAAGGCTCGAGAGAATTTCCGGTTACACGCTGGAACAGGCGAAGCAGGAACTCATGACCATGATAGAGAACGAGGCCAAAATGGAAGTTGCAAAGAAAATAAAGGCCATTGAGGAAGAATTCAAAGAAGAAGCCGACAGGAAAGCCCAAAAAATAATAGGCCTCGCCATACAGAAATATGCCGCAGATTACGTCTCCGAGAGGGTCGTGACCACCGTTCCCCTTCCGAACGAGGAAATGAAGGGTAGGATCATTGGGAGGGAAGGCCGAAACATCAGGGCATTTGAAGCCGAAACGGGGGTTGATCTGATCATCGATGACACGCCTGAGGCAGTCATCCTTTCGGGGTTTAACCCCGTGAGGAGAGAAGTTGCGAGGATGTCTCTTGAGCGGCTTGTGGCCGATGGAAGAATCCACCCTGCAAGAATAGAAGAGGTTGTCGAAAAGGCAACAGATGAGATTAACCAACAGATAAAAGAAGCCGGCGAGCAGGCAATATTCGACCTGGGTATTCACAACATGCATCCCGAACTGACGAAGTTGATCGGAAAGCTGAAATTTCGGTCCAGTTACGGACAAAACATGTATACACACGCCATGGAGGTTTCATTTCTTTCCGGGGCCATAGCATCCGAGCTCGGGTTGAATCCTAAAGTGGCCAAGAGGGCGGGACTGTTGCACGATATTGGGAAAGCAGTTGACCATGAGGTGGAGGGACCGCATGCCCTTATCGGTGCCGAGCTGGCGAAGAAATATGGCGAATCGAGCAGGATTATCCACGCCATCGCGGCCCATCACGAGGATGAGTCGCCGATAGATATTCTCCCAGTTATCGTTCAGGCGGCCGATGCCCTCTCGGGTGCCAGGCCGGGAGCCCGAAGGGAGATGCTGGAGAATTATCTGAGGAGACTTGAAGATCTGGAAAAGATCGCAACCTCTTTTCAGGGTGTCGAAAAAGCCTACGCGATACAAGCGGGGCGTGAGATACGGGTAATTGTTCAACCAGGGAAGACATCCGATGAGATGGCATACATGCTGGCAAGAGATATCGTGAAGAAAGTTGAGCATGATCTTTCTTACCCCGGTCAAATCAAAGTTACCGTAATTCGGGAAACCAGAGCGATTGAATATGCGAGATGAGTGGTCTGAGTATTCTTTTCATAGGTGATATAGTAGGGAGACCCGGAAGACGGGCTGCGAGGGAAAACATCGATAAGCTGAGCCGGGTTGAAGATTTCGACCTGATAATTGCGAACGCCGAGAATGGTGCAGGAGGATTTGGCCTCACCGGAGAAGTCATCGAAGAGCTCCTGGGCTACGGGATAGATGTTATCACCACGGGAAATCACGTCTGGGACAAGCAAGATATTATTGAATACATTGAAAACAATGACCGAGTGCTGAGGCCACTGAACTATCCCCCTGGAAATCCTGGCAGAGGTTTCGGGCTCTTCACCGGACGAAGCGGGTTTAACTACCTTGTCGTCAATCTTTCGGGAAGGGTTTTCATGGGGAACTACGATTGTCCATTCAGAGCGGTAGATATCCTTTTGGAAAACATCGGGGGGAAATGCAGGTTCAAAATAATAGACATCCATGCGGAAGCAACGTCGGAAAAGGAGGCTATAGGCTATTACCTCGATGGAAGGGTATCTGCTGTGATAGGTACTCACACCCACGTTCAAACTGGTGATGAGCAAATTCTTCCTGAAGGAACCGGCTACATATCCGATGCAGGGATGTGCGGACCGCAAAATTCCATCATCGGGATGAAAAAAGAGCATATCTTGCGCAGGTTTCTCTCACAGATGCCGGTGAAGTTTGAAGTTGCAACGGGTCCAGTCCTTTTCAGCGCCGTGATTCTCGAGTTCGATGACAACACAGGAATGTGCCGCAAAATACGAAGGGTCTACGAAAAAAGTGATTGAGGTGGTATTGGGATGGGTGATGTTCTGAAAAGGTTGTTGCGGGGTGTCGTCGACGTGATCCAGGAAGGAGAGTTGAGAGAGCGGCTCGAAACTGCAAAAAAAACCGGGGGAATGCTGAGAGTAAAAGCAGGTTTTGACCCCACTGCTCCCGATTTGCACCTTGGGCATACGGTTCTCATCCAGAAACTGAAACATTTTCAGGAGGAGGGTCACCAGGTAATTTTTCTCATAGGAGATTTTACCGGCATGATCGGAGATCCTTCGGGTAAGACCGAGGCGAGGCCTCCCCTCTCGAGAGAGGAGGTCATGGAAAACGCGAAAACGTACCGGGAACAGATTTTTAACATTCTCGATCCGGAAAAAACGGAAATCAGGTTCAACAGCGAATGGCTCGGTTCCCTCGATCCCGATGAAATGGTCAGGATTGCAGCTCAAATGACTGTTGCCCGGATGCTGGAGAGGGATGATTTCAATTCTCGGTTCAGGGGGGAACGGGCTATTTATATTCACGAATTTCTCTATCCACTTCTCCAGGGTTACGATTCGGTAGCTCTTAAAGCTGATGTCGAACTTGGAGGAACGGATCAGATTTTTAACCTCCTGGTGGGAAGAGATTTGCAGAGATATTATGGCCAGGTTCCCCAGGTTGTCATGACGACGCCCCTTCTCGAAGGCACGGATGGGGTGCAGAAGATGTCAAAGAGTCTCGGGAATTACATCGGCATCAATGAAACTCCCGAGATCATGTTCGGAAAAATAATGTCCATATCTGATGATCTCATGATCAGATATTACGAGTTGTTGAGTGACATTTCCCTCGGAGAGCTGGAGAGCATGAAAACAGGGATCAGCACGGGGAAAATGAATCCCCGGGATGCGAAAATGGGGCTTGCAGAGGAGATCGTGGCCCGGTATCACGGCGGAGAATGTGGAAGAAGAGCAAGAAAAGATTTTATTGTAAAGTTTTCCATAAAAATGTTTCCCGACGATGCGGCAGTAATTGATTTCACATGCCCCGAGGAGAGTATTTGGCTGCCGAAGCTGATATCCGCAATTTCACCTTCATTCAACTCGACATCGAAGGCAAAGAGATTGATCGAACAGGGCGGTGTAGAGATAAATGGAGAGAAAATTGCTGATGCGCAAAAATCAATTGAAACAAAAGGGGATATAAAATTAAAAGTTGGCAAAAAAGAGTTTTTCAGAGTATCATTTAAGTAAGGACGTAAATATTGAGCCATAGAAAGCTATAATTTTAAAAAATAGATTGACAATAAACGAAGCTTTTTATATATTGGAAAGTCTCCGATAGATCTTTGAAAACTAAACAGTGAATGATGCAGGAATCAATTCCAAGTTTAACTGGAGAGTTTGATCCTGGCTCAGAGCGAACGCTGGCGGCGTGCCTAACACATGCAAGTCGAGCGTGAAAGCCCCTTCGGGGGTGAGTAAAGCGGCGAACGGGTGAGTAACACGTGGGTAACCTGCCTTCGAGAGGGGGATAACCATTCGAAAGGGTGGCTAATACCCCATAAGACCACGGATTCCCCGGAATCAGGGGTCAAAGGTGGCGGAAACTTTGTTTCCGCTGTCGCTTGAAGAGGGGCCCGCGCGCCATTAGCTAGTTGGTGGGGTAATGGCCTACCAAGGCTACGATGGTTAGCTGGTCTGAGAGGATGATCAGCCACACTGGAACTGAAACACGGTCCAGACTCCTACGGGAGGCAGCAGTGAGGAATTTTGCGCAATGGGGGAAACCCTGACGCAGCAACGCCGCGTGAGTGATGAAGGCCTTCGGGTCGTAAAGCTCTGTCAGGTGGAAAGAATGGTCCTGGTGATAATACCACCAGGAATTGACGGTACCACCAGAGGAAGCACCGGCTAACTCCGTGCCAGCAGCCGCGGTAATACGGAGGGTGCAAGC
>CAYFXN010000030.1:9050-18947 GCA_964347065.1 uncultured bacterium | reverse complement strand
GAGGACACGGGTCTGCATTTCCCTGTTGTTCGGCTCTCCCAGCGTTGCCCCGCGCGGGTGGGGAAGGAGCAGCGTCCGCGGGGGTTGAACGTTCCGGGCGATCTTTTCGAAGACGACCAGGGTTACCGTGGGAATCCCCCCCGCCTCTATCGCTCGCGCCAGCAGACCGCCGGAGTGGGTGCAGACCGGTCAGACCAACACGAGAAGGGCACAGTCCACCTCCCCCCGGGAGAGTATGTTGAGCATTTCCGCCCCTGTCGTGTCGATGAAATATGCCGCGTTGGGAATATAGCCGGAGAACGACAAAACGGGCGAGAAGAGCTCGCCGATTCTGCCTTCCCGCTCGAGATCCCGGAGGATCCAGAGGGGGAAGACGACGTTCGGGTCGCTGGTTGCGAACTCTTTGCCGTACTGCTCGTGCCGGAAGCTGATCTCGTTTATGTCGGTCCCTATGGGAACGGGTCTGAAGGAAGGGTCACCGAGGGGGTTCCCGGAATCGAAGGGTTCCTGGTTTTTCACCACGAAAGCGCCCGATGAGCTGATCAGGGCCAGCCGGGCATCTTTCAACGCGGAGCGAAAAGGCGCAAACGGTGAAGCCCCGTTGACCACGAAGGGGTAGGTGGCGAAGGCTTTCTTCGTTTCCCCGCCCTCGATGACGGGAACTGCCTCTTTCGCCCAGGCGATGAACTTTTTTTCCCAGTCTCCTCTCTCTTCGATAATCTCCACGATCGGGCCTCCGAAATATGCGCATTATTTTCGGGAAGAATGCCTCCTCCCTTACGGATGGAACTCTTCCTTCACTCCCATTATAGAGTATGATAAAACCATTCAGTAAAATAGTTTGTCCCGAAAGTCCGGGGAGATGAGATATGGTGGCCGCCTGCAGGTAAATCCTTGCGGGGGCACCTGGTTGGGGCGGATTCGAAGGCGTCTCATACCGGCCTTGTGCTAAACTAAGAGAAGATTTCCAGAAGGAGGAGCAGATGGCGAAATACAAGTGCATTCTCTGTAATTACGTGTATGATCCTGAAGAAGGCGATCCCGACAACGGTGTGCCCGCCGGAACCCCCTTCGAGGATATCCCCGACGATTGGGTGTGTCCCCTGTGCGGAGCCACCAAAGACGAATTTGAAAAAGTCGAGGATTAAAGCAGGCCTGAGCGATACGAACAGCCGGAGGTGAGCCAATGAGTTCTATCCAGATCAGCGAAGGTGTCTTTTGGGTAGGGGCAAAGGATCCCGAACTCGCCGTCTTCGATATCGTCATTCCCACAGATTACGGGACGACATACAACTCCTATCTTGTCAGAGGCGAGAATGAATCGGGCGTGATCGACTGCGTGAGCCACGCCTTTCACAGCGAGTGGCTCGAGAAGATATCCGAACATATCCCGCCGGAAAAGCTCGATTTCGTCGTCATCAACCACTCCGAGCCCGACCATTCCGGCGCAATCGTGGAGCTTCTGAAGGTGAACCCGAACGTCAAAGTCTATCTGTCCAAGGCGGCGAAGGGGTTCGTCGACAACATCGTCAACGCCGAATACAACGTCAGGATCGTTGACGATGGCGATGTTTTGGATCTGGGAGGGAAAAAGCTCTCCTTCATCCTTGCCCCTTTCCTCCACTGGCCCGATACCATTTTTACCTACGACGAGACGGAGGGCGTCCTTTTCCCCTGTGATTGCTTCGGCGCTCACTACAGCAGCGAAAAGCTCTTCAACGACGAGCTGGAAGGGGAAGAGAAGAAGTCGGCCCAGATGGCATTCCGCTATTATTACAACACGATCATGAGGCCCTACAAGGAGTACATCCTGAAGGCCTGCGAAAAGATCAAGACGAAAAAAATAGAGATCATCGCTCCTTCCCACGGCCCTGTGCTCAGGGAAGGCCCCTGGGATTACGTGGAGTGGTACCAGGAGAGGGCGTCGATATTGGATCGAAAGGGCGACGAGAAAAGGGTTGCGGTGATATACGCCTCGGCACACGGCAACACGGCAGCCATGGCGAAGAAGGTTGCCGAGGGCGCAAAAAAGGCGGGCGCAGTCGTTTCCCTGATAAACACCGCTGACGCCCCGATGAACGAGATAATAGACGAGATAGAGATTGCCGATGCGGTAATCTTTGGCACCTCAACGCTGAATGCAACCATCCCGAAGCCGATTTTGAACATCATTTCCAACATGGTCGTCCTCACCGTGAGGGGCATGTATTTTTCCGTATTCGGCTCTTACGGGTGGAGCGGAGAGGCGATTAAAATGGTGCAGGATATTCTCTCCACCATGCGGTTGAAGCTTGCCAGCGATCCGGTGAGGGTGAGAATGACCCCATCGGAGGAGGATCTCGAGCAGTGCGTCAAGCTCGGTGAGGATGTGGCCAGGAAAGTAGTGGAAAACAAGAAAAAATAGTCCAGATTCCATCGTCCATCGTGCAGAAAAAACCAGAAGGCAGAAATACCTAGAAAGAAGTAAGCAGCATACCTGTTCCGGGATTCGGGTTCTGAGAAAAGAAGAAAAGACCAACGGGAAACGGTGAACTGAGCACTGAAACAGCTGAAACAGTTTGATTGTGTGCTTAAAAATTGTGCAACCACGGCGAAACGGTTGTCCTTTCGTTTTTTGGACTATTCTTTTAACATAAGAGGGAGAGCTTTTTCGGGAAGGGTGTTTAAAGCAAGCCGGTTGCCACCGACCGGGGCTTGGAGGAAGGAATGACACAGAAAAAATCCAGGTGCATGGTGTGCGGGAAAGAGAAGCTCATGGAAGGGAGCATTTGCGAGAACTGCAAAGCGATCATACGGCAGGAAGCTTCTGAGGGGCAGAGGAGAATCAAGAAGGAAGCGGACAAAGCTTTGAAAAAAGAGGGTGTTACCCCCGAGAAGAAATGAACCGTGAAACCCTGCCTTTCTTTTTAAATTCCCGCAGATATGTTACATTGAATCTACCTTTATTTTCACCACAGGAGGAAGGGCATGTCGATGACGGAAGAGGAAGTCCTGCATATCGCCCGCCTTGCGAGGCTCGAGCTTTCCGGCGATGATGTTCGCCTCTTTGCCGAGCAGCTGGGAAAAATTCTCGAATACATGCAAAAGCTCAATGAGCTCGATACGCAAAAGGTCGAGCCGACGGCCCACGCGATAACCCTCAGAAATGTCTTCAGGGGTGATCGGATGGAAGCATTCGGTGACCCGGAGAAGATACTCGTTAATTCCCCGGACAGGAAGGATGACTGTTTTCGGGTACCGAAAATTATCGAAGATTGATGAAGGGGAGTTGGTCGATGGAACTGCATCTTCTTGCGATGGGTGATCTCACTGACCTTGTAAACAAGCGGGAGGTTACATCGAGGGAGGTGACGGAGCACTACCTGAGCAGGATCGGAAGCCGTGACGAGAAAATCAACGCTTACATTACCGTACTCCATGAAGAGGCGCTTAAAAAAGCAGAAGAACGGGACGCTTCGCTGTCCCGTGGTGAGCAAGCGGGGCCGCTCCACGGCATTCCCATCGGGCTGAAGGATATTTTCTGCACCGGCGGCGTCCTGACGACCTGCGGGAGCAAAGTGCTCTCCAACTTCATCCCCCCCTACGACTCGACGGTGTACCGGAAGCTCCTGGATGCGGGTGCTGTTCTCCTCGGCAAGCAGAACATGGATGAATTTGCGATGGGCTCTTCAACGGAGACATCCTATTGGGGGCCCACGAGAAATCCCTGGGACCTCTCGAGGATCCCCGGCGGATCGAGCGGTGGCTCCGCTGCTGCCGTGTCATCGTCCCTTTGCACCGCAGCCGTTGGAACGGATACGGGAGGGTCGATTCGCCAGCCGGCTTCCCTTTGCGGGACGGTGGGGATGAAGCCCACCTACGGAAGGGTGAGCAGGTTCGGGATGATCGCTTTTGCCTCATCCCTCGACCAGGCGGGTCCCATCACGAGGACCGTCAAAGACGCCGCCATCCTCCTGGAAGTCATCTCCGGTTACGACCCGAAAGATTCCACATCGGTAAACGTGGAGGTGCTACCTTACAGAGACTGGTGCGGGAGGGACATTGCCGGCACCAGGGTGGGTGTGCCAAAGGAATACTTTATCGAGGGAATGCAGAAAGAGGTGGAGGAGGAGGTGAAGAAATCAATTGCCGCTCTTAAGTCGCTCGGCTGCGAGATTATCGAGGTATCCCTTCCCCACACCGATTACGCTCTCTCCTGTTACTACATCGTCGCTCCGGCCGAAGCGAGCTCCAACCTGGCACGCTATGACGGCGTGCGCTACGGCTACCGTGCGGGCGGGTACGCCGACCTTATCGACATGTACCGGAAGACCCGGGCCGAGGGTTTCGGGGAAGAAGTGAAAAGACGCATCATGCTGGGGACCTACGCCCTGAGCGCGGGGTATTACGACGCGTTCTACGGCAAGGCCCTCAAGGTGAGGACGCTGATCAAGAACGATTTCATCGAGGCGTTCAAGAGCGTGGATGTCCTGGTTACCCCAACTTCTCCAACCACCGCTTTCCGGCTCGGAGAAAAGACGCAGGACCCGCTCACCATGTACCTTTCAGACGTTTTCACGATACCGGCGAACCTTGCGGGCCTGCCCGGGATCTCCATCCCCTGCGGAAAAGACGGAAAGAATCTTCCCGTGGGAGTGCAGATAATCGGCAAGCACTTCCGGGAGGAGGAGCTCTTCCCGGTCGCATCAGCGCTGGAGTCGATCCTCGGGACCCCCGGCGTCGCCGAAGTGTAAGGAGAAAGAAGGAAATGTGGAAGGAGCTGTGATGAATTTCGAGGCAGTCATAGGGCTCGAGGTACACGCTCAGCTGAAAACGGAGTCGAAGGTATTCTGCGCATGTTCAACGAAGTTCGGCGAGCGGCCAAACATAAATACCTGTCCCGTGTGCACGGGAATGCCCGGCGTTTTGCCCGTTTTGAACAGACGGGTCGTGGAATATGCCCTCAAAGCAGCCCTGGCCACAAAGAGCACGATTCGAAGGGTGAACGTCTTCGCCCGGAAGAACTACTTCTATCCCGATCTGCCCAAGGGATACCAGATTTCCCAGTTCGAGCTGCCCCTGGCTGAGGGGGGCTATGTTGAGCTGGATACGGCCGGCGGGAGGAAAAGGATACATTTGACGCGCATTCACATGGAGGAGGATGCGGGGAAACTCCTTCACGAGGCAGAGTTCGAGCACGCGCAATTTTCGCTGGTGGATTTCAACAGGACGGCCGTTCCTCTCCTCGAAATTGTCTCCGAACCGGAAATCAAAAGCCCCGAGGAGGGAGGGGCCTACCTGAGAATGCTCAGGGACATTCTCGTCTACTTGGACATCTGCGACGGCAACATGGAAGAGGGCAGCTTCCGTTGCGATGCCAACGTTTCCGTCAGGCCGGTGGGCCAGGTAGCCTTCGGAACCAAGACGGAGCTGAAAAACATGAATTCTTTCAGGAACGTGGAGAGGGCGCTGGCATATGAGATAGAGCGGCAGATCGGGGTCTTGCAGGAGAAAGGCCAGGTGGTTCAGGAGACGCGGCTCTTCGACGTTACCTCGGGAAAAACGGTGGGGATGAGAACGAAGGAGGAGGCCCACGATTACCGGTATTTTCCCGACCCGGACCTGGTGCCCCTGGAGATCGACGATGGGTGGATAGAGGAAGTGAGGAAGACGATTCCGGAGCTTCCTCTCGAAAAAAGAGACAGGTTCCAGAGAGATTATGGACTCCCCCCTTACGATAGCGAGGTCCTCTGTCATTCGAGACACCTGGCGGATTTCTTCGAGGAGGCCGTATCGATTCACAACAACCCGAAGGGCATATCGAACGTGATCATGACAGAGGTGCTGGCAAAGCTCAACAAGGATAAGGTCGATATCACCGAAACGAAGTTGAAGCCGGCCCATGTAGCCGGCATTGTGGAGGCAACCGACGAGGGGATTATCAGCGGGAAGATCGGGAAGGAGATCTTTCAGATCGTCTACACAACCGGCGACGATCCGATGAAGGTGATCGAGGAAAAAGGATTGAAACAGGTGAGCGATAAGGGGGCAATAGAGGACATTGCCCGAAAGGTTCTTAAAGCCCATCCCGCGGAGGTGAGTTCTTACCGGGAGGGGAAAAAGGGAGTTCTGGGATTTTTCGTGGGGCAGGTGATGAGGGAGACGAAGGGGAAGGCGAACCCGGGGCTCGTCAATGACGTTTTGAAAAAGTTGCTCGAAACCTGATTCAGGAATGGAAAAATTGGCAGAGGCGTCAGATGAAGAGGGTCATTGTCATAACCGTTCTCGTCATCGCGGCAGTGGTCGTTGGCCTAACCGCTTATCTGTCCCTTGCCGTCAAACCGGAGAAATATCAGCCTCTGATCGAGCGCACGCTGAGCGAGAAGGTGGGGAGAAAGGTGACCATGGGGAAGATGGATTTTTCCCTCTGGGGCGGCCTGGCTTTCGAGGTGAGCGATCTCAAGGTTTCCGGTGACAAAGCGCACCCCGATGAGTACCCCCTGGCATTCGGAGCGGGAAAATTCAAGATGAGGATCTTTCCCCTTCTCCTGGGTGAGGTGAGAATCAAAGAGGTGGTCGTGGATTCTCCGGTGCTCTTCCTGAGAAAATACCGGGACGGGCGTCTCTCGATCGACGATATGCGGGAGAAGCTGGAATCGGGGGAGAAAGAAGAGAAGGGAAAGGAGAGTTCGGGGAAAAAACCGCTCAAAATGGAAGTGGACACGGTCCGGGTATCTGCGGGAAGCGTAACCTTCCTGCGTGAGCTGGCCGGCGGGAAGGTGGAGAAGACAACCGTCACGCCGGTAAACGTCAGAATGAGCCAGATCGGTCTTGGCAGGAAGGTGAGCACGGACATCTCCCTCCGTATCAGCGAGCCTCTAACGGGAGCAATCGATCTCTCGGGCTTTCTTCTGGCCTCATCCCGTACAGATGGAGAGCAGGATGTTTCCCTGAGCCTTTCGGGAAAGATTCTCGATCTGCCCGCGAAGATCGACGGGAAAGTCTCGATGGCCGAGGAAAAAACGGAATTTGACGGGACGGTTACCGCAGACAACATCGAGATCAATCGGTTGGCCAAAATCTATTCGACCCTTTCGGGGAAGGAGATTCCCCTGCGGTCCGAGGGAAAGGGAGCGTTTTCCCTGGCAGCCCGGGGAACCCCGGATGCGTTCAATTTTAACGGAGAGATGGATCTTGGCAGGGCGACCCTCCTCTACGGAAACATACTGGAAAAGGATGCCGCTTCGGAGCTCGCCCTCATCTTTCAGGGGAGGTACGTCGAGCGGATCGTCATCATATCGAAGGCCGAATGCAGGTTGCCCGATCTCGTATCATCGATAAACGGGAAGTATAACATCGGGAGCGGTCTCTATGAGCTCCAATCATCCTTCGAAGTTGCCCGGTTGGAATCCGTTTCCCGTATTTTCAAGGGCCTGTCGCAGTTCACCCCCTTTGGAAGGGTTACCACGTCGGCCCTCGTGCGCGGAAAAGGGGGAGCGCTGCAGAGTCTTACCGGTAAGATGGATCTGGCCGGGGTCAGCCTCGAGGTGCCGGGAAAGAAGGTGCAACTCAGTGAACTGACCGGGCAACTCGAGTTCGGCAAGGACGCGTACGCCATCAAACTGCTGACGGGTCTCCTGAATGGACGGAGAGTTTCCCTCTCGGGAAAACTTCTCATGAAAGAACAACCGAAAGGGGAGTTTAACGCGAAGGCGGATTTTTTGGATGTGGATGCCCTTCTGGGCACCGCGGCCAGAGGGGGCGGAAAAGAGAAAGGGCCTGGGCCGAAAAAGAGCGTTCCCGGTGTGGTGAAGAAGGCCGATATATCAGCGAAAGTGGTCGTTGATAAGATGCGATACAGGGGGGTGGATCTCCATAACGCCGCCGGTACTCTCCGGTTGAGAAACGGGAAGGTGGAGTGGGAGGGGATAGAGGTGGGTCTCTTCGCCGGAAAGATCCAGACAGCTGGTTCCGCCGGGTTGTTTGCCGAGGACAGGCCGTTCCAGATCAGCCTCGACTCGAAAAACGTCTCCCTTCTCGACTTTTTCGAGAGCCTGACCTCCTACGGCGGTTTTATGGGCGGGGCGGCCGACCTGAAGCTCGCCCTTTCGGGCGACGCATCGTCGGTCGGCAATATGAGGAAGACCCTCTCAGGGAAGGGAGAGATAGCGATTACGAGCGGCATGATCGAGGGAGTGGACCTGCTGTCGGATATCGGAAAAGTCGCAGGAATCCAGAACGCTCTCGCTGCCTATACGGGAAAGGGCACGGCAAAGAGGTCGGTAACCGTTTTCGATAGCCTTTTCGCCCCTTTTGAAATCAAGGGCGGAGAGGCGATCGTTAAAAATTTCCTTTTCAAAACGAGCACCTTCAACCTGAAGGGCGTAGCGCGCTTAACGGCAGAGAACAGATTCGCCTTTTCGGGGGATGCCGTTATTCCCCGGGCTATAGCGGGGAAGGCTGCGGGTATCGAAAAGTTTGTGACCGATGACCAGGGGAATCTCATCATACCGCTGAGCATTGCGGGGCCGCTTACCGGGCCGACGGTATCCCTCGACGCAAAAGGCCTTCTGGAAAGGAAAAAAGAGGATATCATCGAGAGGGAGAAGAAAAAAATCGAGCGGAAGATTCTTGATACGATAAAAGAGAAGAAGGTGTTTTAATATATTGCATAAAAAAGAGGATGAAAGCATGGGAAAAAGAGAGAAAAGCGCGCTCGTCGTCATAGATATGCTCAATGATTTTGTGCGGAAGGGTGCTCCCCTCGAGGTACCTGAGACGAGAAAGATTATTCCCGCCCTGAAAAGAAGGATTGCTTCCGCCAGGAGAAAAAAAGAGACCGTGATTTATGTAAGCGACGCTCACGCGAAGAAGGACAAGGAATTTGAGAGGTTCGGATGGCCTCCGCACGCCGTCAGAGGAACGGAGGGGGCAGAAGTCGTGAGGGATATTGCTCCGCGCGAAGGTGACATCCTGATCGAAAAAAAGAGCTATTCGGGCTTTTACCGGACCTCCCTCGAAAGGATGTTGAAGAAACGGGGCATTCAAAAGCTCCATCTGGCCGGATGCGTCACGAACATCTGTATCCTCCACACGGCATCGGACGCTGTCCTGAGAGGGTTCGACGTGTGCGTGGACGAAAAACTCGTGGCCGGACTCGACAGGAAAAGCCACCTCTTCGCACTGGAGCACATGAAGAGTGTCCTGGGAGTAGATGTCCTGAGAAAGGGAAGCCGGTGATGGATTATATCGCTACGTTCAAAGAGATCAGAGAGGGGAAAACGACGGATATCTATTTCAAGAGGACCGTTGACATTTTGAAGGCACGTGGCCTTGAGGGGGTACGTGTCCAGGCAGAGGTATTTCTCAAGAGATTTCCCGAGAATTACCGGTGGGGGGTTTTTGCCGGGCTCTCAGATGCCCTCGCCATTTTCGAGGGAAAAGGGGTGAGCGTGAAGGCCCTTCCCGAGGGGACCGTATTTATGGTCGAAGAGCCCGTCATGGTTATCGAGGGCCCCTATGCGGCGTTTGCGGAACTGGAGACGGCTGTTCTCGGCGTGCTGTGCCAGGCGTCGGGGATCGCGACGAAATCGGCGAGGGTAAAAAGGGCTGCCGGAGACAAACTCGTCTTTTCCTTCGGGGCCAGGAGGATGCACCCTGCCCTGTCGGTTTTCATCGAGAGAAATGCCTATATCGGCGGCGCAGACGGGGTATCTACGGTCCTCTGCGGCAAGAAGATCGGCATCGAACCGTCGGGGACCATTCCCCACGCACTGATTCTCGTCATGGGCGATACCCTGGAGGCGATGAGGGCCTTCCACCAGGTGGTGCCATCGGGCGTCAAGAGGATCTGTCTCATCGATACGTTCCAGGACGAGAAATTCGAGGCGATCAGGATAGCGGATGCCTTCGGGAAGG